>DATMNF010000074.1:0-20454 GCA_035569355.1 Steroidobacteraceae bacterium
GAGCGGATTTTCTGAACTGGGCGGCCATCGACGGAGGCGCCTTCGATTATGCGGCGGATGCCTGGGGCTTCACGGTCGGCGCGGCTGCCGAGTGGTATCGAGGACCGTGGGCCTTGCGCGCGGGCGTGTTCGACTTATCCAACGTTCCGAACAGCGCGCACCTCGATCCGGGGTTTCACGAGTTTCAGATGATTCTCGAGTCCGAGCATCGCCATGATATTGCCGGACAGCCTGGGAAGGTCACGGCGACGATGTTCGATAGCCGCGGCCGCATGGGGCTCCTGAACGCCGCCGTGCAATCGGCCGAGAGCAGCGGCACCGCGGTCGATATCGTGAGAGTTCGTCAGTACCGCAGCCGCCTCGGGGCCGCTCTCAATGTCGAACAGCAGCTCGCATCGGACCTGGGGCTGTTCGTGCGGGCGAGCAAGGCGGCGGGCAACGTCGAGACGTACGAATTCACTGACGTCGACCGATCCGTCTCGGCGGGACTCTCGCTGAAGGGTTCTGCCTGGAACCGCAGCCACGACACGGTGGGACTGGCGGCCATCGACAACGGCATCTCGGCCGCGCGCGAGCGCTATTTGAACGCGGGAGGCCTCGGCATCCTGATCGGCGACGGAAAGTTGCCGCACCCCGGATCTGAACGGATTCTGGAAACCTACTACAGCGCAGCTCTGTTCGCGCACGCCGCGATCAGCCTCGATTATCAGTGGGTCGATAATCCGGCCTACAACCGCGACCGCGGACCGGTATCGGTGTTTGCGGTGCGCGTCCACGCGCAGTTCTGAGGTATGACATACCCCCCCATCCCATATATACTCTGTCGATGTCGCACACCATCCGCGAGAAGCAAAAGCTTTTGATTCGGGTCCGCCGTCTGCGGGGGCAGGTTGAGGCCATCGAGCGTGCGCTCGAGGGCGAGTCGAGCTGCGATAAGGTCATGCACCTGATTGCGGGCGTCAAAGGCGCCACTTCAAGCCTCATGGCGGAAGTCATGGAGGATCACGTTCGCGAGCACTTCGTCGAGGCCAAGGGCAAACCCAGCGGGTCACTGGCGCAAGCTGCCGAACACCTCATCGACGTCGTGCACGCCTATATCAAATAGCCGTCGCCATGCCCGATAGCACCGAGAGCGAGTTCCGGCCGCACAGTCATGTGTTCCTTGCAGCCGACCACGAGCGCAGCGAGCGCAGGACGTGGGCGGTCATCATCCTGTGCGGCGCCATGATGGCTGCCGAGATCGTCGGCGGAATACTTTTCGGGTCGATCGCGTTGGTGGCCGACGGCCTGCACATGAGCACTCACGCCGGCGCACTGCTCCTCGCCGCGCTGGCCTACAGCTATGCCAGAAAGCACGCGAGCGACAGCCGGTTCTGCTTCGGCACGGGCAAACTCGGCGATTTGGCCGGGTTCACCAGCGCCATCGTGCTCGCGATGATCGCCGCCTTGATCGGGTACGAGTCGGTATTGCGGGTGTTTCAGCCGGTTGCGATTCATTTTACGGAGGCAATTCCGATCGCCTGCTTGGGCCTTGCGGTGAATATCAGCAGCGCCTGGCTGCTGAGCAGCAGCGGCTCGCACCATCATGCTCACGGGCACGCCCATGAAGAATCAAGCGAGCGACACCGAATTGCCGCGGCCGGCGGAGCGCTGCTCCTCGAGATTCATGAAGACGACGCGCCGCCGCGATTCCGGCTCCAAAGGGAGAACTCGCCGGCGTCTCTGGGCGCCGGGACGGTGATCGAAACCCTGCGCACCGACGGAAGCCGCCACGTTTTCCAGATGAGCGACCGGGGTGACTACCTTGAGTCCGTCGAGGAGATTCCCGAGCCGCACGCGTTCACTGCCCGCATTCTCATGGACGACGGCACCGAACACCGCGTCGGCTTCGAGGAGCATCACCACGGACACGCCGGCGCTCATCGCGACAACAACATGCGCGCCGCCATCGTTCATGTGGCGGCCGATGCGGCGGTTTCCATTCTCGTGATCATCGGCCTCATCCTGGCCAAGACATTCGGATGGCTCTGGATGGATCCGCTGGCCGGCATCGTCGGCGCCTGCGTGATCGCAAGCTGGTCTTATGGGTTGATCCGCGACACGGGCGCGATCCTGCTCGACATGAACCCCGATCGCCAATTGGCGGCGAAGCTGCGTGACGCAATCGAAGTAGGGGGCGATCGGCTCGATGATCTGCACCTGTGGCGAGTCGGACCGGGACATCTCGCGGCAATCATCTCCGTGACCACCGACAAACAGCGGGACCCGAACTACTACCGCAACCAACTCGCCCGCTTCAAGATCCTGTCTCACGTCACGGTTGAGGTCGTTCCGGCGCGTGTCTGACAGACGCGCCCGATACTGTGATGGATAACAGTAGACGCGGGAATGCGGGCGCGAGGATCATCCCGGTAGTACGGCCGCGGCGGGAGGAACGCCAATGCGAAAAAAGATCCTGTGCGTCGAAGACGATTGCGAAACAGCCCTGTTGATTGCGGAAGAGTTCGAAGAGCGCGGCTACGACGTGACCCTGGCTCACGACGGCCAAGCGGGGTTCTCCGCCGTGCTCAAAGTGCAGCCCGACATCGTGCTGTGCGATGTCAGCATGCCGATTCTGAGCGGTTTCGAGTTGCTGGATCGGCTCACTGAGCTGACGCCGCGCTTCGCCTCGATGCCCTTCATCTTCCTGACCGCGCTCGGGGATCGCGACAGTCAACTCAAGGGTCGCCGCCTCGGGGCGGACGACTATGTCGTCAAGCCGATCGATTTTGAAATCCTCGATACCATCATCAGCGGTCGCCTCGCAAGAGTCGCCCGTACCGAACTCTGGTCGCGGCAAATCGCCCTGGCGGATCGCGAAATAGAATGTCTAACCTGGGCCGCCCGCGGCAAAACCTCGACCGAGATTGGGCAAATCATCGGCACGAGCAAGCGCAACGTCGATTTCCACATTGAAACCGCCTGCCGCAAGCTCAACGTCGCCACACGCGTGCAAGCCGCTGTCAAAGCGGTCACCGGCCGGTTGATCGAGCCTTGATCGCAGGGTTCCCATGACCGCCGCAGTGGACGAAGCCGGCCAAACCTTGGCCCGAGGCGCCGACGATTCCGAGAAACCGGCTGCGCCCAGGATCCGCCCGGGCGGCCCAAGCTCCATTCGCATCCTGCTCTCGGCCGCGTCGTTGCTGTTCCTTGCACTGATGATTGGGCTCGGGGTCTTCAGCATCCAGCGCCTCAGCGACGTCAATCGGCTATCCGACGAGATCCGCAACCAATGGCTCCAGGACATCCGACTGATCGGCGATCTGAACAATTACATGTCGGACTACCGCACGGGTGAGGGCACACACCTGCTCTCCGGCACGGCAGCCGAGTTGATGGAGGGGGAAAAAGAGATCGCCGGTCTGGATGCGCGGGTCATTCAAGCGCAACGCTCGTACGAGGCGTTGCCGCACGAGGAATCCGAGCAACGGCTCTACGATGAATTCGCACGCGAATGGGCGGCGTACAAGGTCATTGCCGCGCAGGTGCTCGTACTGTCGCATTCGGGCGCGAAGTCGGCTGCGGTCGCAATGTACATGACTGATTCGCGTCGCGCCTTCGATATGGCAAGCGATACCTTGGGGCGCCTCACCGACCAGACCGTCGCGAAGTCGGGCGAGGCCAGCTCACGCGCGGCGGGTGCGTACTCGCGAGACCGGCGCCTCATCGTGGCGGCGATGATCGTGGCCACTTGCCTGGTGCTCGCCACCATCATTTACATCACCCGGTCGGTCTCGCGCCCGCTTCTCGGACTGGCTCGCGGCATGCATGATCTGGCGGCTCACCACACGGATATCAGCATTCCCGGCAGCGGTCGCGATGATGAGATTGGCGAGATGGCGCGCTCGGTCTCGGTATTCCGCGACAACGCGATCGCCCTGGTCCATAGCCAACGGCGACTGATCGAACAGACCGCAGCGCTCGAGGAGACCTTGGAAAATGAACGGCGCGTGGCCGCTCAGCAACGCAACTTCGTCACCATGACTTCGCACGAGTTTCGCACGCCCTTGACCGTCATTGACGCTCAAGCGCAGCGATTGATCAAACTCAAGGATCGGGTGACCCCGAGCGATTTGCTCGAACGTGCGACGAGAATCCGCGGCGCGGTGACGCGGTTGACCGGAATCATGGACAGCCTGCTCGGGGCCTCGCGGATGCTCGACGGACAAGCGGTCTATCAACCCGGCAATTTTGATCCAGCCGGGTTGCTGCACGAGGTGTGTCAGCTGCACCGCGACACCACGCGCAGCGCGGACATTCGCGAGAAAACCGGCGAGTTGCCCTCGGTCATGTACGGTGATCCAAAACTGCTGTTCGCTCTGTTCAGCAACCTGTTGTCCAACGCCATTAAATACTCCGCACCAGGCGATCCGGTCGAAATGACCGCACGCGAGGAGCATGGCGGCTTGCTGGTGAGCGTGAGTGACCACGGCATCGGCATTCCGGAACGCGATCGCGCCCACTTGTTCGAGCGCTACTTCCGCGGCGCCAATGCAGCCGGCGTCGCAGGCAGCGGCGTAGGACTGCACCTCGTCGCCATGGTGCTCGAGCTTCATGGAGGCTCGATCGAGGTCGACAGCCGCGAAGGCGCGGGCTCGAGCTTTACGGTGCGCATACCGATTTCAAGCCGAAACTCTTGACCCATGGCGACGCCAAGCGATCCTAGCCCGCCATCGGGCGCCCGGGAGTCAATCAAGCGGCGCGCATGGTCGCCACAACGCCAGCTGCACGCGGCCGTTATCGGCATCGCGGTGGTCATCGGGCTCGTCTTGGCCGTCTGGCTGGGCGGGCGTTTTTTCGGCAAGCACGCAGCGCCGGCTGCCGCGGCGCCCTCGCCGCCGGGTACCTTCCGCGCCACCGCCCAACAACTGAAGACCTTGACCATCGAAACCGTGGGGCTGCATGGCTTCGTCAGCGAGGAATTGACCGAGGGCAAGATCGCGGTCAATGGGGATCGGGCAACGCCGCTGTTTTCGCCTTTTTCCGGCCGCGTGATCCGCGTTATCGCGGGGCTGGGCGATCGCGTGAAACAAGGTGCGCCGCTCGCCGCGATCGAAGCCTCGGAATTCGTGCAAGCGCAGAATGACGTGGTTGCGGCGGCGGCCCAGGTCAAACTGGCGCGCATCAACGAGACCCGCAAGCACGCGCTGTACGACGCCAAAGGCGGCAGCTTGCAGGACTGGCAACAGGCGCAATCGGACCTCTCGGCTGCGGCCGCCGCCTTTGCCGCGGCACGCAATCGTTTGAAGATTCTCGGCAAGCCGGAAGCTCAGATCGCTGCGCTCGAATCGTCGCAGACGATCGATCCCGTGGCGACGCTGAGCGCACCGATTGCCGGTGTGGTCGTGGACCGCCAATTGGGTCCTGGACAGTATCTTCAAGCCGGCAGCAGCACGCCGGTCTACACGATCGCCGATCCTTCGAACGTGTGGTTGCTCGCGAACGTGCGCGAGGCGGATGCCGGGCTGGTCCACGTGGGGCAAGCGGTGGAAGTGCGCGTGCTCGCCTATCCGAAGCGGGTCTTCAATGCACGCGTGACCTATGTTGCCGCGTTGGTGGACCCGATAACTCACCGGCTGCCGGTGCGCGCCGAAATCGACAACCGGGATGGGGCACTGAAGCCGGAGATGTTCGCCAATTTCCGAATTCTGACGGGCGATGCCGCCGAAGCGCCCGCGGTGCCGGAGGAAGCCATCGTTTTCGAGGGCGAAGCGGCGCATGTGTGGGTTGTGGCGGGCGATGGGTTGCTCGCCTACCGTGCGGTCCGCATCGGGCGCAACAACCAAGGTCTGGTCGAGGTGCTCGAAGGCCTGAAGCCGGGTGAGCGGGTCGTGACCAAGGGCGGGCTGTTCATCGACCAAGTGGCGGTGCCCGCCTCGTCATGAACGCGATCGTAACGTTTGCACTCCGTCAGCGGGTGCTGATGGTCGTGATGCTGGGGATGATGCTGGTGGCCGGCATCGCCAGTTTCCTCAATCTCAATATAGAAGCCTATCCCGATCCGGTGCCGCCCCTCGTCGATGTGGTCACGCAGAGCACGGGCCAGTCGGCCGAGGAAATCGAGCGCTACATCACCATCCCGCTCGAAATCCAGATGGCGGGCATTCCCAACGTGCAAGCCATACGCACGATATCGCTGTTCGGCCTCTCGGATGTCAAGGTTCAATTCACCTACGACTTTACCTACCAACAAGCCGAGCAATGGGTGATCAACCGGCTGTCCCAACTCGGGGCATTGCCGAACGGCGCGCAGCCGCAAATCTCACCGACCAGCCCGATTGGCGAGATCTATCGTTATCGGGTGGTTGGGCCTCCCAACTATTCGGTTACCGACCTGAAAACTCTGCAGGATTGGGTGCTCGAGCGGCGCTTCAAAGCGGTGCCCGGAGTCATCGACGTGACCGGTTGGGGCGGTAAGACCAAGACGTACGACATCGCCATCGATCAGCGCAAGCTTTTGGGATACGGGCTATCCGTGCCGCAGGTATTGACGGCCCTCGCCAACGCGAACATCAATGTGGGCGGTCAGACGGTAAATTTCGGTGCCCAGTCCGCGGTGGTTCGGGGTGTCGGGCTGATTCACTCGGCGGACGAGATTCGCCGCACGTTGATCGCCAACAACCAAGGCGCGCCCGTTGTAATCGGCGACGTGGCCGCAGTGAGCATCGGCAATCTGCCGCGGCTCGGCATCGCCGGCTACAACGAGGCGGACGACATCGTCCAGGGGATCGTCCTCATGCGCCGCGGCGCCCAAAGCGTACCCACGATCAAACGCGTCGAAGCTGAAGTGGATAAGGTCAATCAAAGCGGCATCCTGCCGCCCGGCGTGAGTATTCAGCGCATCTACGACCGCAGCGATCTCATTCACATAACGACGCGCACGGTGCTTCACAACATGGTTGCGGGCGTGCTTCTCATCTTCCTGCTGCAATGGGCATTTCTCGGCAACCTCCGCAGCGCTTTCATCGTCGCGATGACCATACCGTTCGCCTTGTCGTTTGCCATCGGCCTCATGGTGCTGCGCGGCGAGTCCGCGAACCTCTTGTCGGTCGGCGCCATCGATTTTGGTCTGGTCGTGGATGCGACCGTCATCATGGTCGAGAACATCTATCGGCACCTCGCGGAAGCCGCCGCGCATCTTGGGACGGGACCCAGCACCCTGCACCGGATGCGGGTTCGCAGCGGTTTTCGCGGCAAAACGGGCACGATATCGATTGCCGCCGCCGAGGTTAGCCAATCGATCTTCTTCGCGGCCGCAATCATCATCGCGGGCTTCGTGCCGCTCTTCACCCTTTCCGGCATCGAAGGCCACATATTCGGCCCCATGGCGAAGACCTACGCGTATGCCATCGCCGGTGGTTTGATCGCAACCTTCACGGTCGCACCGGCCTTGAGCTTGGTGTTGTTCCCACAAGTCGTTCAGGAACGGGAAACGCCGCTGGTACGGGGTTTGCGCCGTGTGTATCAGCCGGCTCTCGAGTTCGTGCTCGCCAATCGCATCATCACCTTCGCCGGATTGGGCGTGGTTGCGCTGCTGGCGATATTTGCGGTGCGTTCCTTGGGATTGGAATTCTTGCCTTCGCTCGAGGAAGGAAACTTGTGGGTCCGCGCGACCTTCCCGCAATCGATCTCTCTGGAGGCCAGCGACCCTTACGTGAATCGCATGCGCGTCCTGATGAGCGCGTATCCGGAGGTCGAGGCGGTGGTTTCGCAGCACGGCCGCCCCGACGACGGCACCGACGCCACGGGATTCTTCAACGCCGAATTTTTCGTGCCGCTGAAACCTTTCGAGACCTGGCCGCGGGGAGAGACGAAGGCGAAGCTCACCGAGGACATGACGGACACGCTCCTGCAGCAGTTCCCCGGCGTCGGCTTCAACTTTTCGCAGTACATTCAAGATAACGTCGAGGAAGCCGCATCCGGCGTCAAGGGCGAGAACTCCGTCAAAGTGTACGGCAATGACTTGGACACCTTGGAGAAGACGGCCGACGGAATTGCGGCTGTGCTCGACAAGGTACCCGGAATCACGGATCTCGCGGTGCTCCGCTCGCTGGGTCAGCCGACGATTCGCATCGATGTGGATCGCGTGCGGGCGGCGCGCTACGGCCTCGCACCCGGTGACGTCAATGCGGTGGTCCAGGCCGCCATCGGCGGGCAAAGCGCGGGGGACCTGTACGAAGGAACCAGCGATCGGCACTTTCCGATGATGGTGCGATTGGCCACTCCCTATCGGCAAAACCTCGAGGCCATTCGCCACATTCCCGTCGCCGCGCAGGCGAGCACCGGCACTGGATTCATTCAAGTGCCGCTCGAGGACTTGGCCGATGTGCGTCTCGTATCGGGCGCGGCGTTCATCTATCGAGAGCAGCAACAGCGATATGTACCCATCAAATTCAGCGTGCGAGGCAGGGATCTCGGCAGTGCCGTGCTGGAGGCACAACGGGCCGTGGATGCCAAGGGGCTGTTGCCGGGCGGCTACCGCCTCGAATGGGTGGGCGAATTCGGCAATCTGCAGGATGCCATCGCGCGCTTGAGCGTCGCCGTGCCATTCTCGATCGCGCTGATCGTTTTATTGCTGTATCTCAATTTCGGCAGCCTGCGCAACGCCTTGCTGGCGGCCAGCGTCATTCCCATGGCGCTTCTGGGAGGTATTTTCGCGCTGTGGCTGACCGGCACCGCGTTCAGCGTTTCATCCGCCATCGGCTTCGTCGCGTTGTTCGGCATTGCCGCCATGGATGGCATTCTCGTTCTGTCCTACTACCATCTGAGCCTCGAGTCGGGACTCGATCGCGCGGGCGCCATGCTGCAAACCTGCCGCACCCAGCTGCGGCCGGTGATGATGACCTGCATCGTGGCTTGCGTGGGTCTTTTGCCGGCGGCTTTTTCGACCGGCATCGGGTCGCAAGTGCAGCGTCCTCTGGCCTTGGTCGTGGTGGGCGGCATGCTGTTTGCGCCGATGCTGATACTGCTGGTGCTGCCCGTGCTCATATTGAAGTTCTCCACGGCGAGGGAAATTCCGCCGGAAGAGGCCCGGGAACCGCAATGAAGCGTGCCGCGCATCGGTACCGCCGCCGCTTGCCGCTGATTCGAGCCGGCCTACGGGGGCTATTGCCGCTCTGCGTTTGCGCGTGCGTGGGCCCAAATTTCCACCGCCCGGCGCCGCCTCGAGTCGATCGCTATACAGCCGAGGCGCTGCCGCCCGAGACCGCGTCGGCAACGGGCCCGGGCGGCGCTGCGCAACGGTTTTTGGCCGAGCAGGACGTGCCGCGGGATTGGTGGACGCGCTTCGGTTCGGACGAGCTCGATGCCTTGGTCGCCGAGGCGCTGCGTGCCAACCCCAGCGTGCAAGCGGCGACGGCCGCGCTGCGCCAGGCACAGGAGAACGCGGCGGCGCAACGCGGATTTTACTATCCCACCGCGCAAGCCGGGTTCGAGGCGGCGCGACATCGCGATGCGGTCGGCGTGCTCAGCCCTAATCTTACGTCCGGGACGGCGCTCTACACGCTTTACACGCCGCAGGTCACGGTGAGCTATGTCCCGGACCTGTTCGGCAGCAACCGCCGTCAGGTGGAATCGCTCGAAGCGCTCGCCGAAGCGAGCCGCTTTCAGCTCGACGCCGCTTACCTCACCTTGACGGCGAACGTGGTGACCGCTGCCGTCGCGGAAGCAGGCCTGCGTGCCCAGATCGCCGGCACCGAACGGGTCATTGCGCTGGAACGCGAAGCATTGTCGGTGCTGCGCCGAGAATTGGAGTTGGGGGCGATCGCCGAAGGCGACGTTTTCGCTCAGGAGGCGGCGTTGGCGCAATTGGAAGCGGCATTGCCGCCCCTTGATCGGCAATTGCAGACAACGCGGGATATGCTCGCCGCATTGACTGGGCAGCTGCCTGCCGACTACCGGCCGGCGCGTTTCGAGCTGGATCAGCTCGTGCTGCCGACGGATTTGCCCTTGGGGGTACCCTCCCAGCTCGTCGAGCGGCGCCCCGACGTTCGAGCGGCCGAGGCACAATTGCACGCCGCAACCGCGCAAGTGGGTGTGGCGATCGCGAGCCTCTTGCCGCAACTCACCATTACCGGGGATATCGGTAGTTCCGCGACGGCCATGGGAGATCTATTCAAACCCGGCACGGGTTTTTGGAGCGTGGGCGCGAGTTTGACGCAGACGCTGTTCGCGGGAGGAACACTGCTTCACCGAAAGCGCGCCGCCGATGCCGCGCTGGATCAAGCGGGAGCGCAGTATCGATCGGCAGTGTTGACCGCCTTTCAGAACGTGGCCGATGCGTTGCACGCGCTCGATGCCGATGCGCAGGCTCTGTCCGCTGCGGCTCGCGCCGAAGCCGCCGCCACGAAGAGCCTGGACGTGGTGCGACATCAGCTCGAACTCGGCTCCGTCAGCTACTTGGCGCTTCTCAACGCGGAACAGACCTACCAGCAGGCCGTGATTTCACTGTCCCAGGCCCGTGCCAATCGCTACGCCGACACGGCCGCTTTGTTCCAAGCGCTCGGTGGATCCATCGCGCCCAGCGTCGCCGTCCCGGCCGCCGGCGCTCACTGAGCGGCTGCCGCCGATCGTCAGGCGTTTGGCGATTTGGGCCGGCTCGGGCACACTATGCAGCCCTCTTGAGATAGGAGGCGAAAGCCCAATGTGCGGAATAGTAGGTGTGATCGCCGAGCGCAACTCAGTCCCCATTCTCATGGAGGGTCTGCGCCGCCTCGAGTACCGCGGCTACGATTCGGCAGGCCTCGCCGTTCTAGACAATGGCCGGGTTGCACGTCTGCGCACCGTCGGAAAGGTGAAGACTCTCCAAGCTGCCCTCGATGAGGCGCCGATCGGGGGCCACCTCGGAATCGCGCACACCCGGTGGGCTACCCACGGGATCCCGACGACGCACAATGCCCACCCGCACATGTCGCGGGACGGTGTGGCGATCGTGCACAACGGCATCATCGAGAATCACGAGGCACTGCGCTCCGACCTGAAAGGTCTGGGTTACCGCTTCACCTCCGAAACCGACACCGAAGTGATCGCTCACCGCATCCATCATCATCTGGGCGCCTCGGCCGGACTCTTCGAGGCGGTGCGGCGTACGGTCGCTGAACTCGAGGGCGCCTACGCGCTGGCGGTGATCGCCGAGGCGGATCCCGAGTGCATCGTGGTGGCGCGAGAGGGTTGCCCGGTCGTCATCGGTCTCGGCATCGACGAGAACTTCGTCGCTTCCGACGTTGCCGCACTGCTGCCCGTGACGCGGCGCTTCATGTTTCTGGACGAGGGCGACGTCGCCGAGATCCGCCGTAAGTCGATTACCATCCTGGACGCAAGGGGTGCACGCGCGGCGCGGGCGGTTCGCGAAAGCGAGCTGCCGGCCGATGCCGCGGAGCGCGGCCAGTACCGCCACTTCATGCTCAAGGAGATTCACGAGCAGCCACGGGCGGTTGCACAGACTTTGGAGGAGCGGATTGCCGGTGGCAGGCTCCTCGATGCCGCGTTTGGCCCGTCGGCTCATCAAGTATTCAAAGACGTCAAGGCCGTGCATATTGCGGCGTGCGGCACGAGCTTCCACGCGGGGCTGGTCGCCAGCTATTTCATCGAACAAATCTGCCGCATTCCGGCGCGAATCGAGATTGCCAGCGAATACCGCTATCGCGACCCCGTGATCACTGCGGACACGTTGTTCGTGACCGTATCGCAGTCCGGCGAGACGGCCGACACTTTAGCCGCGCTGCGTAACGCCAAGCGCGCTCAGTATCTGTCGACGCTTACCATTTGCAACGTCGCCGAAAGCTCGATGGTTCGCGAGTCGGAGCTCACGTTGCTGACCCGCGCCGGGCCGGAAATAGGCGTCGCGTCGACCAAGGCGTTCACGACTCAACTGACCGCCCTCGCGATGCTAACCATCGCGCTAGCCAAGCACGGGCAGCAGGCGGTGCAGGAGCGTGAGCTCGTTTCGCAGCTGCTCGAGTTGCCCGGTTTGATCGAGAAGACGTTGAAGCTGGATACCAGCATTCAAGCCCTCGCCGAAGTCTTCGCCGACAAGCACCACGCCCTGTTTCTCGGCCGAGGGCCTCTTCACGCCATTGCCATGGAGGGTGCGCTCAAGCTCAAGGAGATCTCCTACATTCACGCGGAAGGCTACGCTGCCGCGGAACTCAAGCATGGTCCGTTGGCACTGATCGACGAAGACATGCCGGTGGTTGCGGTGGCGCCCAACAACGAGCTGCTGGAAAAACTCAAATCGAATCTGCAGGAGGTACGCGCCCGCGGCGGCCAATTGTTCGTGTTCGCTGACCCTAGAGCAGGCATGCAGGGCGAGGAGGGAGTGACGGTCGTCGAGATGCCCGTGCCGGCCACCGCGCTGCAGGCCCCGGTCGTGTTTGCGGTTCCGCTGCAGCTTCTTGCCTACCACGTAGCGGTGCTGAAGGGTACCGACGTCGATCAACCGCGCAATCTTGCGAAGAGCCTCACCGTCGAGTAGCTCTCGTGGGTGCTGCGTTCGATTCCGCCTACTTTCGAAGGTATTACTACAATCCCACCACCCGGGTCACGACGCGGGGAGAAATGCGCGGCCGCGCGCGGCTGATCGCCGAGATTCTGCGGCACGCTGCAATCCCGGTCCGCAGCATCCTCGATGCCGGCTGCGGCATCGGGCTATTGCAAGAGGCGTTCGCCGAGGCCTTGCCGCGCGCGCGCTATGAGGGTCTGGAGGCAAGCGGCTACCTGTGCACTCGATACGGATGGACCAGAGGGTCGGTGGTCGATTTCGCGCCGCGCTCGGCGAGGGATCTCTTGGTCTGCTACGACGTGCTGCAGTACCTCGACGACGGGGCGGCCGCCCGAGCCGTTGCGAACTTCGCGAACATCACGAGGGCGGCCTTATATTTCTCTGCCCTGACCCGGGAGGACTGGCGCGCGAACTGCGACCGCACCCGCACGGATCGCGCGGTGCATTTGCGCCCCGGCGATTGGTATCGCCGGCGTCTGCGAAGGCGTTTCAACTACCTGGGCTTCGGCGTCTGGCTGCGCAAGGATGTGACCGCGATACTGTGGGACATGGAGCGCTCATAGGCTGTCGAGCATCCACGTCACGAGGGCGGCATGCACCGGTTCCCCGGAGCCGATATCGGCACGGCCATGATTGATCAACGATACGAGCACATAGGTTTTGCCGCCGCCCGTGGTGACGTAACCTGCCACTGCGCTGACGCCGTCGATGTGTCCGGTTTTCAAACGCACGGCGCCGGCCGGACTCATCTTCATGCGAGAGCGCAAGGTGCCGTCGATGCCGGCCAGCGGCAGCGAGGCGAGAAATTCCGGCGCATAGCGGCTGTGATAGGCCACACTCAGGGTCTGAGCCATTTGCAGCGCCGAGATATGCGTGTCTCGCGACAATCCCGAACCATTGTCGATGTCCATGGAATGATAATCGAGCCCGCGGTCGCGGCTCCATTCGACGATCGCGGCGGAGCCCTTCTCCACCGTGGCGGGCGGGCCGAAACGCTCCGCGCCGACGGTAAGAAGCAGATGGCGCGCCATCAAATTGCTGCTGAATTTGTTGGTCAGGCGGACGATCTCGGCCAAACTCAAGGATTCGAAGCTGAGGAACTCCTCGGCGTCCGCGGGCGCCGCGGCAACGCGCAACTTGCCGGAGAACTCGCCGCCCATTTCGCGCCATAGCTCCACGAACGTGCCGAACGCGTACGTGGTGGGCTGCAGGAGCACGCGGGTGAAGCTGCGTTCCGCGCAATGCGGCGACAGTGCGCCGCTGAATACAACGCGATCCCAGCCCGACGATGCCACCTTGAAATCGACTCTGCCCCCCGCGCCTGCGCAGCGGCCCGCGGCGAGGCGCAGGCGATTTTCAATGGCAAGGTTGGCGGGCATCGGACTCGCAAGGACATCGACCCGGCGTGCATCGGCGTCCGGCAACACGCGAAACTCCACGGATTGGAAATTCACCATCAGCGCATCCGGAACGACGTTGTAAGGACGATTTGGGCGGCCGTCGAATTCCGCGGGATCCAGCGCTGGCAAGGAGAAGGCGGTATTGTCAATGACGATGTCGCCGCGAATCGCCTTGAGTCCCTTGGCGCGCAGCGCATGCGCGAAGCTCCACCACCGCTCCAGGGTCATGTAAGGATCGCCTCCGCCCTGAAGTATCAAATCTCCATCGAGCACTCCATCCTTGAGCGGACCGCGAATCAACGCGCGCGTGTGCCAGGTGTATGCCGGGCCCAGCATGTCCAGAGCGGCAAAAGTCGTGACCACTTTGATGGTTGAGGCGGGACTGCGCGGCGTGTCGGGATTCTGACTGAGAACGATGCGGCCGGAGTCCGGCTCGACGATCACAAAGCTGACCGCGCCCGGGGGAAGGCGCTGCGCCGCGATGACTTCGGACACCGGCGATGGAGTCCCGGCGCCCGTGGCTCCCCATGCGCAGAGCGGCAGGCTTAAGCTCAAAGCTACCGCGGCTCGTTCCAATATATTCACAGGCACGCTCTCGAATGCATTCTCGTCAATTGAGCGGCAAGGCTATTCTCTTCCAGGCGCCGGACCACCAACGCAGAAAAAGCATCAACCCCAGGCAGCACACGTAGATCAAGGCGGCAAACCATCCGCCCACCGCGCCGAGACCGAATTGCGGCAGCCAATCGACCCAGCCGGCCCGCGGTGCAAACGACAGGCTGTGCGCGAGCGGAACGAACAGCAGCCACGACAGGAGAATCACCATGATCGCCGGGAGGCGCACATCGCCCGCGCCCCGCAGGCACGCGCTGCTGCTGATGTTGAATCCATCGAACAACTGGTACCCGGCGGCGATCCAAAGCAACTGGCAGCCTCGCACCACCACGCCGGCGGCCTCGGGGTCCGTGCGATTCGTAAAGAACGGCAGCACCCAAGGTCCGGCGGCTGCCAGCAACACTCCGATCGCCCCCATGTAAAGCACCGCAATGCAGATGATACTGTTGCCCACCTTGAACGCCCAATCGCGGCGGTGCGCACCGATGGCCTGCCCGACGAGCGTGGTCCCCGCCATTGCGATTCCGACCGCGGGCATGTAGCAAAACGAGGTGAGCATCATGACGATCTGGGTGGAGGCGCCGTCGATGGTGCCGAGCCGTACTTGCATCAACTGAAACAGTGCAAAACCAAGGATGTCGGCCGCGATGAGCAATCCCATCGGGAACCCCAATTCCACCTGCCGAAACAACGCCCCCACGCGCAACCGCGCCGTGAGGTGCGAGCCGTAGCGCTTTCGCGTTGGCCTGCCCAAAAAAAGCGAGGCGGCTGCCGCCACGCCGATCAGCTGAGCGGCGTCGGTTGCCCAACCCGATCCGGCAATCCCCATCCCGAAGTCGAACATGAACAGTTGATTCAAGCATGCATTGGACACGGCCACGCTGACGGTTACCCACAGCGTAATGGCCGGGCGGCCAATGCCGTTGAAGAAGCCGAGAAGCGACCATAGCGCGATGGCGAGGGGACCGCCCAGCATCCGCGGGAACCAGTACTCCAAGGCGAGCCGAAGGGTTTCCCGGGGAATGTGAAAAGGCGCGAAAATCGACGCGCCGGCCAGGCTGAGCCAAACAAACACGGGGATCGTGAGCAGCGACGCCCAAAGGGCGGTCCAGGTTGCCTGCGATGCGCGTGTGTACCGATGACCGCCATAGGCTTGTGCCACCAGCGTCTGAACGGACAGACCGACGCCGCCGATTAACAGCACGAACACCAAGATCGGCCAATAGACCGCGCCGATCGCCGACGTCGCGGCCGGCGACAATCGTCCGATGAACCAGGTGTCCGTCGCGTTCAGGACCGCTTGCACGGCGCTGTTCAACATGAAGGGAAAGGCCAGAGCTGCGATGGCAAGATAGTCGAGCCGCGGTCGACCACCCGAGCTCACCGTCTGTCCGGGAAGTAATTTTAAAGATTCGTCCATCGCAGGTAGGATGAAGTAATGCCGCCAAAGATGCGACGCAATTTACCTGGGGCATTTCTGGCGCGCTATCTTGGGGACGGCGCGTGGCGGCTATCGCGCGAAGGCCCGGCGTTCACCGAGGTGTTCGTGCGGGGTGCGGAATCCCGCGCGGCCGAGATTTTCGGCTCGACCGGGTTGCGCGATATCGGCATCGAATGGCGCGAAGGGACCGTGCTCCTGACCTTAAGATCGGAGCAGCGAATCGAGAAAGTCGGCGCGCAAAGCGCAATCGTGCATGAGCCCCTGCCCCACCTCTACGAAGCGCTGCCGCTGGTAAGCCTCGACGCGAAGGCACGGCGCTTTTGGCGATGGGTGTTCCGCCTGATCCGGGTTCCGGGCGGGCGCAGCCTGCTCGGCCTCCTGGCGCGCCACCACTAGGACCCTGCCTCGCAATTGCGCGCGAGCCGCCTTGAATTAGCGATCTGCATCACAGGAATCCGCGGCTACTGTCAAGAGCCTGGGGAAAACCATTACCCATTACGTTGAATTGCGACGCTCGTCAAGGATGCTTAAGGTCGTTTGCCGCACATTGAACGCAGATCTCCCCCAACCTAGAACCCGCTTTGGATGGCTGCGTGCTGGAAATGAAGTCTACCGCCATGGAGAGCCCCGCCGCGGACGCCTCGTTCGACCCTTACGGGCGTTTGCTCCGGATGCTCATGCCCAGTTTGCGCGGGATCGTCGTGCACGACGGCTTCTCCAATCCGGTATGGGCCTCGGACGAATGGGACCTTGCCGACCAGCCCGACATCGTCAAAGACGCCATCGCGAACGCGCTGTCGGATTCGAACGATTTCGCCGGAGTCGTGCGAACCCTCGATGCCGATACCGCCGTGTACTCGTTCGCGATACGCGGCGAGCACATCGAACTGCTCGGCGTGGTCAGCCTGGTCGCCCGCCTGTCCGGCAAGCAAACGGAGGCGCGGCCGCTGCAGACGGTACGCCAGTTGGTCCAGCCGGCGCTGGAGTGCTTGCGGCGCGAACTCACCCTGCGTTCGAGATTGGGTTCTCGCGAACGCGACCTCGACGTGCGCGAACGGGATCTCGACCTCATGCTGGAGATCTCCTCGCACCAATCGTTGGCCACGAGCGACGCCGACGAATTCGGGCTCATCATGAAGACGGGGCTCGAGCGCATGGGCTGCGCCCTCGCAGCACTCTGGGTCCCCGACAAGAATATATCCCTGTCCTTGACGCGCAGCGGCCAACCCATGTCTGCGGAATCGCTGCAGCGTGCACAACATCACTTGATGGCATGGATGCAGCTGCAGCAGCGCACCATCGTCGTCAATCATATCTCCAAGGTCGCGAGCGACGTGGCGGCGCCATACAAGATTCTGGCCTGCCCGGTCCGTCATCCTTCGGAGCGCGTCATGGGCGTCCTCGCTCTTTTCAATCCGCCGAGCGCACAGGACTTTGATCAGCATCAAACGCGCATCGCCGAGGTGCTGGCAAAGAGGGCGACCAGCATCATCCAGGCGCAATACGATTCGAGCACCGGCCTGATGACGCGCCAGGCGTTCGAGCGCCAGGCCTCGGCGTTGCTTGGATCGAAGACGACGCCGAATGCGCACATCATTCTCTACCTCGACATCGACCGGCTGCACGTCATCAACGAGACCTTCGGTATGCACGTCGGCGACGATGTGATCGTCAATGTCGCCGAATGCATGGCCAGATGCCTGCCCGCGGGGGCTTTGTCGGCACGGATTTCCGGTGATCGGCTCGCCGCGCTGATCCCGAATTCCACGATGGACGGGGCGGCGGCCATCGCGGAAAAGATTCGCGCCGCCGCCGCCGCCATCGTGCCGCGCGCCGGGCAAGGCTCATTCGAGGTCTCCGCCTGCCTGGGCGTGGCGCCGATAGGCCGCTCGGATCACCCGCTGGCTCATGCGCTGGCGACGGCGGAAATCGCCTGTAAAGCGGCCAAGGACCGCGGCCGCAACCGCGTCGAAATGTTCCAGGATTCCGACCAAAGCATCATCCGCCGCCATACCGACATTCTGGTGATCGGCAAGCTCCGCGATGCGCTCGACAACGACAGTTTCCGCCTGGATGCGCAGCCCATTCTGCCCCTGCGCGGCAACTACGGCCGTCCACGCTTCGAACTGTTGATCCGCATGTTGGGCGATCGCGGCGAAATCATTCCGCCCGGCAAGTTTCTCTCCGCAGCGGAGCGTTATCAGCTCATGCCCACGGTGGACCGCTGGGTGGTGCACCGAGCTTGCGGACTGCTCGGCGAGCATAGCGCTTCGGTCGGCGAGGATACTGCGCGCTTCGCCATCAACCTTTCCGGCCAATCGCTGCAGGACGATGCGTTCCTGCAGTTCGTGATCGACGAGATCAAGGCGAGCAGCCTTGCGCCGGGAGTCCTGTGCTTCGAATTGACCGAAACCGCCACGATCGGGAACCTCGCCAAGGCGCAGAATTTCATGCGCAGCTTGCAGGATCTGGGTTGCCAGTTCGCCCTCGACGATTTTGGCACCGGCGTCAGTTCGCTGGCGTACCTCAAGGATCTGTCGGTCAACTATCTCAAGATCGACGGCAGTTTCGTCCGCGACGCGGTTACCAATTCGCGTTCGGAATCGATGATCAAAGCCATCGCTCAGCTGGCCAAAGTCATGTGCATGGAAACCATCGCCGAATACGTCGAGACCGACCTGTTGCGTGCGCGCATGGCCGATCTCGGAGTTGACTACGGCCAAGGATTTGCCATGGGCAAGGCACAGCCGCTCGAGGATCTCCTTCGGGAATTGGCCATTTACGAGGCCACCGTCAACGACTGGTCCTCGTCTCCCGAAGCGAAGCCGGACGCGGCCGCGCATTCACAGCCGTAAGTCAGCGCAGTCCTACAGCGACTCGCCGGAAAGCGCCCACAGCGGGGAACATCCCGGCATGAGTCAATGGCGGCTCGTAGGGCAGTCCGGAGCTATCTCATGCTGATACTCACTCGTCGCGCCGGCGAGAGTTTGCGCATCGGGGACGATGTCGAGGTGACCGTGATGGCGGTGAACGGCTCACAGGTCCGCATCGGGATCAAGGCGCCCCGGAACATCGCCGTTGATCGCGAGGAAATTGCGGAGCGCAAACAGCGCGAACGCGAGCCCGCGCAGCAATAAATTGCCGGCCGAGCGCCTCCCTAACTCATTGCGGAAAATTCCGCAAGAATTTCGTGCCTCTGCTTTACCTCTTGTAATTGGTGCGTGGTTCGGACACACAATAGGCGCGAGTACGAACAATCAATAACCAACGAAGGGACGTTCCGACGGTGAATTGAGCCGGCGGCGTGACGCTATCCATGACAACTCCGATGTACGCGCCAGAGCTGGTGGTTCAGACGTGGTTCAACACGGACCGGCCGCTCCTGCTCTCCGCTTTGCGTGGCCGGGTGGTCGTGCTTTCGGCGTTCCAGGTGTTGTGCCCGAGTTCGCTCAGCACGGGAGTGCCGCAGGCGCAGAGAATCTACGAGACCTTCGAACCGAGCGACGTGGCCGTCATCGGCTTGCACACCACGTTCGAACATCACGACGCGTTCAGTGCCGCGGTGCTCAAGGCCTTCATCCACGAATATCGGCTCAAGTTTCCGATTGCGCTCGATCAGCCGAATGCGGCGAGTCCGATTCCGCACACCATGGAGCGGTATAAAATGCGCGGTACGCCCAGCCTCGTTTTGATCGATCGCAACGGACTCGTGCGCAAGCACGCCTTCGGCACGGTGGACGACCTCAGAATCGGGGCCGAGATAGGCGCGCTCACGCAGGAGGCGGGCGCGGCGGCGCTGACCCAAAGTTCAGCGGCCTAAGCGGGGGCCCTTGGAATCTTCCAGAGCGAAGCGGATTCGAATGCGGGCGCGCTGCGCCGCGGGCGTTGCGTCGCGCAGCACCGGCTTGTAGCGCCACTGCGAGAGGGCGCTGATCGCGGCATTCTCGAACACGCCTGGAACGCTGGTGGCGTGCACGGCGATATCCTTCACCGCGCCGTTTTCGGCGACGGTGAAATCCAATTCCACCCAGCCTTGGATTCTGCGCAATTCCGCCTTTTCCGGATAGGCCGGCTTCACCGACTTGACGAGCGTGAGGTCGCCCGCGGCGACGACATTCGCCAAGAAGTTTTGACCGGCCACAGCGGCGTCCAAATCATGCTGTGCCGAATCGGACTCTGCCGAAGCAAAGCCGATCGCCCATGCTTCATCCAGCCAGCTTCGCGCCGCATCGTATTGCTCGAGCGCCATGGCGCGGCGCGCTTTCGCCACCAGACGGTTGCCGAGATCCTGTATCGCTGCGGCGAGACCGGCGTTACCAGGGTCGAGCCTGCGCAGGGTCACCAAGTAGTACTTGGCGCTGTCGTTGGCGGGTTCGATCAGCCGATCCTGCTGCAAGCGTTCCGTGGCGTTCTTCAGCAGCTGCGCCCAGGCGTCGGTGTCCGCTTCGCGGCGCGCGGCG
>DATMNF010000075.1:0-58417 GCA_035569355.1 Steroidobacteraceae bacterium
CGGCATCTCCGATAGCTTGGTGGCAAACATCCAGCCGGTCGGATGAAGTGGATCGACGGCAATTCGCCGGATCGTCCCCGCGAGCCGGCCTTTTTTGTTGGCGTGTATGTGCGCAGGTGGCGGGCCGGCCGCCGGCGTTGCCCGTCGCTCCGTCGACACCAAGGCCTCGAGGCGCTCCACCGCGAGGTTGCAAAGCGTTCGCAGATGCGAATCCTCGGGCAACGCATCGCGAGCTTCTTCCATGATCATGATTTCGCTTTCGAGGGCCGTCCTGAAGGCCTGACTTTCGATACTGCTTGTCATGACGTCTCTCCACAAAGTGCGGGACTATTCAAACAAAACATGCGCCAACGACGCAACCCTGTCCAGGGGATATGTGTCGCGAGGTGACGACGAATGCCCCGAGCGTCCCCGACCGCTGCGCTGCAGAATCAATTTGTTTCGCCTGAGGAAATCCCGGATCACACACGATAGGCTCGATTCTTGACAATTCAATTGCAGGACGAGTTCATCAGGTGACTCTCGCGCGGAGAATGCGCTCGATGGGTGGGGTTCTGTCCCAAAGTGCCCCACCTAAGATATAAGTGGTAATCGCGCAGGCAGCACAACAACAGCGAGGGAGGCTCTTTGATGTTCAAGTCGTGCCGGACGGCAATTCTGCTGCTGAGCTGTGCGCTCTTGGCGAGCGCATGCGGTGGCGGACAAGCGGGGTCGAGCGCGTCGAGGGCGGCTGCCGGCGCGGATTCCAAGTCGGCGGCCGCCTCGGACGGCAAGGTGTTGAACTTGTACATCTGGTCCGACTACCTCGAGCCCAATACCCTGCCGGACTTTGAAAAACAGACCGGCATCAAAGTGAATGTCGCCTACTTCGATACCAATCAAACTCTGGAGACGAAACTTCTGGCGGGCCACAGCGGCTATGACCTGGTCGTGCCGACCGCCGTCTTCTTCGAGCGTCAGATCAAAGCCGGCGTGTATTTGCCGCTCGACAAATCGAAGCTGCCGAATCTCAAGAACATGGACCCTCAGCTAATGCAAAAGGTCACGCAGAACGATCCGGGCAACACCCACGGCGTCATCTACATGTGGGGCACCGATGGCATCGGGTACAACGAAAAGATGATCAAGGCCATCATGCCGGACGCGCCGCTCGATAGTTGGCGTCTGGTGTTCGATCCTGCGGTCGCCTCCAGGATCGCCAAGTGCGGCATCACCGTGATGGACGATCCGGAGGCAATGGTGCGCGCGGCCCTGCAGTACCTGGGACGCGATCCGAACTCGCAAAAACCCGAGGATTTGGCCGCTGCCGAAGCGTCGCTCGCGAAGATCAGGCCCTACATTCGAAATATCAATTCTTCCGAGTACATCGAGTCGCTGGCGAATGGCGATCTGTGCGTCGCCGTAGGCTACAACGGCGACATGCGGCAGGCGGGCGATCGTGCTCGCGAAGCGAACAAGGGCATCGAAATCAAGTTCACGGTGCCCAAAGAGGGTTCGATTCTTTGGTTCGACATGTTGGCGATACCGAAGGACGCACCGCATCCCGAGAGTGCCTATGCATTCATGAATTACCTGATGACACCACAGGTAGTCGCGGACCTATCGAACGTCAAGCATTTTGCCAATGCCAACGCGGCTTCCGCGCCGCTGGTTGTCCCTTCGGTGCGCGATGACCCGGGCGTTTACCCACCGTCCGATCTGCGCGAAAAGCTGGTCGTGGAATTGGCGGACGACCCGGCGCAGAGCCGCGCCGTCACCCGCATGTGGCAGAAATTCAAGACGGGTCAATAGGGCGGCGTGAGCGGCCCTCAATAGGCGCGCGCATCGGACAGGAGCAGCGTCACGGTGCGCAGCAAGATCAAGAAATCGAGGCTCAGCGACCAGTGCTTGAGGTACTCCAGATCGAGCTCGAGCCGGCGCTTCATGTCCTCGAGTTCGTTGCCGCCCCGCGAACCGTTGATCTGCGCCCAACCGGTAATCCCAGGCCTGACCTTGTGACGCAGCATGTATCCGGAGATCAACCTGCGGTAAGTTTCGTTCATGGCAACGACATGCGGGCGCGGCCCGACCAGACTCATCGTGCCGGCGAGAACATTGAAGAGCTGCGGCAATTCATCGAGCGAGGTCTTGCGGATGAGCGCTCCGAACGGCGTGACTCGGGCGTCGTCGCGCTCGGCGGCGCTGAAGCTGGAGGCGCCGTCCTCGGTCACGCTCATCGATCGAAACTTGTAGACCATGAATTCGCGGCCGTCGAGACCATAGCGCCGCTGCCGGAAGACGATCGGCCCCGGCGAGCTCGAGCGAACGCCGATGGCGACCGCGACGAGAACCGGCGCCGCCAGCATCAGGAGGATGACGCTCAAGGCGATGTCGAACATCCGTTTTTGCCAAGCTCGTATGCCGTACAAGGGCGATTCGCAGACACCGACCACCGGGATCCCGCTGACGAGGCCGAGACGGCCCTGAATGAGATTGACGATTGAAACATCCGGCACGAAGTAGACGGAGGCCGTCGAGTCCTGCAGGATTTCCAGCAGTTCGAGGATCCGCTGCTCGCGTGTCATCGGCCAGGTGATGTAGACGATACGCACGTCGCTGCTGCCGATGAATCGGCGCAAATCGCCGATTTCGCGGCATCGCAACCCGGGCGTGTTGGCGTGTTCCGGGTCGTCAAAGTACGCCACCACCCGGATCCTCGAGGATCGGTCTTCGCGCAGCTTGCGCTCGAGAAGGCGGCCCAGATCGTTCATGCCGACAATGATCGCGTCATGGGGCCGGAAATAGCGCGAGGCGCGCGTCAGCTGCAGCAGGAGCCGCGCAGCGATCTGGCTCAGCCAAAGGGCGAAAGGCGTGACAAGCGCCCAAGTCAGCCACACGCGTTGCGGGAAACTCGCCTGCAGACCCGAAACGCTGATGAGTGCCCAGAGGAACGCAATCACGGCGAACCAGCGGCGGGCGATGAACAAGAAACCGCGCACCCAGGCCGATACCGTCGACCAGTCCCGCAGCGGCGCGGCGCTCAACATCTCGGAGGTGGCAATGAAGGCGAGTACAGCCGCGAGAAAGTAAGCCTTGCGGAAGGGTTCCTGGCAAACCCACAAGGAAAGCCAGAGGCTGCCGGCCGCAGCCAGCGGATAGAGCAGGGACTTCATGATCACGACGGAGGGCGGGTCCCACGGCCTCACTTCGCCTGCTGGTTCCGTTGTGCGCGTGATGCGTGCGATCGTCTCGCGATACAGAGGGTGTTCCTCCTGCGCGCCGTTTCCCCCGCCGTCCCCAAGGAGCTAGCGGCGAGCCCGGCGTGCGCGTGAACTCAATTGATGAGCGGCTGAAGCGAGCCGAGGACCCGCTGTTGGCGGCGAATGGCAAAGCCGACAGCCGCCAGACCGACGGCCAACATCATCCATGTATCATCGTGGTCTACGTTGCGATGAGGCGCGGCGAGATGGGAATGCTGCACGCTCGGAGACGCCTTGACGAGCACGTGTCTCGCGACAGACGCGCAGTTCGCCGCCGTCGGTGCGAGCATGACAATCGCGCCAAGCAAGTATAGCGATCGAATTAACGAGGGCTTGCTCATCTCACTATCCCCTTGGCGTTTTGAGGTCAACGTGTCTAGCGGCCGAGCTTGTCGCTGCACGTTGGGGCAGTTAATCGCATCGGTATTCGCGGATCAATTGTCGGCGAACCAATACACCCCGGCATATGTAAAATCCAGACGCCTGATCGTTTGTCGGGGCCGCGAAAGCGCGTGCTGTCAGTCGGAGTGATTCTCGGGAAAACGCAGAGTCTTGAAGCGACTCGCTTCCGCCTCGCCCAGCTTCTTCTGCGCACGGATCTCATTCACGAGCTCGAGTGCGGTCTTGGGGGATGGCGGCAGCTCGGCATCGCACGGATGCAGCGGCGTCATGCGTTCGCCCCAGCGGATCAAGTGCGCCGAGAGCGTCAGTCCGCCTCCGAACGCCGGCATCAATACGAGGCTGCCCGGCGAGAGGCGGCCTTCTTCCACAGCCTCCACGAGTGCGACCGGCGCGGTGGCCGAGCTCATGTTGCCGTATTTCTGTACCGTCAGATACACCTTATCGGGGCCGGCGCCCGCCCGCTTTGCGACCGCGTCGATGATGCGAAGGTTTGCTTGATGCGGCACGACCAGCGCGATGTCATCCATGGTCACGTGCGCGCGGCGCATCACATCGAGACTCGCCTCGCTCATGCCTTGCACCGCCTTGCGAAAAATTTCCTGGCCGTCGAAGTCCCAGCAGGTCTGCCCGAACTGCACGCCCAGATTGGCGTACATGGTACCCATGCCGCGCACGCGCAAGATTTGGCGCGAGTCGGCGTAGCATTGCAGCTTTTCGGCGATCACGCCCGTTTCGCGTTCCGACCGCTGCAGCACCATGGCGGCGGCGCCGTCGCCGAACAGAACGGCGACATTGCGATTGTCCCAGTCCATGTACTGGGAAATGAGTTCAACGCCGATCACCAATGCGTTATTGGCGATGCCGCTCTTGATCATCGATGAGCCGATGGACAGCCCATACATGAAGCTCGTGCACGCGGTATTGACGTCGAATGCCGCCGCCTTCTTCGCGCCGATGCGCTGCTGCACGCCGGATGCGCTGTTGGGTACCGCTTCGTCGTTGCTGCAGCTGCCGTAGATGACGAGTTCGATGTCCTCGCCACGCAGGCCGGCGCACGCGATGGCGCGGCGCGCCGCAGTGATGGCAAGCTCGATGCCAGGCACGTGCGAGATGCGCCTTTCCTTCATGCCGGTCCGCGTCGTGATCCACTCATCGTCCGTGGGCAGGAAGGTCGCCAGGTCTCGGTTCGTCAAAATTGACGGCGGCAGGCATTTACCCCAACCGACGATGGCAGCGTGCGTCAATGGAACTCCCCGGTGGTCCAGCGGCAGCCATTGTCGCCGAAATGGGCGCAACTCGCACGTATCGGGTCGGTGTTGACACCCGGGGTCAGCTTGTCAAACTATCCGCCGTGGAACCAATCGCCAACGCACCGCAGACATCGTCGCGTCCACTCGAACTCGAGGTGCCGGACGGAGATTTTGGCTGAAAATCCGCGTGGCTCGTTCCAAGTGGCTTCGCTGGAGCTTGGCGCTCATTCTGGCATGCCTCGTCCTCGCGGCTGCAGGCACGCTTTGGATCGTGCATCTCGACCGGGTCGTCACCCAAGAATTTCAGGGTCGGCACTGGTCGGTGCCGGCGCGCGTCTACGCTGCACCCCTGGAGCTCTACATCGGCGCGCAGGTCTCGGCGAGCGACCTGGAGGAGGAGCTTCGCCGCGTCCATTACCGCTCCGCAGACCCTTCGGCCGGCCCCGGGACCTATCGCCGCCGTGGAAGCTCCTTCGATCTGAACGCGCGCCGGGTACGCTTCAGCGACGAATTGCGCGAGCCGCAGCTCGTCTCGATCAGCGCCGATTCGAGCGCGATTACGGCTTTGAAGTCGGCCGACGGCAAGGATCTGCCCGTGTTTCGCCTCGACCCGCCGGTGATCGGCAGCGTATTTCCGATCCACGGTGAAGACCGGCTCGTCTTGTCGCCCGCCGACGTGCCGCCGCTGCTGCGCTCCGGGATGAAACTGATCGAGGACCGGCGTTTCGATGAGCATCACGGCGTCGATGCACATGGCATTGCTCGCGCACTGTGGGCGAACTTGCGGGCCCGTCGCGTGGTGCAAGGCGGCAGCACGTTGACGCAGCAGCTCGTCAAGAATTACTTCCTGTCGGACGAGCAAAGTTTCGGCCGCAAAGTGACCGAGGCGCTGATGGCACTCGAGCTCGAGGCGCATTTCTCCAAGGAGGAAATTCTCCTCGCCTACCTCAACGAGGTGTATCTCGGCCAAGACGGTTCGCGTGCGATTCACGGCTTCGGGCTCGGCAGCGAATATTACTTCGCCAAGCCTCTCGCAGAGCTCGACGTCGGTGAACTCGCGATGCTGATCGGTCTCGTCAGAGGCCCGTCCTATTACGATCCGCGCAAACATCCCGACCATGCGCGCGCCCGACGCAACCTCGTGCTGCAGGAACTCGAGCAGGCGCATCTGATCGATGCCGCCGCTGCCCAGCGCGCCGCCGCGGCATCCCTCGGGCTCCGGCCGCCGGGCGGCAGCTACGTTCCGGCCTACCTCGATTTGGTGCGGCGTCACCTGAAGCGCGACTACGCCGAGGCCGATCTCGAGGCCGCGGGCCTTGCCGTGTACACAAGCCTCGACCCGCGTGCGCAAGCCGCCGCCGAGCGCGCGCTGACGCTGAATTTGAAGCGCCTCGATGCGGCGAGCCGGGTGCGCGGCGACACCCTGGAAGGTGCGGTCATCGTTGCCGAGCCGAACAGCGGCGATGTGGTCGCCGTCGTCGGCGGCCGCGACGTCGGCACGGACGGATTCAACCGCGCACTCGACGCGCGTCGGCCGATCGGCTCGCTCGTGAAGCCTGCGGTGTACCTCGCCGCGCTCGAGAGCGGCCGCTACACTGCGGCCACATTGATCGAAGACGCTCCCATACAGCTCAAGCTCAAGGATGGCAGTGTCTGGGCGCCGCAGAATTTCGAGCACCAGACCTATGGTCAGGTGCCGATGGCGCGCGCTCTCGCCGAGTCGATGAACCTCGCAACCGTGCGCCTCGGACTCGACATCGGCCTGCCCAAGGTGGCCGATGCGTTGCGGCGGCTGGGGCTCGGCACGGCGCCGGCACTCAACCCCTCGATGCTGCTTGGGACTGTCGAGATGAGTCCGCTCGAAGTCATCCAGGTCTACACCTCGCTCGCGAACGGCGGATTTCGGGCCCGGCTGCGCGCCGTGCACGCCGTCGTCGACGAGCAGGGTCAGCCGCTCAGGAGTTTCAAGGTTCAGGTCGAGGAAGCGGCGCCGGCGCCCGCCGTTTACCAACTCGACCGGATGCTCACCTTGGTCACCACGCGCGGCACCGCCCGCGATGCGGGAGCGCATCTGCCGAAAGACGTGATCGTCGCGGGCAAAACCGGCACGTCCTCCGATACCCGGGACAGCTGGTTCGCGGGGTTCACGGGCAGCTACGTGGCCGTGGCCTGGGTGGGATACGACGACAATCGCCCGACCGGACTTACGGGCGCTGCCGGGGCGATGCCGGTGTGGGCCGACACGCTCGCGGCCCTGAAATCCACTTCATTCGAACCCGTGGCGCCGGAGCTGGTCGAGGATCGATGGATCGGATACGGAGACGGGCTGGAGACGACGCCGGATTGCAGCACGGATGCGGTCGTCATCTCGGTCCCGAAGGGCGCGGCGTTGCCTCCGAAACCTGACTGCAGCCTCTCGCCATCGCCAGTCGGCACGATGAGTGACAAGATCAAGGCATGGCTCAAGAAATTCGTGCATTGAAGTATCTCGCTCCTGCGCTCACGGTTGCAGTGCTGCTCAGCGCCTGCCCGGGGCCGTCGCTGCGCCCGGAGCCGCCGAGCGCGCCGGTTCCGCAACCGCAGCCCTCGCCTTCGGGGCCGCTTGCGCCGACTCCGCCATCCGCACCGCGTGCGCTTCCGCCTCGCGAAAACCACCTGTCACCCGCCACGCGCTCGCTCGTGACGCAGGCACGGACACTCATGTCCCGAGGAGATCTTGACGGCGCTTCGTCGACACTCGACCGCGCCTTGCGCATCGAGCCGAACAATCCGCTGGTGTGGATAGAAATCGGTAGGCTGCGGCTCGCGGCGAACGACGCGCATCAAGCCGAGAGTTGCGGACGCAAGGCACTCGCGCTTGCCAGCGGCGATCGTGGCGCACAAGCAGGGGCGGGGCGCCTGCTGGCCGATGCACTGCGAGCCGAGGGGCGCAACCAAGAGGCAGTCGAGATCGAGCGCCAACCGTTCATGCAGTGATTTACACTCCCCGGCAGCGCATCTGTCGCCCAGGAACAAATGATGAAACATCGGTGGCTGGTACTTCTTGCGTCTCTGACGGTCACGGCCTTCGTCGTCTGCCGGTCGAGCGTTGCAGCGGAATCTGCGGCCGACCTGGCGGCAGCCGAGGCGGCGGTTCGCAAGGCCGACGCGGACTGGGCTGCGGCAGCGAGTTCCGGCGGTGTCGACGCGTGGATGGCGTTCTATGGCGCCGAGCCGATCGTCCTCTTGCCGGAAGAGCATCTCGTGAGCGGGAAGGAACTGGTTCGCCCGGCCGTGACCCGCCTTCTCGCGTTGCCCCGCCTCTCGCTCAACTGGCGCCCCGTCAAAGTGGAGATGGCCCAATCGGGCGATCTGGCGTCGCTGATCGGGACGTACGAGCTTCGTTTCGGCGACTCGCGAGGCACGCCCGTGTCGGAGCGGGGCAGGCTCCTGGAGATCTGGCGAAAGCAAACCGACGGGAGTTGGAAATGCGTCGTCGATGCCTGGAACCCGGACCCACCCGCAGCCGCGACCTCGCAGGCGCTGACGACGATGCCGGCGGTGCCGGCGACCGAATCGACACCGCCGGCTACGGCATCTGGGTCCGAGCCGCCGGCGATCAATCCACCGCAAAAGCCTCTGACACCGGAGCAAGTGCTGGCGGCGAAGTATGGCGAGATGCCAATCGACTATGAGAAGTCGATCCGGCAGTACTTTCAGGAGTACCTGCTCGATCCGGTTTCGGTACAGTACCGCGACATCACCAAGCCCGAGATGGGCTACACCACTGCAGTCAGCGGCACCTTTTTGATGCGCGAAACTCGCGACTACGGCTGGACCGTCAAGGCGACCATCAACGCCAAGAACTCCCGCGGTCACTACGCCGGATTCAAGACCTACACGTTCCTGTTCCGGGGCGAGAAGATTGTCCACACCCTCACGCCCTTGGGCGGCGATGAAATGAAATGAAATGAGCCGGCTGGAGGAGGCGGGCTCCTGGGATGCTGCATTGCGCGAAGCGAAAATGAGGGTTCATCCCTGTATTCGTCGCTTCTACAGTCAGGGGGAACCATGAGCACCGAAAAGACAGAACAGGCCAAAGGCACTGGCGAAAAAGCGCACGTCTATTCGCCCCGGGGCGTCAAACTCGTCGCTCACCCCGTCACGAGCCTGAAGAAGCATCCAGCCCAGACCGCGCACTTCCAAATCTCGGTGGATTCCGGGCTGGGCGCCGCCGGTACCACGATAGCCAATTCGCTCCTGACGACGTGCGAACAGGACTTTGCAACCCTGCAAAGCTATTTCGGCGGGATAACTCCGGCATCGATGCCGTTTCATTTGATTGTCACCGCGGGAAGCCAGGGGGCCTCGCACGCAACGTGCGCCGCTACGGCCTTGTCGATCGGTGCGCATTCCGGACCCGTCCCCTTCATGCGTTCGCTGGTGATTGCCGAGGAGGACGAGGTGTTCGAGGCGAGTTTCGGCCACGGTTGGAACTGCGGCTTCAGCAACGGGGAAGGCCTCTCGCGCGTATTGGCCAATGACATGGTGCCCGGCGTTGAGCCACCGGGTTTCGTGTCGCCGCCGGTCTGGTTGGACGGTCCTTCCGATATCTCCGGAGTACTGCGCGAAGATTGGATCAGTAAGACGGATCACACGGATACCAACTATTACTCGATCGGCTGCTCGGTGTTGTTTCTGAATTGGATGAGATTTCAGCTCAAGTTTCAGTGGAACCAGATCATTGCGGCGGGTGCCCCGACGCTCGGGCAGACGTATCAGCACCTGACCGGCAAGAATGACGGCTGGGTCGCCTTCAAGGCCTTGATGGATACCAAATATCCGCCCGGCAAACCGTCCGGCCTGACCACGGATAATCCGTTTCCGCTGTAGGAGCGGTCCAAAGTATCCCCGGATCGTTTAGAAAACCTTTAGTCATTCCTCAGCAACCCTTCAGGACTTCGGCCGGCCCGATGCACTACATCGTGGGTCAAGCCACTGACGCGATGTCGGTGGCGAGTTCTTTCATTTACCTGAAGCCTTGGAGGAATCGACCATGAATAGTCGTACCAAACTCTGGACCGTCGTCTGCTGCGCCCTCGGCGCGGCAGGCCTTGGCGCGTTTTCGACTGCGGTGAACGCGGAGGGCGACGCGCCGTCGAAGATCGTTCGATTCAGTGATCTCAATATGGAGAATCCGGCTGGAGCAAAGGTTCTCTACAGCCGCATACGTGCTGCGGCGCGAGAGGTTTGCGAGCTGTCGACGGGAACGGACCCGATCCTCAGAACGGCGACGCACGCCTGTGTCGAGTCAGCAATCGATGCCGCCGTGAAGAAAGTCAATGCACCGACCCTGACCGCTCTGCGCTTCGGCAGTGACGCCGTTCGGCTGGCCAGCAAGTGACGGATGATCTTCATGATCAAGGAGATTCAAATGAACTTCATAGAAAAGGTGCCCGATGGCTCACCGGGCGATTCGGCCTACAGCAAGCTCGCGTTGCTCGCCGTCTGTGCCATCTTCATTACGGCTGCGATCGACCGGCAACTGGCGGCGCAGGAACGAGCACATCAGGCCGACTGCGTGCACTGCAGCGATCACGCCGCGGCGACTTCAGTGGGAGGCTCGCAAGGCACGTCGCTCGCCGCGGACGCTAAAGTCCATGCCTAGGAGTCCGGCGACTTGCGTCCCCTTCGCAAGTCGCCGTTTTTTTTCGGCAAGCGAACTCATCGGCAGCGAACGAACCTGGCAAGCAAAGTCTCGTGCGTTGCAGCCGGGACGGGCCCAACGCGAGCCCATTCCAAGGCCAGCGCTTCCCATTCGTCGGTTTGAGCATCGCTGCGCTGGCCCATGCGCTGCATGAGACGCTGTACCTGATAGTCCCGGCGCAACGCCTGGTCTTCCGGCGGCGTCGGAGCATCGGCGAGAATCTCGCTGCGTATGCACAGCATTCTGAGCGCGGTCTCATGCGCCGCGATGTCGAGGCCGGCCGCAGCGTCGGCTTTCGCCCATGCCTCCTTCAGCGCCTGAGCGGCGCCTTTGGGCCACTGGCCAACGCCGGCAATGAAGTTCTCGGCCGCGTGTTTGAGCGCTTCGCGATCCGCGGAAGTGCCGTCCTGCGTCGCCGCCCACCCATAAGCTTGTATGCGCCGTGCGGCCTCGAGCAGATTGGTGAACGATTGGCCCCTGTCGAGCGCGCGCTGCTGCGACACCCGGCTCTGGCAGAGCTGCAGCGCGCGCTCGAATCGATCATGCAGCGCGCGCTGATCGGTTCTCGGCATTTCGCCCAACGCCTCGAACGCGGCGCGCCATTGCGGAGTCTTCCCCGCACCCTCGAGCAACGCAGACCCCGACAGAGCGGCAACTTGCTCAGCCTCTTCGCACAGCGCCACGGCTTGCCGCTTGTTCGCCTCGAGACCGGCAGTGTACTCGGCATAGGCTTGCTGGCGCTTTTGATACACCGCATCGCACTGCTCGCGAAACTCATTCCACAACTGCTGCTCCTGATCGCGCGGGACCGTGCCCACCTCTTTCCATTGCAGCTGCAAGCGCTTCACCGCGTCCACGGCCTCGCGGCTGTCCTCCTTGGCGAGCAACTGTTGAGCGCGCTGGATGAGGGTTCTTTTGTCCGCCGTATTTTGCGCATGCCACGCATCGAGCCGCCCCTGAAGGCGACCGATCGCCGCATCGAATTCTTCCTGAACGGCACGGGCCGCCGCGCGATCCACCGGGAAATACCGGCGGCATTCCTGCGGCGCCTCCCGCAAAGCCACCGCCACCGCACGGAAGTCCGGATGCTCGCCGCTCTGAGCGGTTTCGAACGCCAGCAGCCGTTCGAGGACGCCTCTACGTTTCTCCACGTTCTCTTGGCGCAGCCTGGCTTGCGCCTCGAAATATTCACGGCATGGCTGGTAGGCGGTCTGAGAAGCTTGGTGAAAGCGCTGCCAGTCGGCCTCCGAATCGCTGACGATTCCCTTGCTGATCGTTTTCCACTGGTCCTGTAAATGCTTGATCCGGTTTGCGAGCGCCTTTGGCGGCTGCGATGAGCCGATGAGCGCTTCCATCTCCTCGATCAACTCGGCGCGCTTGGGCGCCACCGCATAATCCTTCCATTCCTTGAGTTCGTTGAGCTTTGCATCGAGCTGTTGCACCTGTCTCGCGACGTGCGCCGGCACCGCGCCCACCGCCGGCAGCTTCTCTTCGATGGCCCGGCGCAGTCCGGCCGCGCGTCCGGTATTGCCGTCGCGCAGCGCGCCATTGGCCTGAGCCATCAGACCGGCGATCTGGCGCAGCGCAAGCGCCTCCGCCGCCAACTTCTCATCGCGGGCTTTCTCCTCCGCCTGGCGCACTTTTGCGGCCTCCGCCGCCGCGAACGTCAGTTCCTCATGACGGCGCTGCGCTTCCTCGGCGGCTCGGGCGACGGCCTCTTTGCGAGCCGCGCGCAGCGCCGCCTGTTGCGCCGACTGTTCGGCCTGCTCCGCCAACAATCGCGCATGCCCGGCAATGACCTCCCGGCAGCGCTCGATGGCGTGCCGAGCGCGCTCCCGAACTTCCGGCGCCGCGTGCTCCTCGAGCATGCGCCATCGCGCCTCGAATTGTCCCAGGGACGGCGGGTAGAGCGGGTCGTAGACGCGCTGAGCGTGCCGCTCGAGCGACGCGCAGAGCGCCGCCACATCGCTCTCGATCTGTGCGATTCGTTGTTCTTCGGCACGCAGCACATCGCACTTCTGCTTGATGATCTTGTAAACGTTCTTGTCCTTGCCGCGCGCTTGTTTGAGGAGCCGCGCGAGTTCCGCCGGATCTTCGATGCTCTGCGCCGCGAGTTGGCGTAACCGGCTCGAGGAGCCCTCTATGACGAGCGTCGCGACCCGATTCGGGTCATCGATCGAGGCGAGCGCTCGAGTGAGGTAATCGGGATTGCTGCAAAACCCCGCCACGGCCAGCACGGCGGAACTGTTGCGCGTGGCGGGAAGATCCGCAAATTCAATGGCGCCCGCGTCGATCAGTTGTGCCACCCGCTCCTGGGCGATCCGTTCGATGTTCGAGGGAACGGCGGCAGAAGTACCCTCGCTCAAGCCGGCGAGCTTCCTCAGTACTTCGCCGTCTTGCAGCGTGCGGACGGCCGCCTCGCGCAGCGCCTCCTCACCGTCGCTCGAGGCCGTCGCTGTCAGTTCGAGCGATTCCGGGTCGAACGCCGCAACGTGGGGTTCCAAACCGGAACGGGATGAGGGCGCCGACCGAAACAAACGCGACAACGGCCTCATCAACTGCATGAACCGCATAGGAAAGATGCCTTTGCTCGCAAAAGTATCGTGAAATTATACCTGGTACGAGGAATGACTGTTCCGCGGCGTTTGAGTTAGGATCGGCGGCACAATAAATAATGAGCGACTCGAGAGGGGGCAGGTGGCGGCATGGAAAACGATTCTCTTTTGTTTCCGAGTGGGCTGAGGGCCGTCATGAAGAAATACAATCGGCTGGCAGCTACGCCGGATCAGTCGCTGGGATCGCCTCATTGAACGAGCGATCGAAGATGCCCGGCGACCGTCCGCGCCGCGCCCAGGCGGACGGAACGACGGCGGCCGGTTTCGTGGCCAAACTTGCCGCCGAGGTTGCCGCCGGGGAGGTTCGTCTGCCGTCGTTTCCCGGCTTCGCGACCCGTGTGCAGAAGGTACTCGAAGATTCGCGCGCCGCGCCTGCGCAGATCGCGCAGGTCATCGCCGCGGATGCAGCGCTCGCTGCGCGTATCCTGCGGCTCGCGAATTCCTCGTTCATGAATCCTTCGGGACGCCGGATCAATGACCTGAAGCGGGCCGTAACGCAACTCGGGCACCAGCTCGTACGCTGTACGGCGGTCTCGTTCGCGCTTCGACAGATGGAACTCGACGGCGGCAATCTCGAGCTGCGCCCCCAGTTGCAGGAGTTGTGGCGCCAAGGGATGTTGGTGGCTTCCATCGCCTACGTGCTTGCGCGCCAGACGCGCGCGGCCAGCGCCGATGAAGCGCTGGTCGCGGGACTCATGCACAATATCGGACGCCTTTACATCGCGGTGAGTTCGCCGCGGCATCAGAGTGTGGGCGACAAGGACTCGTGGGCCGACGTAGTGAATGAGTGGCATCCCAGGATCGCTCAAGCCATCCTGAAGCACTGGGGGTTCCCGCCCGCGATCACCGCCGCGGTGGGCAATCAAAACGACCGGGACCGCGAGACTCGAGCGGGTGAAGAGCTGACGGATGTCCTGATTGCAGGGACCGCGCTCGTTCCCTGCGTGTTTTACCGTGAACGCCTCAGCGACACCGTCACGGCGGTAGCGCCGTTCAGGCGGCTTGGCCTCGATGCCGCCCGCTGTCAGCGGCTGATGGCCGACTCCGCGAAGCAGATCCGATCGCTGCAGGCCGCACTCTCGTCGTAGAACGCCTTGGGAGGTGGCTCGTGAAGCAGGCAGCGGATTTTCTCGTCATGCGAACCGGCGGCCGCGGCTTGATCGACATCACGCGGGAGGTTCGCTCCTGGCTCGAGACTCAATCGATCTCTACCGGGTTGCTCACGATGTTCTGCACGCACACGTCGGCATCCCTATTGATTCAAGAGAATGCAGCGCCCGAAGTGCGGTCCGATCTGGAGGCGTACTTCGAGAGAATCGCGCCCGAAGATCCCGATCTCTACGATCACGACGACGAAGGCCCGGACGATATGCCCGCGCACATCCGCGCGGCGCTCACCCCGGTGCAGTTATCGATCCCGGTGATCCGAGGCAAGCTCGCGCTCGGAACCTGGCAGGGCCTCTATCTCTTCGAACATCGTCGCCGCCCGCACGAGCGCCGCATCGCCCTGCACGTTCTCGGAGAATAGCGCCCCCCACGGCCGACGATATCGCGGCGTTCGGCCGAGGGGAGTGCCGCGGCCCGTCAATCCACCGTGATCGTGATCTTCTTCGATTGCAGGGGCGGATTGAACGACAAATGCTGAAAGTCGGCGAACACCAGCTCGAGCGTGTGCTTGCCCGGCGGCAAGTTCAGCGTGGTCTCCGTTTGACCTTTCCCGAAATGCACGACGTGATCAGACGCCGGCAGCGGCTTATCGAGCGCAAGTTCGCCCGGGTTGACGTCCACCAGCAGATGATGATGGCCCGTGTTGTCGAACTTGATGCCCGCCGGTGCGACACCCATTCCCTTGAGTCCGAACTGCACGGTGACGGGGCCGTGAATTTTCGCGCCGTCGCGCGGTGCGATGAAATACACTTCCGCTCCGGAGGGGGACTGGGATGCGGGCTCCTGGGCGAGTGCCGCGGCGGCAAGCAACGCTGCGCCGACTGTGAATGATAAACGGTTCATAGATTCCTCCAATGGTTGATGGTCTGAAAGAAAAATGGGTGGAGCTGCGCTCGCGTCACTTCAACGCGTCGCGCAGCGACTTCAATGAAGCGATGAAGTCCGTCGAACGGAACGTCTCATCGCTGCGGACGAGGCGGAATAATTCGTCGCGCTGCGGCCGGTCGGCGTCCGCGAGCTTCGCGTCCATCAGGAGCAGATCGATGGCCATCACGGCTTGTTCGGCCCCGAGGTAATCGCGATATTCGCCGTCGATTCCCGCCTGCACGACGCTGTCGAGCAAGCTTCTCGCGCTGGGACCGGTTTCCCCGGCATCCAATCGAGCAAGCACGCCGGCCAATGCCGTGCGTAATTGTGCGCTCGAGACGGCTAGGTGCCCCCAATCCTCGACGCCATCCTTCTGCAGCCCTTGAACCATTCCCTTGATGGTGTCGCCGTCGACTGCGCTCAAGGCGCGGGCGATGACCCATGACATGCGAAGACTGGCGTCGTTGAGCGGGACGGATCCCGGGCCGATAGCGCCGGTGAGCTCTCGGGGACGCCATCCGAGGCGATGCATGGAGGTGTCGTGGCAGGAGGAGCAATTGAAGAGCGCAAGCTCGGGAAAGGTATGCGAAGAACGCCCCACCGGGCCTTCCAAGGTGCGCAGCTGCGTTTGTGCCGCCAGCAACTGGCCTCGCGACCACGATTGAGTTTTCGTGTAGGCGGGCTTGCGCTCGCGGTAGTGCTCATCGATGCGATAGTGAACCGGCTCCAGGGCGAGAAAGGTGTCCAACTCAAAACTCAAGCGCGGGTGTCCGGCGCCCATGATTCGATGCGTCGCGAATTTGTCCGCGGTGCCGTAGTGGCACGACAGACACAAGGCGCTGCGCTCGCGCAGATCCGCCGTGGGGTACATGCCGTTTTTTACGTCTGCGCGATAGCTGCTCTTCGCGGTGTGGCTGGAGATCCAGCGCTCGGCGCCGCCGTGGCAAGCCTCGCAGCCGACCCCGTCGGTCGCCGAGAATTTGGCTCCGCGCTGATTTTGCGCCACATTGTCGGTATGACAGCCGAGACAGATCTTCGCATCCTCCGCCGCTCCAATTCCAAGTTTCGCGGCGATGCCGCGCGCCTGGGGGGTCAAGAGCGCTTGGTAGGCTTTGGCATGGGAATCCTCGTGCGACCACGTCACGAACTCATTCATCAACGCGCCCGGCCGAGCCGGCGGCTGCACGGCGCCATGGCAAACCGACGATGCGCAACTCGCAACTCCCAGATGCCGGTCTCGCGATTCGTCGGGAAGCGGTGTCGCGGATGACGCGAGCAATGACCAGCACAGCGCCGGCAGCGCGAGGACGCGGTGACACACCGACAGGCTCCCGGTCATTGCTCAAGCGCCGCGCCCTGACGCGAGGCATCGGCCTTCTTGACGAACCAGGGTGTGCCGTCGCGATCGAGATAGAGCCGCCGCGAGTCCTCGAGGGACAGCGGCCCGGATCCGCGGCGGCCGAATACCGCCATCTGATGACCTGTTTCATCGACGGCGCGGTCGCGGTCCAGACCCTTCGATAACGACAGAGCCGCCGATGCGGTGGGGTACGAGGCAATCAGCTCGGGCTTGGGAACCGGACTGAATCCGTAAAATTTCGGCTGACTGGCGGGCGAGGTCAACTGCAGAACCTTCAGCCCGTTCGCTCCGTCCGCGACGTACGCGAACAGCGACGCATTGGTCGATGCCACCACCACGTCCCGCGCATCGCTCAAACGGCCGTCCGCGTTGAACAATTGCTCGAGGTGCATTCGGTCTGGACGCTCGATGTCGACGATGGCAAGGCCCTGACCGGCGCTGGCCACGTACGCATAAGTTCTCGCGAGGTACACCCGCCGCGCATTGGCGAGCGCGATGCGGTTGTCCGGGGTCAGCCGCGGGTGCTTGGGATCGGTCACGTCGATCGCCTCGAGTCCTTGCGCATCGGTCACGAACAAGTATCGGAATTGCAGGGCCGAAGCCCGGGCATCGTCGAGCGGCAGCACGCTCTCGACCTTGGGTTCGAGCGGCTGATCGAGGTTGACGACGACGAGCCCGCTCGCGGCGATGATGTACACATAGTGCCCGCCGATCGTCAGGTGCCTCGCCCCATTCAAGATGCCGGCGGGATTCCACGTCAACGCCCGCTTCAAAAAATTGTTGCGCGGCTCGCCGTCCGCCAGGGTATTCACGTTGATGAGAATCAATCCTTCCTGGGCATCCGTCATCAGGGCATAGTTGTAGAGCGGGTGCATGGGTTGCTCTTCGTTGGCGCCCCGCATCAGCGGCCCGGAGTTGCGCGCCGGATTGATCGGCTGGTTGGTGGGAAGCGCCACGCAGGTCGCGTTTTTCGAAGGAATGCCGGTTTGCTGCCCGCTCGGCCCGACGGGGGCCGTCACGATGCGTTCGCTGATGCCCTTGTTGGCGACATTCGCGATGTCGAGCACCTGCATGCCGCGCTTGCCCTCGGCCGCGTAGAGGTACTCGCCCCGGGCTTGCAGACAACCCACCTCGCCGGCCGAATGGCTCTGCGCGTTTTCGAGGCGCCGATCGTTCTTCACGTGTCGGGCGAAGAAATCCGGGTATGCGTAGCGGTGCAGATAGCTGCCGATGACGGCCTGCGGTTCATCCCACTCGGTCACCTGCACGGCGGTGACGCTCGAGGCCGTACCCACCCAGGCGTTGAAGCCGACGAAATTGACGAAGTTAGTTCCCTGCAGCAATAGCTGAGCCATGATGGCGTTGTTGTCATTTTCGGGGGACAAGTGGCAGTCGTCGCAGGTCTTCGTTTCGCTGGTCCGTTCGGTGTGCGGATAGTGGGGATTGAAGGCCTGTGAACTGTAGCCGCTTGCCGATATGGGCGGCTGCTGAGCGTAAATGTGTTCGCGATTGTTGTTGGTCGAGGAGACGACCAGCGCCGAACTCGAGCGCACCGGCGCGACTTTTCCGCCGTCAACCGTTCCGCGGCGACCCAACATGAACATGTCGTCGCGCGCCACTTGCGGGTTGTAGGTCGCGTAGACGCGGGCGTCGCCGCCTTCGTAGTGGTGCCGGGCCGTCTTGGCATTGGCTTCGGTCGGCAAGTGGCAACCGCCGCAGCTCGTGGTCCAGGAAGTGTGGCAACTGTAGCACTCCATTTTGTCGTTGCCGTGCGCGAGCTGCGCGTCGGGTACGTTCAAGCCCCAATCTTGGGCCCGGGTGTCGCGGCTGACCAATTTGGCGCGCGCCGCCCGCTCGTTGTAATCGGGGGACGTGGAATCCACGGTATCCTTCACAAGCTTGATGCGCCACTCTTTGCCGGGCTCCACGGCCGACCGCTGGTAGAGCTTGCCGTCGCGCCATTCGAATCGTTTGGCGCCGTCGGGACTGCGCAGCACGGACAAATCGGTGCCTTTGGGCGGCGCCGCTTCTCCGGAGGTGCGCAAGGTGGGGTATGCGCGAACGGTCCCGTGGCAATCGACGCAGTCGATCTCCACCGCGGCTGCCACTTCGCCGTAGATGTAACCGTTGCCGTGGGCATCCTGAGAGAAGTGGCAATCCACGCACTGCATGCCCTTCTCCATGTGAATCGAAGCCATGTGGACCGCCTTCTTGAATTTCTGCGGATCATCGTCGCCGACGGGTTGATCGTTCTTGTCGAGCAGTGTGCCGTGCCGGTCGCGCTTGAACACGGCTCTGAAATTCCATCCATGGCCGTGATAGTCCGCAAACTGGGTGTCGTGCAGCGTCGGATTGAGTTCGCTCACCCGCTGGAGAAATGCCGGATCGGACCAGTTGCCTTTGGGCGCAGCCCCTTCCGGATTGCGGTCGTTGACCGCCCGCGTCTCGACATCGCCGGGGTATTTCTGCTTCTCCGGCCACATCGCCGGGGCGTCCGACTCGTAGTCCCACATCGTGTATCCCATGAAGGTGTTCATGAACATATTGGGTTGGTGCATGTGACACACCATGCATTGGCTGGTGGGAATGGCGCGGGTGAAGCGATGTTCCAGCGGGTGACCCGGTTCGTGCTTGTTGATCGTCGGATCGACGGTTTGCGATCTGCCCTCGTTACCGAATCTGGCGTAGGGTCCGGAATGATTCGGGTCCCGATCATTGGCGTAAACCACATGGCAGCTCGCGCAGCCCGAGCTTCGATAGTCGCCCGGCTGATCGTTGGTACCCATGAACCACATCATCGGATCGTTCAGCCGCGACTTCTGCAGGTTGAGGAGCGGAACCGCGATACGTCCGCCCGTTCCCGGGCCGCGATTCGACTGATGGATGTCGGGGTGCCCAGGCGGATTCAGTTGCTGCAAGCCTCCGAGATTCGGCAGGCCCGTCTCGGGAAAGCGATTCCCGGCGGCGATGCCGCCGCGTTCGAATACCCGCAACGGGTCGGAAGGCGCGCCGGTCTCCCAGGTGGGCAACGGCATGAGGCTTGGCAGAACGCCGTGTTGCGCGAGCGCGGCAACGGGATCGGGCACGCTTGGCCCTTCGACGGAGGCGGGCAGACCTTGCGATGTATAGGCCTCGCCGAGAATGTAGTTCTTGAACGGCAATATGCCGTTGTTGTACGAGGCGCCGCCCCAGAACATCGCTCCGGTGGACATGAGGCTGCGCACCGTTTTCTCGATGATCGGCATGTGGCAGGCGCCGCACGCTTCTCGAACTACGCGATAGTCGCTCGGATTGACGAAGCGGATATACGCGGGATCCTCGCGATTGAGCAATGTGTAGCTGCGCTCCGGATTGGCGCTGCTCGGATAGTGCCACTCCTCCGGAAAGCGGGGCGCTACGTGCGCCGCGTGAAACGCCTTGCGGTAGGCCGCCTGGTCCTGTACGAAACTCTCCTTCGCAAACACCTGGGCGTTTCCGCCGTGACAATCGGTGCAGCCCAACATCACGGCGGCGCTCTCGTGCATGGAACTCTTGTCCGTGCTCGTGTGGCAACTGACACAGCCGGCGCTGCGCGCGGCGGCCTCAGCGGCCGTTTCCCCGGCGACGGCGTGCGCGGCGGCGGCGCGAATCCGCGCCGCCGGCATCGCAGCGAAAGCGATCGCTGGTAGGATGAGCATCAATTCAAACGGTCGGCGCATCTAAAAAAGCCCTAATAATTGAAGATGAGAAGCGCAAAGGCCGAGAACGGGTTCGCTCCGCCATAGAGCGCCCGATACCCCGGGCCTGCGAACAATTGCGCTCCTGAAAGACGTACAACCACGTTTTGAGTCGCGAAGGGACGCCAGATGGCATCGGCCACGACCTCCGCGCCGAGCCGGCGCGATAGCGGCGATTGCTTGAGCAAAGCCTCGAGCGGAGCGGTCTTGTCGAACCACAATTGATTTGCGTCGAGACTCAAGGTCCACCGTGGAGTGAGGCTGAGGTCGAGCCCCACGCCCAGAGCATCCAATCCCGGGTTGCTGAAATTCGACTCGATGGAGTTGCCTGAGGGACGCAGCGACGGCAGAAGCCCATCCCGCGACTTGAGATCGAATACGCCTCCCGCCAGCGCGAGCCGCTCGTGAAAAAAGAAACTCGAATCCGATCCGCCGAAGATCGCTCCGGACGTCAGCGTGTCGAAGCCGCCGTCGCGACGATCGTAAGGGTTGCCGTCGCCCGAGGCGTGCAGCATCGAAAGCCGAATGCGCCGCCAATCGAAGTCCATGGACAATTCGTCGGCGGCGAACAGCGCGCGGACTTGGCTTGATTGGTCGACGAACATGCTTCGATTCTCGCGGCCCGCCAACCCATAGACCGCCGCGGTGGTGTTGAGCCTTCCGAAATGACCGTCCAAGCTGTAGCCGAGATACGCAACATCATAGGCACGCCGTACTTGTAGCGGAGTACTTGGCGTCGAGCCGTCGACGGCGCCCGATGCCGGCACGTCGGCGCGGTTTCGATTGAACGCGAAGATGAATTCAGAGGTCGTGCCGAGCTTGAACAGGTCCTGCCAGTACAGGTTGGCGAGCAAGATCTGGTCGTCCGGAATCTTGGTGTTCAAGTCATTGAGCCGAACCCGATCCTTGGGGATGCGCGTGGCCAGGGCGATGTTGTATTGAAGGACATTGTTGTCGCGCGTGCCGAAGAGGCGTGCGGCCAGGGGCGGATCGGACAGTAGGAATCCGCGAAAGTCGCTGGTCAGCGGCTGGATTCCGACGCGCACGCTATCGAAGTCATAGCGCGGCGATACGTCGCGCAGGTGCCTTTCGTAGAACAGCGACTGCACGGCAAACACTCCGCCGCTCGCGGTTTCCGGGCCCGTCTGGGTTGCGCTGTAATTGATGGCCGGCGTGAAGCGAAATTGCCAATCCGGCGGCCGGAAGACGGTGTCGCCCTTGTAGAGCACGGTATCGACCGAGAGTGTCTGACTCCAGAACCGCTGATCGCTAGTGGCCGTGCGGATCGCGTCCGGCAGCACGCCTGCGCTCCGTTCCGCGGTCGGTATGCGCCTGGGCTCGAACAGCGAGTTCGAGGTCGCCGCCAGATTCAAGAACACCTCGTCGCCGAAGAGCGGACGGTCTCCCTTGATGGGATTGCTGGCCGCATACGGGTCGAGGAGGTTGACGGGCCGTCCCAGCTGTTCCACCAGACGCCAGCGATCGGGCACCGCCGCGGGCTCGGGCAAGGAAATGCTCGCCGGCGGCGGCATCCGGGTCGGGTCGCAGGCCGGTGTCGGCACGGAGTTCGACTCCGCGCCTGGCCGGCGCCGCAGATCGGCGGTGGAGACTTCCGGGTTTTCCGGACAGGGGGGCGCGGCCTCGCTTTGCGCACTGAGGAGGGTGGGCCGGGCGAAGAAGAGTATTGCCCCGTAGGCGACCATGGGAGGGGCCTTTCCGAGTATTCCGCGTCGCGCGCAATACTCAGGCCGGCTCCTGGCGGCGAAGTGTTTGCAAAAGAGCATTACCGCGCCGGAACGACAGGGGTGTCCGAGAGAGCGGTGCCGAAGAATCCGTTTCCGGGGCGATGAAAGTCGTGGCAGGTGAGGCAGTTGGACGCTACCTTGCGCGGCTCACCGTCGCCGTGGCAGGTGCGGCACGTGGAAATCGTGGGCATGTGAATGGACGCGCTCTCGTCCGATTTCTCGACGCGCGGATGACAGGTCTCGCACGATGATGTCTTGTGAATGGCATGATCGAACAGCGAGTGGGGGAACCACCGGTCCGTCAACCGCACGGGTGCTATTGTCCAGTCGCGCGGATCCGAGGCCTTGACCGCGATCCTGTCGACCTTGTGGCATTGCACGCAAACCCTTTTTTCCAGCAGCTCGCGGGCCGCGAGCGTCGTTTGCGCATCAGCCCACGCCAACGCGCGCCGCTGCTCATCGCGCGATAGCACGGCTTGCTCATCGCCGGGCCGGCGGCGCGATGCCGCCGGGCCGCGCCCGAGGCTCTGGTCGAGAAATGCGCGGCTGAAGTGTTCCCGCAAGGACTTGAACACCGCCGCGAGGTCCCCATGCGGCACCTTGCTGCCCGGGTCGTGTTCGTCGAATTGCAGCGTGTGGCATTCGGCGCAATGGGTTTCCATACGGATCGGCAGCATGTAGCGCCCGCCGGTGTCCGTGGCGTGGCAGTTCGCGCACTCGAGTTGCCGCCGGCCGCTCGGCGAGTCGATGCCTTTTGGATCCAGGTGAACCTTGTGTGAAAAAGTCAGGTTCGAATCCTGCACTGCCGTTGCTCGCTGCGCCGCCGCTATCTGCACGGAATTCCCGATGGGTGCAGCGTTCGCGGCGGCGGGCACCAGCATGGTCAGGTCGAAGTCCGGATGCGACTTGGAAAAATCCTTGACGTTTTTGAGTTCGGTCGAGGGCGCGGCTGCCTTGAGGTTGGCGTGGCACGCGGTGCACGCATCCGAGTGCCCATCGATCAGATTCTTTTGAGCGTCATGCTCCAGATGACAATCGGCGCACAGAACCCCCGTGAAGAGCCGTGCGTCCGCGGAGCCGACCGGCACGTGTTGATGAACGGAGCGATGGCATGCCTCGCAGGCCTCATTTTGGACGCGTTGGAACGGCGTGGTATGGCACTTGTTGCAATCATTGCCGATGACTCGATGCCGCTCATGCACGGGGCCCGGTTGCCACAACACGTCGCTGGGCAGGATCGGCGAGCTGCGGACCACCGGCCGCACCGCACTCATGAGTGCCGTCGCGAGCGGGGCGAGAAATCCCAGTGCCAACACGCCGAGCACCAGCAGCCATGACCAGCGATGCGGACTGAGCCCGGTGCCTTTGAGCGAGAGATCATCGGCCGCCTCAATCCTGGCCGTTGAAAGCGCGTTCGGATCGTTGAGCCGTAAGACCAACACCCCATCGGCGCGCTGTTGTTCCAGGGTCAAGCGAGAGACGCCGAAAGTCATGACGTCGCCGACTTTCAATGAGGCGCTTCTGCATGAGCGGCCGTTGACGACGACCGACGCCGCGCCGAGTGCTCGAACCCGTAAACGGCCGCGATCCAAGAACAGTATTGCGTGTTTCGGTGCGACGTCGGGCTGTTCGATGTGGATGTGCCGATCGGCTGCCCGGCCTACGGTCAGCCGCGAAACTTTCAACGCGAGTTGACGGTATTCCGCGTCCTGACTCCGTAAATCGGGACGAACGCGTCGCCGCAAAATGATCCGCATCGTAGACACGCGGGTTCACCGGTAAAAAAATACGGCAAAGATGTGAACGGCCAGGGCAATCAGCAAGCCGAAACTCAACGGCAGATGCAGATACAGCCAGAATTGCAGCAATCCTTGCAGCTGCAGGTCGCGCTGCAGCTTGCGCTGTACCACGGCCTTGTCGCCGGCGACCTTGAGGAGCTTTTCGAGCGCTTCACGGGTTGCGGCGCTGGCGCCGGTCGCGTGCTGGCGCGCGAGGACGTCGATGAAGGCCCGCTGGCCCTCGTTGCCGACGAGCGATGCGACGCCCGGGTGCAGCGGCGGCGCAAGCATGAGCGTCGACTCATCGCGCGCGCGCAATTGCGTCCACAGGCCGCCGCCGACTCGAGTGCGCCGGATGGCATCGATGACCAGCTCGCGTAGGGCGCTGTTCAGCGAGGCTGCGAGCGACATCGCCTGCCGATCGAAGTCCTCCATTTGACGCAGCAGCTGATCGCGGCTGGCATTGCCGCGCACGCGAACCAGCAGGCGGGGATAGCGCAGGTACGCATACACTCCCCAGCAGCCGCTTGCCACCACCAAACACATGAGCGCGAACGTCACCGTGTGGATGTTCCTGCCGAATTGAAAGCCGCAATGCAGGCTCGCGACGATGACGGTGCATAGGCCCAAATAGACGTGGATCGACAACCACCGGGTCGCGTTGCCGGCTCTGGCGCGGAACACGCGCCGTCGGATGCCGTAACCCATGAGCACGAGGATGAGCACTGCTGCAATCGTGCCGAGCGTGTAACCGAGCCACGTGCCGCCGTTCGGCTGCTGACTGCGCGGCTGCATCCAATACGCAGCGGTGCACGCCACCGCCAACAGGATGGGCACGATGGCGTACCGAAAGCGGCCCACGGTCACGAATGACTGATGGAGCTGACGCGAACCGGAAGCCACCTAGGACCCTGCCGCCGCTCGCTTGTTGACTAACGAAGTCACCTCTTCGGCGTGAATCCGGATGGCCGCGCCCGTAGGACAGGAATCGACGCACGCCGGGCCGCCTTTGCGGCCGATGCACATATCGCATTTAACAGCGGTCTTCGGCGGCTCCGCCCGCGGACGGCGAAGCAGCCGGTCGATGAGGCTCAGGCGTGTGGGCACTTCCGCCATATGGATGACGCCATAGGGGCAGTTCTCTTCGCATTTGCCGCAGCCGATGCAGCTGTCGTCGATGTACACCTCGCCGTTTGCGTGGCGGTGGATCGCGTCGGCGGGACAGTCGTCCATGCAATGCGGCTGTTCGCAGTGCCGGCACGACGTTGCCAGATGCAGCGAGTCGAAGGAGGGCCCGGCTTTGCGATCGAGTCGCGATACTCCGTCGTGCGTCGCCGCGCAAGCTCGTTCGCACTGATCGCATCCGATGCACAATGATTCATCGATGACGAGGACGCTGGTCGCTTCCCCAACCCCATGTTCCATCAAGAACGAGAGCACCTTGCCCTGCTCGGGGCGCGCCTGCATGTGGGCGTATTGGGCCATCTGCGCGGCGCGCTCGCTTTCGATGCGCTCCGCCATGGCGGTATCGTGCGCGAGCTCTCGAATGAACGTCGCGTGGTCGATGGAGATCGCTTCGGTGGCGACCGTCGCCCGCGCGGTGACCGTGCGTGTCGCTTCGCCGGACAGCTCCCCCACGCAATCGACGTAGCCGCCCGCGGCGCAGTACGCGACGACGACTTCTGCGTCATCGATTTTTCGCGACAGGGTCACGGAGCCTTGCCCAAGCACATACAATCGATCGACCTCGTCGCCTTCGGAAAACAAGGCTTCGCCCGCGGCGAGGTTCTTCGTTTGCGCGGTGGCGGCGAGAGCCATGATGGTCTCGGGCGCGGCGTTCGGCATGAGATAGCGCTTGAGTGCGCGCAATATGTATACGCGAGTCAGATAGGCTTGCGCCCGCTGGTCCGTGCGCAACAGCTTCTTCACGACGCTGCGCGGCGTTTCGAGCACCACGCAATCGGGTCCCGCAACCGCGCTCGAGTCGGATGGCCGCCCCGATATCAGGCTCAAGGCGCCGAACATCTGGCCTTCTCCGATGACCATGGTGGTGGTCCCAGGCGAATACAAATAAACGACCCCTTGGAGCACATTGAACACGGAATTCCGGTATTCGCCGCGCAGGTAGATTTCGTGACCCGATTCCGGCACGCGAACGGTGCTTGCGAGGACCAGCTCGCGAAGCGTCAGCGGTGCAATCCGGCGGAAGAGCCGTACGCGTTTGCTGATCAAGGCCAACGCCTCGTCAACATCCTCGCCAAACGGCACTGCGCGCAATTTAGACTGCAGAACCGGATGATCTGCGGGTTCGACCGCGTGGCCAAGCAAACGTTCCACGACATCGTAGCCTTGGTTCATCGCCTGCTTGATCAAGGGATATCCGGCCAGCGCTCCGATGATGTAGAGACCCGGGACCGAGGACTCGAGCTGCGGCGACAGCGCGGGCAATGCGTCCGGCGCCGCCGAGACGAACGCAACGCCGATCGGCTCGAGGAATCCTCTCGGCGGAATGGCGCCGAGGCGCAAGATGATCCGGTTGCAGCGGACCGCTACCTCGCCGGGCGGAGTCGATACGAACGCGACACACCGGTCCGCGGAAGCGCCATCCGCCTCGATTCTTTGGATGCGGCTGCCGAAGTGACACTGGATCTTGCCCGCTTGAATGGCCGCCTTGATCCGCACGGCGTTGGCATCCCGCGCCTTCTTGAAGTCCTGCCCGCGGTTGACGATGATGACGCGATTGTTTTCCGCGAGGCCGATGGCGTTTTCGATCGCGGAATCGCCCGCGCCGACGATGATGATGCTTTCATCGCGATGATCATCGGCACACTCGAGCGTCGTTTGGACGCAAGGATGATTCTCGCCCGCCACGTCGAGCCGCCTTGGATTGCCTTGGACGCCCAGGGCCAAAATGACATTCCTGGCGAGGATGGAAGCGCCGCATTTGAGCGATATCTGGAACGCCCCCTGCGTTCCGGCGATGCCGACGACTTCGGACCGGTAGCGCACATGCATATTGCCGCGCCGAATGCCCGCCTCCCACTCTTCCAGAATGCCCTCGCGTCGGCCGGCCGCGAACCCGATGTCGCTGCGCAGCGGCAGCATGCTGGGCTCCGCCATGACGTGCTTTCGACGCTGGTATTGCTGGACGGTGTTCGCGTGCTTATCGGCAGCCTCGAGCAGCACATGCGATAAGCCGCGCTGCGCGGCGCGCGCCGCGGCACTGAGTCCGCCGGGACCGGCCCCCAATACGGCGAGGTCGAAGACTTCCTCATTCGTGCGGCACGTTGGCTCCGCACCGCCAGCCGAATCGGTTGGCGCACGACGCGATGGAGCGCTGCTCGGTACACCCGGAGCAGCGAAAGTAGAATTGCAAACAGGCATTGCGCGAAAGTAAAACCGATGACGCGCAAGAGTGCGAGTGTCTCAAACTGCATACAGTTGGGGGAACTCGACGCGCAACCGAGAATCGAACTTACCAAGGTAATTCGCACTGGCATGTACCGCGCACGGTGCCATGCATTCACAAGGTACACAGAGCTTTAACCTATGATAATAGGCCGCAATCAGCATTTGAGTTCATGGTTCGACGATGCGCTCGAAGAGAGAATGAGCACCGACGGCGCAGCGCCGGCGGCTGCCTGGAAGCGTGTGCTCTCATGCGAGGTAGCCGAAGCGATGAAGAGAAAAGGAATAACGAAAAGCGAAATGGCGAAACGCATGCACACCAGCCGCAGTCAGCTCGAACGTCTTCTCGATCCCGAGAACCCGAGCATCCTGTTGGAGACAGTGCAGAAAGCCGCGGCTGCGGTTGGTAAGCGAATGACGATCGGCCTCGTCGACGAGACCTCACGCGGCGCGGCCGCTCCGTAGGACACTCCTCACACCCGCTCGCGGGCTTCAGCGGCTGCGCAAAGTCGCGCATCGAAGTAGTGTGCGGCTCATATCACGCGTGCTCATATCACGCGATCGGAGCGCCCATGAATACCACCAGCACGGAACCTCAAGGCAATGGACTCACCACGGCAGATCTAGCTGCAGCCGCCAGAAGGCCGGCCCGCGAGCGCGACGAAAGAGATCGAAGTGCGGCGTCGGCGGCCGACGACCAGCTTGCGCCGCTCTTCTCATCGGATGCGGCGACGGAGTTTCGGACTCGGTGGGATGCCGTTCAAACCGGTTTCGTCGACGACCCGAAAGAAGCCGTGCGGCAAGGCGACGAGCTGGTTGCCCAGGTGATGCAGAGCTTGGCGAACACGTTTTCGCAAGAGCGAGCGAAGCTCGAGAGTCAGTTGGATCAACCTGATGAGGCGTCCACAGAGAATTTGCGCGTTGCCCTGCGCCGATATCGTTCGTTCTTCAAGCGACTCCTGTCGCTGTGATAGGACGGCAGCGTGCGGAGCGGGACCCCTGCGTCGCACCACGCCCCAGCGTCGAAATTCAAGTCTCGCTAGAAAAACTCGTATTCGAACCGCGCTAGCCACGTCTGACGGGGGGCATCGGAATTGATGCCGAGAACGACGCCTACCCGGTACTCCAAGTTGCTGGTGGTGCCGGGCAGATGGAATTCCCCGGTCACGATCGGTCCGGCCTGGTAGGCGTGATCGCCGCGACGCCCGTACGCCTCCAGCCCCGGCTTGAACGCCTGCGACATCGCGTAGGTACCCGAATAGCTGTAGCGGAACTCGTAGTTACCGCTCGCGCCGGCCCCGACCTGTTTCTCCCAAATCAAATTAACGATATGCGCGAATCGGCCGGACGTGACTTCGAGCAGCGGCCCGAACTCGGCCGCATTCGGCACGCCCGCCACGGTGTTGTGTTCGTACGCCGCGAGAAATCCAAGATCGGCAAAGTACTTGCCGGGCGGTGTGAGTTGAAACGTGTTCTCGAATTCGTAGCCCTGAAGGCCGGCGCGGGAACCGGGGCTTTGCAGATATTCGAGCACATAGAACTCGGGCTTCCACCAATCGTTAACGCCGTGAGCGATCGACATTTCGGCCGCGCTGCCGCCGATGTCCGGGCGCGAGTCCGTATAGTGATAGCCGCGAAGTTCGATTTCGCTCTGTGAGGCGATGACATAGGGCGAGTAAACGATGAAGTCGTCTGCCCGAGCGAATCCCGGCGCACCAAACAGTGTGGCGCTCAGTGCCAGGGCGCCCCACAGCGGCGCCGGGCGGTTCGCCGGCGGGAAACTCAACGCAGCGCCTTAGACGCCGAATCTTCGATGAGTTCGGACCGGGGTCGCGGACGTGCGGAGGATCTGCGTTTCTGCCAGCGATGTTGCCAGGCTACGCCGGTGAACATCAGCAGCAGTGTCGCAGCATAGAACACGATTTGGATGCCCGCGGGCGAGGCCTTGTAGCCGATCAAGACTCCTAGAGTCTTGCCCAGGACCGAGTCGTCCGACAACACGCTCGACGTGTTCCACACTTGCGTGCCCCAGGCCGGCAACAGATCGCTTTGAACGAGGAAGCCGGCGGCCGCCGATGCGAGCCCGGCGGCTAGGAGCATCAGCATCACATTCGTCACGCTGAAGAAGTACTGAAGCGGAATCCGCAGCAGCCCGAAATACAATCCGAAGCCAAGCAGTGCACCGCCCGCGACGCCTACGAGAATACCGCTTGCGAGGCCGGCCGCCCCGATGCCCCCCGCCGCCATGCCGTACAGGAACAGCACTATCTCGGAACCTTCGCGGAGCACCGCGATGGCCACGACGGTCAACAATAGGGTGAGCGAGCGAGAGCCCGTTTTCACGGCGCCGCCGACGGCCTGCATGTGCTGCGAGAGTTCGCGGCCGTGCGTGGACATCCAGACGACGTGCCAGCCGATCATCACCACCGCCGCGAGCAATACGCTGGCGTTGAAGATATCCTGCCCGGCGCCGCCGGCGAGATCGGCGATAAAGCCGGCACCGAGCGCCACCAGCAAGGCTCCCGCAACGCCGAGTCCGATGCCGGCCGTCACGAACCATCCGCGCCGCGGCACGCCGCGCGTTGCCGCACAGACGATCGAAATGATCAGTGCCGCCTCCAGCACCTCGCGAAACACCAGCAGGGCTACACCGGGCATGCGCTCACTCCACGATCAGGCGGCCTTGGGCCGTTTCACGGTGGAAGTCGCCGAAGAACCCATAGGTCCCCGAGCGCAGCGGCCCAACATAGACGACGATGCTGTGATTCGGCAACACCACCGTTTCACGGTTGAAGTCGGTGCTCTCGAATTCCTCGGGGGTCGCGTCCTCGTTGGTCACTCGAATCCGGAATTTCGTGTCGGCGGGTACCTTGAGCTCGCTCGGCTGATAGGTGTGATTTTTGATTACCAGCGTGAACTCGGGTATATCCGTTGCCGCGGCGGTGCCTGCGAGCGCCACCACCATGGCCACGGCGATCGACCATCGAGATTTCATGACCGGTCCTCAAGCGAAAAGCTTATGCGAATGATAATCGTTCTCATTCAACCGGTCAACACGACGCACGGCGCACAGAACGTACGGCGCTCGGTCAGGCCCGTGCTTCGGTCAGGCTCGTGCCCCATATAAGGAGTGGCCGAGCGCCCGGGTCGCAGGCGCGTCGCTTGGGTGCTTATTTTTCAGGTCTTTCCGGAAGTACGTTCCTGCTGGCGTTCGCGAGTCTATTTTCCGACATCTCGACCGAGATGCTCTATCCGATCTTGCCGATCTTCTTGACGCAAACGCTGCAGGCCGGCGGCAGCATCGTGGGCTTGGTGGATGGTTTCGCGCAGGCAACGCAGAACATCGTGCAGGGTCTTTCGGGAGCGGTGTCGGACAAGCTCAAGAAGCGCAAGTCCATCGCGCTGTTGGGCTATTTCCTGTCCGCGCTTGCGAAGCCGTTGATGGGACTCGCGCCGGCGTGGCAAGCGTTCCTGGGCGCACGATTTCTCGATCGGCTGGGCGCCGGTACCCGCTCACCCCCGCGCGATGCGCTCATCGCCGCCTCGGTAGACGAGCAAGACCGAGGCCGCGCCTTTGGTCTCGAAGGCGTGGGCGACAATGCAGGCGCGTTCATCGGGCCCCTGCTCGCCATCGTCCTGCTCTATGCAATGCACCTCGGCATTCGCACCATTTTCTATCTGGCAATCATTCCGGGCTTGCTGGCGTTCTGCATGGTGCTCTTCGTTTCGGAGGGACCCGCGGCCGTTCCCTTAAAGTCGAAGATCGATTTCAGCCTGGGGCATTTTCCCGCCCCGTACTGGAAATATCTGCTGGCGACCGCCGTGTTCAACCTCGGCAACTCGAGCAACGCCTTCCTGATTCTTCGCACACAGGATCTCGGCATCCCACTGCGCTCGACGATCTTCGTGTACGCTGCATTCAATTTGGCGGCCGCCTCGGTCTCTTATCCCGCAGGCTCGCTGTCCGATCGAATCGGCAGAAAGAGCATCCTCCTGGTCTCGTTCCTGATCTTCATCGCGGCCTATCTCGGCTTCGCACTCACGCAAAGCCACGCTCTGATCATTGCACTGTTCATCTTCTATGGATTGTTTCAAGGGATCTTTCGCGCCGTTGGCAAGACCCTGGCATCGGATTTCGTGCCGCAAGCGCTGCGCGCCAGCGGCATCGGCTGGTACAGCACCACGGTCGGTGTGGCTCAACTGGCCGCGAGTATCATCGCCGGAATTCTATGGGACCGCGCGGGGCATCCGGCGGTGTTTCTCTACGGTGCCGGATTGGCGGCCGCGGGCGGGGTGGCGCTCCTGGCCTTCGTTCCAAATTCGTACGAACGGCACTGAGGCGAGCGTCAACGAATCGGGCGATCATCGTCGATGTCGCTTTGTCTCAATAGGTAGTCCAGGCCTCCGACGCGGAACCATCGATATCCGTAGCCCTCGAGCACCAGGCGGTGCTGTCCCTTGCCGTCCGCGACGCTGTGATCTTCCGACAATAAGTTGATCAACAGCCGTGCATCTTCTTTTGCCGCTTTCACGGTGAGGGAGATCTCGCGCGGGGCCGATGCGAGATTGTGAACGAAGAGTGCCGAATTGTTCCGCCACTCGTACTGAATCGCCAATACCGATGCGTCACGCGTCCCCAAAATCTCGAAATCCCCCCAGCCGACCTCGGGGACTTCCTTTCGCATTCGAATGATGCGTTCGGTCCAGTTGAGCATCGACTCGGGATCGCGGCGTTGGGCGGCCGCGTTGACGTGCTGATAGCCATAGGGGCCGTCGTCGATGACGGGCAAAATGGGTTTCTCGCTCTTGGTGAAACCGGCATTGGGCTCCGTGGACCATTGCATGGGAGTGCGAGCACATAGCCGCTCGGGCAGCGCCAGGTTGTCCCCCATGCCAAGCTCATCGCCGTACCGAAGGACGGGCGCGCCGGGAAGCGTAAACATGAGGCTGTAGGCGAGTTCAAGGCGCCGCCGGTCGCCGTTCAACATCGGCGCAAGGCGGCGTCTGATGCCGCGCTTATAGAGTTGCATTCGAGGCTCCGGACCGAAGGCTTCGAAAACGGCTTTGCGCTGCGTCTTGGCGAGCCGGCCGAGATCGAGTTCGTCATGATTTCGCAGAAAGCTGCCCCACTGCGCGGTCTTGGGACGCGGCCGGGTTGCTTTGAGCGCCCTTTGCAGAGGCCGGGAATCGCAGGCGGCCAATGCATAAAAGAGATATTGGTTCACCTGAAAGTTGAACATCATGTGCATTCGATCGCCGGAGCGGCCGAAATAGTCCATGTCGGTGTCGGGCAGAACGTTGGCTTCCGCCAGGATGATGGCATCGCCCTGCCGCCATTGCAGGAACTCGCGCATCGAGCGCAGCATTTCGTACTGCTCCACGGGCTTACGCACGTTCGCGCCTTTGGTTGCGATGACGAACGGCACGGCGTCCATGCGAAAGCCGCACACCCCGAGCTGGATCCAGAAGCCCATGATCTTCAGGATCTCTGCCTGGACGTGCGGGTTCGAGGTATTCAGATCGGGTTGGAAATCGTAGAACCGGTGGAAATACCAGGCGCGCGCCGTGGAATCGTAGCTCCAGGTGGATTTCTGGACCCCGGGGAAGACCATGCCTTTGTTCGCATCGCGCGGCTTCTTTTTCGACCACACATACCAATCGCGATGAACCGATTTCGGATCGCGCCGTGCTTCTTGAAACCACGCGTGCTGGTCAGACGTATGGTTCACGACCAAGTCGATGATGACGCGGATGCCGCGTTGTTTCGCGGCGTGCGTAAATTCGACGAAGTCGCCGAGCGTTCCGTAGCACGGGTCGACTTGGTAGTAGTCGGAAATATCGTAGCCGCCGTCGCGGCCGGGCGAGGCTTGAAAGGGCATGAGCCAGATCGCGGTCACGCCCAATCCGTGCAGATAATCGAGCCGCCGCATGAGCCCGGCGAAGTCGCCGACGCCGTCGCCGTTGGCATCCATGTAGGTGCCCACCGCGAGGCTGTAGATGACGGCGTTCTTGTACCAAAGATCATTGATCATCGATGATGTTCCTTGGCGGCCGGGAGCGTTGCGATCACCCCCTCGTTCGGCCTCAGAGCGAGATCGCCGCTCAAAGGTTCATTTTGTCGATCCAGATGAGTAGAAAGCAACAGATGCCCCGACATTGCGCTCGAAGCCCACGACAGTGCACCAGCCTCGCCGCCGAGATTGAGCGCCACCAGCAGACGATCTTCCCGGAAGTACCGAATGAAGGCCAGCACATCTCCGGTCGCCGCAAGCGGTTCGTAAGCGCCGATCGAGAGCGCCGGGTGCATCCTGCGCAAGGCCAGCAGCCGGCGGTACAAATTCAATAGCGACGCAGGGTCACTCTCTTGCGCCGCGACGTTGACGGCTTCATGGTCGTTCGAAACCGGCAACCAGGGTTCGCCCACGCTGAAGCCGGCGTGCGCCGAGCCGTCCCATTGCATCGGGGTTCGGCACGGATCGCGGCCGAGTCCCTTGCCCGGGACATTCTTCTCGAACGGATCCTGCACACGATCCGGCGGGATCGGCCCGTTCGTCATGCCGATTTCATCGCCGTAGTACATCGTGGCTGTCCCGCGCAGGGTGAGGAGCAACATCGCGGCGACCCGAGTTTGCAGCCGGCCGACGCGCGACGCGACGCGCGGAGTATCATGGTTGCCCAGGACCCAGTTCGGCCATCCTCCGCTCGGCAGCGCAGCTTCGTACCTGTCGATGAGCGTGCTGATACCACGCGAATTCCAGGCACTCTGCAGAAGCTGAAAGTTGAACGGCAAATGCACGCCGTCGAGATCCCTGCCGTAATACGCCATGAGCCGCTCCAGCGGAAGATAAATTTCGCCGATCAGCACGCGACCGTCGAATTCGTCGATCACCCGCCGCAGCCCGGACACGACTTGCAGAACCTCCGGCCGATCGGCGGTGTAGAGAGGCAGTTGACTCTGGAACTGCGGCATGGCCGTGGTGTATCCGGGATTCGGGGGATTGTCGCGCCACTGATCGTCCTTGATGAGAAGCCACAGCACATCCACTCGAAAGCCGTGGACTCCGCGTTTGAGCCAAAAGCGCAGCACCTCGTGCATGGCGGATATGACTCGGGGGTTGCGCCAGTTGAGGTCCGGCTGCTCCTTCAGAAATGCATGATAGAAATACTGGCCCGTGCGCTCGTCCCACTGCCACGCACTGCCGCCGAAATTGCTCAGCCAATTGTTCGGAGGACCGCCATCGGGAGACGGATCGCGCCAAAGGTACCAATCCCGCTTCGGATTGCTGCGATCGGAGCGCGACTCTTGGAACCAAGCATGTTGGTCGGAGGTGTGATTCGGCACGTAATCGAGAATCAGTTTCATGCCGCGTTTGTTGATTTCGGCCAGAAGGCGATCGAAATCGTCGAGCGTGCCGAAGATGGGATCGATATCCGTGAAGTTGGCAATGTCGTAACCGAAGTCAGCCATCGGCGACGGATAGACGGGCGACAGCCACAAGGCGTCGACGCCGAGCGAGGCGCAATAGTCCAGCCGCTGCTCGATGCCGCGAAGATCACCGATGCCGTCGCCGCCGGCATCACGAAAGGAGCGCGGATAGACCTGGTAAATGACTCCGGATTTCCACCATGCAACCGTCATCTCGCCGACCTTCCGCCGTTCCTTCAGCGCGCGGCGTGCGGAACGAGCTGCATCGTGTCGGTCGTTGCCCGATCTACCGCGCTCCGGGAATAGACCAACGGGAAATAGCGGCCTTCGCTCCACATCGCCAAGAGATCGTCGTAGTGTTTGCTTTGCGGTTGGCCACTTTGTCCCGGCACGTTGATCGCGCGCGATTCGTCCCAGTTCGCCAGATCGAAGATTTCCCGATAGCTGGCACCATCGACCTGCGCGAAAGAGTCGCCCTCGAATCCGGTCGCCTGCAGCACGTCCTCATCGCCGGGACGTTGCACGGGTCCTCGATCCAGCAAGTCCGCTGCGCCTGCCGCCTGATCCAAGGGATGAAGGAATCGGACCTGGTGCAATTGTCCCCACGACCATCGTTGCACGTCGGTGCCCTGCAGCAAAGCCAGGCGGGCTCGCGCGCTCTGAAGCGCATCCAGCAACGCGCTGTCTCGGCTTTGCGCAGGCATCGAACCGAACACGCTCGCCCGCGCCTGCGTCATTTCATGGATCACGCGCTGCAAGGGCAACTCGCCCAGTGCCGCCCGCGCACTCTCCGGTACGATGAGCGCCGAGACGCGCTTGCGCAACTCGGCGGCCCATATTTCGTAGAGCGCGGCCGCCGCCGAATCCGCGCGCAGGGCGCAGTCCCAGTCGAGCATCAGATTCACGGCGGGGTTCTGGTTATCGGGCGCCCCGGCGCTCGCATCGGCCAGCGCGATTCGCAACAGGCTTTGCAGCGCCCTCGCTGGCAACGATACGACGTCGGTCTGGAAGGCCTCCATGTCGGCCACCGTCAGTTTGCGGCGCGCGTCCTTCGCCTGTTCAAGTAGTTCCTTTGCGCGCAGATACCGGGCCGGGGATGTCCATTCGTAACCGACGGCATAGCCGTAATCGTCTGGAGTCATTTTTTGATTCGCGGTCGCGATGAAGCCTGCGACCGGGTTGAGGCTGTGCGGCAATTCGGCGTTGGGGACGAAGCCGCTCCATTCATACTGGCCGTCGCCCGGCACGGGCAGCAATCCGGTCCAATTTTTTCGCCACGGCGCGAGACCGGTGGAGTGTTCGCCGATGTTGCCGCGGCGATCCGCGTAGACGATGTTTTCCGAAGGCACCTTCCAGCGCTCCATGGCGGACTCGAATTGCCGCCAATTCTCCGCACGGTCGAGAGCGAGCGATCCGAGATAGCCGGCGGTGCCGGGTTCCGCGCCGACCCAGCGCAGGGCGAGCGCCCGTGCGCCGTCCTCCCACAGCACCGGACCGTGACGCGTGAATTTGAGGCGCACCTCGACGGGCTGCGCATCACGCACCCGGATGATCTCGGTCCGGGTCTCCATCGGCTGCCAGCCCTTCGGCGTCGCGTAGGTGTCCGGAGCCGCAGGGTCGAGTTTTTCCAGGTACAGATCCTGTTGGTCGAGGCCAAAAATCGTGAAACCCCAGGCAATGTGCCCATTATGGCCCGCCGCGACTCCAGGCAATCCGGGTTCGCCCGCACCGATGACGTTCCACCCAGGCGCGACGAGATGCACGACGTAGCGCAGCGAAGGTTCCGCGATGACGCGATGAGGATCGTTGGCCAGCAGGGGTTTCCCGCTCGCCGTCAAGCTGCCGGCCACGGTCCAATTGTTGCTCTCGCGAAGCGGGAGAGGCCCGAACGGGACGCGACGGTCGCTGCTGACGATGTTCTTCAGGAGCTCTGCGGACAGGCCGGCGTAGTTCGCGTCCGGCGGCGGATCCAAGACCACGGCCGGGTCGAAATCGAACAGCTCGGTGGCTTTCCGGGGACCCACCAGGGAGGCGAGCTCGGCGTGCCGCAATTCTGCGGTTGCGTTCCCCGTCATCGCATAGGCGGCCAGGCGATTCAAGCAATCTTCGGGCAGCCAATGCTCCGGATTGAATCCGGCGATTTGAAACTCGAGCGGGATTCCCGGTCCGCCCGGTCGTTGCACGGCATCGATGTAGGCATTGATGCCGGCCGTAAAGGCCTCGAGAATCGATTTGGCGTCCGGTGCATAGCTTTTGAACTCCGCGTCCATGTCGCCGCGGTAGCGCAGGCGCCGCGCGTTGATGTCGCGCTCGACCGCACTCGGCCCGAGTATTTCAGCGAGCCTGCCCTGACCGGAGCGCTTCCAAAGCTCCATCTGGAACAGCCGGTCCTGGGCGACGACGAAGCCTTGCGCGAAGAACAGATCGTGCTGGTTTTTCGCATAAATATGCGGCACGCCCCAGCGGTCGCGTTGCACGCGCACGGGGGCGCGCAGCCCCGGCGATGTGATCTCGCCGTGCAAACGCGCGACGACGGCTTGAGCTCGCATCTGCAATGGCGTCACGGGCGCGCCGGCCGCCGCCGCGCCCGTGGTCAAGAGAGCCGCCACCAGCACGGCCGCAATCGCGATCGGACAGACGTAGCGCAGTAGGATGCGGCACACGCGCGCCGTGAGCGCCGTCGCCCCGCCGAGTTCAGCGGCGAATGACGCCCGATCCAGGCGCCAGCCGACGAACACGCAGGTCAGCAGCGCTCCGAGCGGCAACAGCACGTTGCTGGAAACGAAGTCAACCACTTCGAAGACAGTTTTGCCGGCCAATATCGGCATCCATTCGAGCGGACGCCAGCCCGCGAGCACATTGAATGACAGCACGGAGCCGACACCGGCGAGCCAAACGGCGAGGGCGGCGGCCGCAGCCGCCGGCGCGCGCCGCATGCCGCGCGCCTGCAGCCATGCCACCACGGGTTCGATGCCGGCAAGGCTCGGTGTGAGCGCGGCGAAGATCAGCAACAAGAAGAACACCGTGCCAATGAGACGCCCGCCGGGCATGAGCGCGAAGGTGGTCGGCAATACATCGAACACCAGCGCGGGTCCGCCCGCCGGGTCCATGTGGAAGCGAAATACCAGCGGAAATACCAGGACGGTCGCCAGCAGCGAGACGAGCAGGATCGATCCGCTGACGAGCAGCGCCGGACGCACCAGCGGCGCGCGGCGCGCCATGTAGGATCCGTACGCGAGCATCATCGCCATGCCGACGCCGGTAGCATAGAAAGCCTGGCCGATCGCCGCCAGCACCACGTGCGCCGACAGCATCTTCCAGTGCGGAGCGAAAACGAAACGAAAGGTTTGCGCGACATCCCCGGTCGCGAGCGAGTACGCATCGAGCACGAGCAGCAGAAGAAGCAGGACCGGCGCTCGGATCCGGCTCGCGAGCTCGATGCCCGGGCCGAGGCCCCGGGCGGAGATGAAGGCCACCGAGCCCAGGAACAGCACCTGCCACCCCATGAGCTGCCACGGGTCGGCCGTGAAGCGCTGCCACTCACGCTGCAATCCCGGCCGGGACAAGCCGGCCAACGCACCCGTACCGCATTTCCAGGCGTAGGCGACGACCCAACCCGCGACGATCGTGTAGTACGAGGTGATCAGAAATGTGGCCGTCGTCCCCAGCTGGCCGATGATATTCCAGCGCCGCGAGCCTCCAAGGCTCACCGCCATTGCGCCGGCGGCGTCCGTGGGCGCAAGACCCGAGTAGCGCCCGATCATGTACTCGGCGATGAGGAGCGGGATCGCTATGACCAGGCACGCGAGTATGAAAACACCGATAAAGGTGCCGCCGCCAAGCGTCCCGGCCAAGTACGGAAAACGCCAGATGCTGCCAAGGCCAACCGCCGCCCCAATGGTACCGAGATAGACCGCCACTTGGGACGACCAATGAGGTGTCGCATTCGCTTCGGTACGCACGGGCTCTTCTAAGTGTTCACGGGGTTAGGGCTCGAGGAACTCGCGGGATTTGTCGCGAGCAAATCCACGAACCAGAAACCCTTGGTCGCTGTCGGGCCGGCAGCGGCCGGGATGGGAATGACCACAGACGATGAAGCGGCGGGGCCCGGCTCGGAGTTGTCGGCGAGCGCGGCGGGCACCAGCGGCCGATACACGGTCTCGCCGACTTCAAAGGCTACGGGCCGCCGAAATATCGGTCCGTCGTAAACGAAGCTGTGATATTCGCCATTTTCGCCGCAGGGATCGACGCCGGCGGGCAACTCCCGGAAGAAGGCCGCATCCAAAGCTCGGCCCACGTCGCTTTGCGCCAAGTGAGCATCGTTCGTGCAGCAGACGATGGCCTTGAAGCGCCGGTCGATGAATTCCCGGGCAAGCGCGCGGGTATCCTCTTTCCACAGCGGAAAAACGCCGGTCATGCCAAGCCCCGCGAGCAAGCTCTCGCGCCACCGCCGAAGATCCTCGAGAAAAATGTCGCCAAAGATGACGTTGGTGATGCCTCGGACCCTGAAACTCTCCAACGCCGCGCACAAGGCCGGCACATAGTCGTCGTTGCTGCCCCGCCCAGCGACATACATTTTGTGCGCGGCAATGCCGATCGCCTGCGACTGCCGGTCGATCAGTTCTTCGCGTACCCCATGCATGGATACACGCCGAAATTCCGCATTCACGGTCGTGATCAGTGCGCGCACCTCATAGGCTCCGCTGCGGCGCACGCGGTCGAGCGCCAACCCCGAATCCTTGCCGCCGCTCCAGAACGCGACTGCGGGCTGCATTGGTTCTCCCCGAATTTACTTGGGAATGAGGGAGGGTAACCCGAGCCGCGGCGGCGCCGCAAAATCGAAGGCTTCGAACAGATCTCCGGAAGGGTCGCCTTTCGCGAGCGCGGGCGCGTTCCACGCGGTCAGGCTGAACAGGCGGATGCAGAACTTCACGACGCTGGCGTGGGAATAAAAGGTGTGATTGATCGCGTTCCTGGCGTACGGGCTGACGATCAGACACGGTACCCGCGGGCCGTAGCGGAACTGCGACCCGTGATAACCCGCCGGCCCGGCGCCGCTCCAATTGGATTGGCGAGGCACGCCTACGTGATCGTACCAGCCGCCCCAGTCATCCCACGTAATGATGATGGCGGTGCTCGCCCACAGCGGACTCTTGGCGACCTCTAGCACGCGCTGGGCAGTCCATTGGGCTCCCTGATGAACGGTTTGGGTCCCGGGGTGTTCGCTATCGCCGAATGGGGCGTACAACCAGGATACGTCGGCGAGAAAACCGTTCGCGACATCGGCGTCGAATTGCGCCGACGGCACGTTCCATTTGCTGCCCTGCAGCGCCCTGATGTGGTCGAAGTAGGACGAGTTCGGATCGGCGTAGTTGCGCCACGTGTGACCTGCCGCCGCCAGAGTCTGCGGCAGGCTCTGAATATCGAAGGGCGGTTGCGGCTGATACGTCCTGCTGGCGCTGCTGTTGTCGATCAGCGGCGAATCCGCGGCGATCAGGAACAGATGATTCGGCTCCGATTGGCTCGCCACATCGGTGAAGTAGTTGTCGCACAGGCAATACTGCTGGGCTAGGGCCCAGTAGGAGGGAATGTCCGCCGCCAGATACTGCGTCTTCGCGGTACCGGTAACTCCCGCGGCGCCGTTGTGTGCGAGCCAGGCGTCATGGCCGTGCCCCTGATCGGGGTGCGGGTCCGCCGCATGCGGGAGCGCAACGCCCGCTGCGCCGGGGAACGCGCCGAAGTAGTTGTCAAACGTGTGGTTCTCTTTGATGACGATGACCACATGATTGATGGGAACCATGATCCTGACGATACTGCCTCACTATGACGAAACACACCATCCTGTCTGGAGGCGACGACGATGAACAGTAAGGGCGCAAGTGCAATCCAGTGGCCGAGCTTTCGCGGGCAGGCTCAACTCGTCGGCACGACCTCGAGCGGGCGAGCAACGGTTTATGTCGACCCGACGTTGGGGCAGCCTGGGCAGCAAAACGCACAGGACCTCCTGGCAGACGCGGATCGCGTGGTACATGCGAACGACCAGTTCTTCGATACGAGCACCGGAAGCGTGAACGTGATCGTCTTCGCGCTTGGCGGCGTCACGGACGGAACCGGCGGTGCCGATCACATGGGATGCGACTATGTGATCGGCAACAATATCGAGGTTTGCGCCGCGTTCGGCAATTCGATGCGGGTGAGTGCACTGTTCGAGGCAGAACTCAGCGAGTGCAACATGGGCGGCAATCTGTGCGGCGTCAGCACGGGCGAGGCGCTGTCTCGCTGGTGCGCCGCCAGCGTGAGCAACAATGCGCTCGGCGATTTCGCGACCGCGCCCACGTGGTTCAAGGACGGCGCACCCGACTTCGTCAGCAAGACCGATCCGACGGACCGGGCCGCCGACAGCACGGGCTGCGGCATGGCCTTCATTTCCTGGCTGCTGAGCCAGAAGATTGCGCTCGGCACCATCGCCCGCGAGCTCGTGCTGCTGGGTGCTGCAGGGACGTTCGCCGGACTCTACGGTAACGTCACTGACAATGACCCCAAGGCGGCCTGGCCAACCTTCATGAGCGCGGTGCAAGGCTTGAAGGGCGGCGTGACGAGCGACGACCCGTTCGGCGCCATGACGTCAGTCCAGACGGCGCTCGCGGCGCTGCGCCCCGTCTCGCACCGCTTGCAGCCGCCTTGGAAACAAGGACGGTGAGGCCGAAGTCTCAAGTATTTTGTTTCGCCTTGATGATGGCCTGCTTGCAGCCGTCCGACACCTCGCCTCTGTGCTGCTTGAGGCAGGCGAGAATTCGTCCGCCGCCGGGCTCCACCCCGGGGCATAGCTTTTGCGCGTCGGCTTCGCAAGCGGCGCGCACCTCGTTGAGCGTCGGCGGCGAGGGTGCCGTCGGCGTCTCATCGGCGATGGCGGACTGTGTCCCAAAGGCGACGCAGAGGCTGAACAGGAACGTTGATCTCTTCATTTGCGACTTCCTTCGATTGGCACGATTCTTACAGCCAGTTGCCCATCAGTATGAACGGCGCCCAGTAAAAAGGATGCGCAAAAGGCGCATTGGGATCGGCCTTGAAATTACCGCCAGCCGCCGCGCCGCCGCTCATTCGAGCCAAACCGCGCTGCGCATCGTTCGAGACTTCGACGGCGGCGGAGCCGCGAAGCAGCGCCAATTGTGCCTGCCGGAGGGCGTCCGCCTTGTCCAAATGGTCCACTTTGTGCGCTTGATAGAGCGCGCGCATCAACGCCGCCGTGCTCGCATCCGCAACCGGCCACAGGGTTGCGAGCACCGCCTTGGCGCCGGCCTGCTGTGCGATGGCGCCCAGCCCCTCGACTTCGACACCATGGTGCGACGTGCTGTCGTCGCCGAGCGCGGTCTCGCAAGCAGAAAGAGTCAGCAGTTCCACGCTGTTGAAGTTCAATTTGGTCTTGATCTCCGAAAGCGTGAGATGCTTGCCGTCGCCCAGCAATAGAAAGGAATCATCCATGCTGCCGGGGGTGAATTGGAAGTGACTGGCGATGTGGATCACCGGGAAATCTTGGTCCAGTCCATCGCGCAGCGATCCTTCGGTAAAAGCGGTGTCCAGCATCACCTTGCCCGCCAGGATTCCCTTGCGGCCGGCGATGCCGTTCAACTCCACGTCGGCGTAGGGGAGCGCGTCGTACCCCGGACCCGCTTTGGTGATTCCGAGACCCCACACCGACCAATCCGCCCTGGCGGTTTTGCCGAGCTTGTCGCGGACCGCCTCGGTCACCATCACGACGGACATGCTTTCAACCAGGTAATTCTTGCCGTCGTACAGCGCGGCAAAGGGCAGGTAGCGCAGCATGTCGTCGAGATCGACCATCAGCGTCTTCGCGCCCGCTTGCCGCAAATCATCCGCAATCGGCGCCACCAGCAGCTGATAGAGGGCTTGCCCTTGGGGTTGCGGATCTGCGTTCGGGTTGCTCAAGGCCTTGCGAAAGCCGAGGACCTGCGCATAGAGGTCCTGCCGTTTGACCTTGGATTCCCTGGACACCACCGCGTTGGGCGTCGCCAACAGGATCGCAACCCTGTCGTCCAGAACGATGTATTGCGCAACGACGGCGTCGTGACCCATGTCCTTCAAGGTTCCCTGAAACGCCCGGCTGTAGTCGTTGATTTCCATCTTGCGGCGCTTTTGCGCCTCGGGGTCATTGGCGCGATTCGCCACTTCCGTTGCGCGCGCTTCGAAATTGGCCTGAGCCGCATCCATGGCCTTGCGCAGCACGTCCAGACGCGATCGGTCCGCGGCGCTGAAACGCTCACCCTCTTTCTGGAATTTCTCCTTGAGGGCGCCGTATTCCTTTCCCAGGCTCACATATTTACCGTCCAATTCTTCCAATTGCTTCTCGCTCGAAGTCAGCGTCACCACGGTCTTGGGCGCATCGGCAACCGCGGTGCGCTGCGTGAACTCATAGAACTCCTGCTCCTTGACCATGGCGAGCACTTGCTGCGCCTCGGACGGACGGCCGTCGGCAATCAGCAAGCCGGCGAGTGTTCGATAGATGGCACTCACGTCGGCCGAGCCGACGAATGCTTGCTGCGTTTCGCTGCTGGAGCTCGACAGGTTGCCGCGCATCTTCTGCAGGTCGTTCACCGCCTGTTTGCCGTAGAAGATGGCCTCGAATCGGTTCGCGAAGGGACCCGAGGCATAGATCTGCATCAAATCACCCGCTACCTGCCAGGCGATCATCTGACTCCCCGAAAGATGCGCAATCTCATTTGCGTGGCTCAAGAGGCCCAGCGCCTCTTGATCCCGCCCGGTGGCATGCAGGAGCTTCGCCAAAAGCAGCGCGACGCCGGCAACGCTCGGGTGATCCGGGCCAAGATACTTCGTCCCATTGGCGAGCGCTCGCCGGTACAGGGGCTCCGCCTCCGCATCGCGACCGCTTTTTCGCAGAATCTCGGCCACGCACAGCTGCGCGATGGCGAGCGTGGGATGATCCTGGCGTTCGGGACCCAGGAGGTCCTCGGCGGCGGACAATGCTTTGCGGGCGACCGGTTCCGCTTCCATATAGTGGCCGGCAATGACCAAGGTTCTGATCAACTGCACGGTGGTCGTGAGGAGCATCGCGGGCGTGGTGTCCGCCGCCTTTTGCTCGATCGCGATCGCCTGCTTCAAGGCTTCGCCGGCTTTATGGTACTGACCGGTCAACTGGTACAGCACGCCGAAATTATGGAGGCTGACGCCGACATAGATATTGTCGGGGCTGGGCGGCCACTTCTTGTTGAGCGCGAGCGCTTCGCCCAAGGTCGCGTCCGCTTCCCCGTACCGGCCGGTGTAGATCAATATCACGCTCAATGCGTTCAGAGCGCTGCCGCGTATCGCGGAACCGGGTCCAAAGAATTTGTCGATGAGGGCGAGCGACCTGTGGATCATGGTCTCCGCTTCCGCATACTCACCGTCATCGGCGAGCGCGCTACCCAAAACCGCCAGCATTGCGCCCGTGCACGCACTTTCGGGACCGTAGTTCTTTTCGCAGACTGCCAAGGCTTTGCGATCGAGTGGAATCGCCGCGGGCACGCTGCCTTCCGCCAAGTGAATCTGCCCGATATAGAAGTAATAGACCAGCAAGTGCGGATCGTCGGGCGCGTACGTTTGCTGCTTGGTGGCGAGCGCCCGTTCGAGCGCGGGGATAGCCTCCTTGACCTTGCCCTGCAATCCCTGCTGAACGGCCTGCCAGGCGCGGCTGTCGAGCTGAAACTGCTCCACCGCCTTCTCAAGGGAGGCCTGCGAGTTATCGCCGATCTTATTGATTTTGATCCGGGCATTCATGAAGTCGCAGCGGTAGATCGCCGCCATCGTCGACAGTGCTTGCAGCTCGCCCTCGTATGCGCCGACCGCGACTTGGCGCAGGCGCATGGCATGCTTCGGCTCCGCCTCGCCGACGAAGGTCAACGAAGTGACGCTGGGATTCGTGCCGCGGATCGTGGCTCGGACCAGCTGTTCCCCATCCAAGGAGGCTTCTATGCCACGGCTGTCGCTGCGCCCGTAGATGCGGACATGAAATTTACCGGTCGACATGACCGCGCACAGTGCATTCGGCGAGGTCTCAAACTGCAGCTCACCGTCATAGCTGAAATAGTCCGCCGAGGCCGGTTCTGCGACGGTTACGAGGGATAAGAGCGCGACGGCCTTGAGAAGAGAGCCAGGCTTGTACCCCACAATCCCTCGCTTCCGGTGTGGTGTCGCGATCGCGGCCCCGCATGCTATCACGAGCTGCCACGCCGCAACTCCAACACGCGGTCGTTCGCGGCCATTTAACAGTAGCAGGGTCGTGTCCGGTCTCTGTTCGACGCTGCGAGTTCTTGTGTATTTGCCTACGGGAATGTGCTATTTAACGAGGAAAATCCAGGGTGTCGCAACGTCGCTGCGCATTCCGGATGCGTGTTCTGTTCAGAAAAGTGCGCGCCGCCGTCGAGCAACGGCGGCCAAGTTCGAACTAAAAGCATCAAGGGGAGCATCATGAAATCACTACGAGTTTTTTCCGGCGTTTGCCTGGCGGCGGCTATCTGCGTGAGCGCCGCTACGCGAGCGGACGATCGCGGCCAGGCGCTCGTGATCGGCGACAGCGTGCCCTTCGCCTTTATCGCCTCGGCAGGGCATGAGTACATCAATCCGAAAAACTTTCATGGATATGCCGATGACCTCGAGGTCATGCTCGGGCTCGAAGCGGTGGATGCCGCCTGCCCCGGCGAAACCACCGGGAGTTTTCTGTCCGCCACCGCTCCCGACAACGGCTGCCGGGCTTACCGTGCGAATTTCCCGCTGCACGTTTCCTACACATCGACCCAGGCCGATTTTGCAACGAGGTACCTGAAGAGAAATCACGAGGTGCGCTTCGTGGCGCTCTTGCTCGGGGCGAACGATGGATTCTTGCTCGAGGATAGCTGCGCAGCCGCGGCCAATCCGGCGCTCTGCATCGAGGCCGGCGTACCGACGTTGCTCGCAACCGTTGCGGGAAACATCCAGACCATCCTCGGGGACTTGCGCGGCACGGGATATGACGGCCCCATCATCGTCGCGAACTACTACTCCCTGGATTATTCCAATGCGCCGGCAACCGGTCTCACGGTTCTTCTCAATTCGGCGATCGCGGCTCCCGCGTCGGCCTACGGGGCGGTGGTCGCGGATCTGTTCACCGCCTTCAAGAATGTGGCGTCGAATCCAGCGTTCGGCGGCAACTCTTGCAATGCGGCGCTTCTCAATGCGAGCGTACAGAATCAGCTTCTGTGCGATGTGCATCCGAGCCAGTCCGGCCACCGGCTGATCGCACAGACCATCGCCGGCGCTTATCGATCGACTCGCTGATCGAAGGATCGGCTCGCTGATCGACGCTTTTTTATGGATATAAGACGGCTGCGCGCCTCGATTGATCAGGTGTGGGATGACTCGATTCTGGATCGGCTCGAGGCTTACATCCGCATCCCCAATCGATCGCCGGATTTTGACCCGAAGTGGGAGCAAAACGGGCACATGGAGGCCGCCGTCGAGCTCATGGCGGATTGGTGCCGCTCGCAGTGCGTGCCGGGCATGCGCGTGGAAGTGCGCCGCTTGCCCGGCAAGACGCCGCTGCTCCTCGTCGACATCCCCGGAGAGATCGACGGTTGCGTTCTGCTGTACGGCCACCTCGACAAGCAACCCGAATTTACCGGGTGGTCGCCCGGGTTGGGACCCTGGGAACCGGTGATGCGGGATGGCAGGCTCTACGGGCGCGGCGGGGCGGATGACGGCTACGCGGTATTCAGTTCGTTGACTGCCATCGCGGCGTTGAAGGAACTCGAGGTTCCGCTCGCGCGCTGTGTGCTGCTGATCGAGGCGTCGGAGGAGAGCGGCAGCATCGACTTGCCCGCGCACTTGGAATCCTTGGGAGATGCCATCGGGGAGCCCTCGCTGGTGGTCTGCCTGGATGCGGAATGCGGCGATTACGACCGCGTGTGGTGCACGACGTCCTTGCGCGGGAATCTCACCGGCCGGCTGCAGGTGCGCGTGCTCACCGAGGGCGTGCATTCCGGTATGGCAACCGGAATTGCAGCGACACCGTTTCGCATCGCGGAACAGCTCTTGTCGCGGATCGAGAACCCCGCGACGGGGGAGATCAACCTCGATCAGCTGCGCGTGGACATTCCGGACGATCGTCGCTCGCAGATCGCCGCAACGGCCAAGGTTCTCGGCGCTGCCGTGGCGGGTAAATTACCTTGGGCGGCAGACGTTCGCGCGATCTCGAGCGATCCCGTCGAGTTGATTGTCAACAGCACGTGGCGCGCTACGCTCGCGGTCACTGGCGCCGACGGCCTGCCTACGGTGTCGTCCGCGGGGAATGTGCTGTTGCCGCAGATTGCCCTCAAGCTCTCACTGCGTTTGCCGCCGACCTGCGATGCGGCACAGGCCGTTGACGCCGTGCGCGAGGCTCTGGAAAGAGAACCGCCTTACGGCGCCCAGGTGCGCTTCGAATCGGACCCCGCGACGGGAGGATGGAATGCGCCTACCTTCGCTCCCTGGCTCGAGCAATCGATCGCGCACGCGTCGCAGTTGGTGTATGGGCGCGAGGCCATGCATGCGGGGTGCGGTGGAACGATTCCCTTCATGGGGATGCTGGGCCGCCGGTTCCCCCGCACGCAATTCTTCATTACGGGCGTGCTGGGACCTCACTCCAATGCCCACGGCCCGAATGAATTTCTCGATGTCGAATATGCCAAGAAGTTGACCGCCTGCGTCTCGCTCGTGCTCGCCGATCACGCGCGCTCACAGTAGCGCATCCACTGCAGCGCACTCGGGCGCCGCCAGCTCGAACTCGAAAATGCCCAAATCCTCGCGCATATGCGCTTCGGACCGGGTGCCCGTCAGGGGTGCGACGCCGCTCTGTGTCAGATAACGGAACAGGATCTGGGCGGGGGAGCGCGCATATTTGGAGGCGAGCGCGGTGATGGTCGTGTCGAGCAGGAGGTGCGGATTGGCGGTGAGCGTCCAGAAACTTTGGTAAACGATTCGCTGCCTCTTGCAGAACGCGCGAATCTCCCGGTCGTAGCCGGTGTCGGCGTAGAAGCGATTCTGCACGACGGTCGGTTTGATGCGCGCCGAGTCGTAGAGCGCCTCGAGCTCCCCGAGCTTGTAGCAATTGCTGATTCCGAGTTGCCGCACACCGCCGTCCGCGGCGAGTGATTCCATCGCACGCCACACCTGCATCGTCTCGCTCGTGTTGGCGAGCGGCGAATGCAACACCAGGCAATCCAAATAGGAGGTCCGCAGGTGTCGCAGCGATGCGGCGAAGGACTCCGCCACTTGCCTGGGCAAAGGTGCCGTCGGATCGTAGGGGATCTTCATCGGATCCTGGCCGGACACGGACGTGAATTTGGTCTGCAGGTAGAGGTCGGTACGGACGAGTTCGTCGCCGAGACACGCGGCGACGCCGGCACCCACTGCGGCTTCGTCGTAGTGCTTGGGTTGGCATGCGGTATCGATTCCCCGGAATCCATGACGAATGGCCGTACTCACCAAGCGCGTGGTGTCGGCTTTCTTCCAGGCGGTTCCGTAGATGATCTTGGGGATGAGCATGCTCGAGCGCATTGGGTGGTGGTTCTCGATGTCCGATTCTAATTCGAAAGGGCAGGACCACAGCCGAGGGCAACACCGCCGGTGCGGCCCGCGCCCCTCCGTGTTGCGATTTAGCCACTGTCGATTTGTGTAATAATCGTGGATACTAAAGGTTAACCGGACACGCGCCTTCGTGGTGTGGATGTCCTACAACAACGAATGCGAAGAAAGAGGGGAATTTCATGAATATTCGCAGCATTGGCGCCGTCGCCGGTATCTTCCTGACGTCGACGCTCGGCGGGTACGCCACGCGTGCCGCCGACGCCAACACCGCCTCAGCGCTCGAGGAAATTGTCGTGACCGCGCAGAAGCGCGCCGGCTCCGTCCAGGACACACCGTTCTCGGTGTCGGCCACGAGCGAGGAACAAATCCGCAACTCCGGAGCGAGCAATATCACGGACTTCGCGCGCAACGTCGCGGGCCTCACGATTGCCGACTTGGGTCCTGGGCAAAGCCAGGTCGCGATCCGCGGCATCAGCTCCGGCCAGGTCATTCGCGACCAGCCGGGCGTCAAGGAGCAGGTCGGTGTCTATCTCGATGAGTCGGCCATTTCAGTCGCACTCTTCACGCCCGATCTGGAACTCTTCGATCTCGATCGTATCGAGGTGCTGCGCGGGCCGCAGGGAACTTTGTTCGGCGCCGGCTCCGAGGCGGGCACCATCCGCTATATCACGACGCAGCCCAAGATTGGAGTCCTCGAGGGCCTGGCGGATGCGTCCGTCGAGTATCCGAAAAGCGGCAGCGTGGGCGGCACCGGACGCCTCGCGGTCAATCTGCCGATGGGAGAGACCGCTGCCGCCCGCATCGTCGTGTACGAGCACCATCTGCCGGGCTTCATCGACGCGATCCAACCAAACGGCAGCGTCAAGAAGGCCGTCAACGATGGCGACCGGGCGGGCATCAGAATATCGATGCTGTGGAAGCCCATCGATCAACTGTCCGTCACGCCGCGCTTCGTTTACCAGAGCCTGACGACCAACGGCTACCCGCGCGAGGATGCGTACAATATTCTCGCCAATCCCTACATGACGACCCAGCCGGCGGTCAGCATCGGCGCGCGCCAACAATACACGCAGCAGCGCGAAGGGATCGACGATGATTTCGGCTTGGCCGACCTCAAGCTCGAGTATGACTTCGGTCCGGCCACGCTAACCTCGATCAGCTCGTATACCCACCGTCGGGTCACGGTGCTGCGCGACGCGACGCAGCTCACCGGAAGCGTCAGTTATGACGTCGGGATTCCGGAGGTGCGGGATACCTCACCGTTATTCGACCGCACCCACCTCAATGTGACCTCGGAGGAGGTGCGTCTGGCCTCCAATGGGAAGTCGATGATCGATTGGCTGGCGGGAGGATTCTTCCAGCACGTCGACCGCCGCTATGGACAGGACCTGCCGACGCCGGGGTACGACGGCTTCAACGCGGCCGCCGGCTTCCCGCTCGGCCCCAACCCCGTCGGCCTCGTGGATACCCCGTTCTTCTCCGACATCAACTATCGGCTGCAGCAGTACGCAGCCTTCGGCGAGGCCACTTGGCACATCACGGATCAATGGGGACTGACCGGCGGACTGCGCTACTACCACTATAAGGAAAACCGGGTTCTGCACTTCAACGGCGTATTTGCCGCAGATACGCCCCCGGCCGGCGTGCCGGGCGAGGTCGACGCCAACGGCGTGTCGCCGCGCGGCATTCTGAGTTTCAAGCTCGACGAGGACGCTCAGTTCAACGCACAGGTATCGAAGGGCTTCCGCCTCGGCGGCATCAATGACCCCATCAATCTGCCGCTGTGCTCGCCGCAGGACAGGCTTGAATTCGGCGGCCAGGGCAACTGGAAGGACGAAACATCGAAGAACTACGAGATCGGCGGCAAGTTTCGCTTCCTCGAGCATAAGCTGACGCTGAACGTGTCGGCCTTCTACACGGACATACAGAACCTTCAAGCGACCGTGACGGCCGGGACCTGTTCGTCGCGTCTGGTCTTCAATGTACCGGCGCAGTCGCATGGCATCGAGGCGGAATTGTTCGCGCGACCCAACTCCACCTGGGACTTCGGGCTGTCTGCGACTTGGGTGGATGCGCGCCTGAGGGGATCGGTCACGTCGACGTCGGCCACCGGGGCCGTCACCGTCATCGGCGGCCTTGCGGACGGCAATCGTCTGCCCACGGCGCCGCAGGTCCAGGCGGTGGGCAGCGTGGGCTACACCTTGCCGCTCGAGAACAAGCTCGATTTCTTCTCGGTGTTCACGGTGCAATACGTGGGTTCCGCGTACTCGCAATTCGAGAACGAAGAGCCGGGCTTCGGTCAGATCGGCGGGACCGCCAGCGACCCGAATGCGGCTCGCTTGATTACCTACGGAGGAGTCCCGTCGAACACCGTGATCTCCTTCGATGCACGGCTCCCCGCCTATTCGCTCGGCAATCTACGAGCGGGCGTCAAGACCGATCGCTGGGAGGCGGCCGCCTACCTCAACAATCTGTGGGACACGAACGCGCACCTTGCGCTTGACTACGAGCGCGGACGCAGTGCGCGAGCGGGCTACCTCACCAACCAGCCGCTGACGATCGGGGTCGGTGGCCAGATCAAGTTCTGAAGCGAAAGGAGTCACTCACATGAATGCCATCAATCGCTCTGCGCATCAGGGTTTGCGGCGCGCGGCCATCGCCGCGCTGCTCCTCGGCGCACCACTGTTCGCCGCGGCAGGCACTTGGCAGACATTGAAGAATCCGCCGCCACTGCCTGAGATCATCGATCCGGCGGGCAACGATTATGGTCCCGGCGGGGCGAGCGGGCCTCTGCTGATGACGGACGGCGGCGTTCTTATCCAGAATAATGGCTTCAGCGGTGAAGATGCCACGATCTGGAAGCTCACCCCGGACATCAACGGCAGCTACATAAACGGGACCTGGAGCCAACTCGCCTCGAAGCCCTTCATTGCATACGCCGGCGCACAAGCCGTGCTCGCCGATGGACGCATCATTCTCGAAGGCGGCGAGTATTCCAACTATGGCTACGATTTTCTTCTGACCAACCAGGGCGCCATCTACGACCCCGTGAGCAACACCTGGATCTCAGTGCCCCCGCCGTTATTCTTCAACGATCTCTATCCACCCCGCGCAGTGTTCGCGCCTCACCCGATCGGAGACTCGGCGAGCATCGTGCTGGCGGACGGGACGTTCATGCTGGCGGACAAGATGAGCCATCAGGCGGCGCTGCTCGATCTGAAGACCCTGACGTGGACCGAGACAGGTACCGCCACCAAGGCGGACCTCAATGACGAAGAGGGCTGGACCTTGTTGCCCAACGGTAAGGTCCTTACCGTGGACTGCTACACCGACTTCTTCTTCGGTCTGGTCCCGAGCTATCCCGCGAACCCCACGAACTCGGAAATCTATGATCCCGAAACCGGGGAATGGTCGAGCGCGGGCAGCACGATTCATACGCTGACGGATCCACTGTTGGCCGAGATGGGCCCGGCGCTGCTGCGCCCGGACGGCAACGTATTCGCTCTTGGCAGTTCGGGCAATTCGGCTATTTACGAGACACGCAAAAGACGATGGGTCAGCGGACCCACGCTTCCCATCAGCCCCGAGGGTTACCAATACACCGCGCAGGACGGGCCGGGCGCGCTGCTGCCCAGCACTCATGTCCTCGTGGCCGCAAGCGGCGGAGCCGCCGACGGGAGCTACTCGAATCCTCCGCTCGCGTTCTTCGAGTACGATGGTCATGGGTTCATCGCCGAGCCGACCATACCCAACGCGGCCTTTGACGAGTCCGGCTCGATCAGCCTCTTGCTGCTGCCGACGGGGCAGGTACTCTCCGTAGACGGCACGAACGACGTCGAAATCTACACCCCCGACCGGAAAGCCGGCGGGGACGGCGACGAGGAGGAGCGGTCCGAGTGGGCGCCGCAGATTACTTCTGCTCCGCGGGTCGTCAGCCCCGGCGGTTCATATCGGCTCGAGGGTCTTCGACTGAACGGCATGTCGCAGGGTTCCGCGTACGGGGACGAGGACCAGGATGCCACCAACTACCCCCTCGTCCGCATCACGAACGTGCGCACGCATCACGTGTTCTATAGCCGCACGCACGACCACAGCAGCATGGCTGTCGCATCGGAGCGCGAATCATCCACGCATTTCGACGTGCCCGCAGCCCAGGAACACGGGCTCAGCCGGCTCGAGGTGGTTGCCAACGGAGTTGCCTCGGAACCGGCGCTGGTCTACGTGAAGTAATCGCAGGCATCGTCGCTGCGCATTCGTCGTTGGGCACCCCCGGTTGCTGCGCGCCCCTTGGTCGCGTGAGCAAGCACCGACAGGGGCGCGGCCATTTCTGCACCCGCGCGCTGCGGAGGGCGACCGACAGCAAGCCCGCGTGATTCCAAGGATAGTTACCGCTGCTCGAGCGTGGCGATTGCCGCTGCTCGAGCGTGTGGAATTTCTATTCACTGGAGGCACTATGGAAACGAATGAAACGAACTACATCTCACGCGATACGTATGGAATGTACAAAAATACACACGGCGGCCCGGGTCCGGCACTGATGGGTGCCGACACGCTCCTCGGCAATGACGTCTACAACACTGCCGATGAAAAGTTGGGAACGATCAAAGAGCTCATGCTCGATATGGCGAGCGGAAAAATCAGCTACGCCGTGTTGGCGTACGGCGGCTTTCTGGGAATGGGCGATCGGTTGTTTGCCGTTCCCTGGCAGGCCTTGCAGCTCGACACGGCGAACAAGCGCTTCACGCTGAATGCCAGCAAGGAAAAGCTCAAGAACGCTCCGGGCTTCGATAAGGACCACTGGCCGTCTTGGGCGGACACGTCCTGGGCGAGCGATGTGTGCTCGTTTTACGGAGTCAAGCACGCGGGACGGATTCAATAACGGCGATGTTGAGGAGAAGGGCTAGCCCTCGGAGCTGGCCCTTCTTTGTTCGATTATCCGCGTCAGTCGGCCGATACCGTTCGGCCGACGGCCCAGGCGCGGAGGGCGGCGACCTTCTCCTTCATGACGATGGCGAGCGGGCGCGCCGTCTGGATCTCATGAAGGATCAACGCGGGAGAAATCGGCTTGCCCATTGCGTGAGCGCTGTAAAGCGCGGCGACGATTGCCTGCTCGATCTCCGAGCCCGAGAAGCCCTCGCTGCGGCTCGCGAGCGCAGCAAGCTCGGGAGCCGTCAACACAATGCCGCGCTTGCGCGCATGAATGGCGAGAATCTCCGCACGCGCGGTCTGGTCGGGAAGATCGACGAAGAAGATCTCGTCGAACCGTCCTTTGCGGATCAGTTCCGGCGGCAGCGTGGCGATGTCGTTCGCCGTTGCGACGACGAAGATCCGGGAGCGTTGTTCGGCGAGCCAGGTGAGAAAAGTCCCCAGCACGCGGCGCGAGACCCCGCTGTCGCCATCGCCGGCCGCAAGCGCCTTTTCGATCTCATCGACCCAGAGGACGCACGGCGAGAGCGCTTCGGCTGCTTGCAGCGACTCACGCAGGTTCTTTTCGGCTTCGCCTTGCCATTTGGTGTAAAGCGCGCCGAAGTCCAGGCGCACGAGAGGCACTGCGAAAATCCCCGCCGCGGCACGGGCGGCCAAGCTCTTTCCACAGCCCTGCACGCCCAAGAGGAGCACGCCCTTCGGCGGGTCGAGCTCCGGAGCGCTCCCATCGAACGCCGGCTTGCGGTTGGCGAGCCAGTGCCGCAGGTTCTGCATACCACCGACATCGGTGAACTTGGCGGTCGCAGGTTCATAGGACAGGGTGCCGCGACGATTGAGGAGTTCGTATTTCGCGCTCATGACTCCAGGAATATCCGACATGGTGAGCGCGCCGTCGTCGGCGATTGCCTGCCGGACCAATCGCTCCGCGTCGGATGCCGTGAGGCCGGTCAAATTGTCGATGAGCTTGGCCAGCGCCTCAGGTTCCAGATGCACCGGCATTTTCGGATTCGCCGCCGTCCACTCGCGGACAACGCGGGCGACGATCATGTGCCGCTCGTTGGCCGAGGGCATGGAGAGGTGGATGCGGGCGGCGAAGTGCTCCAGTTCCTCCGGAAGCGTCAGTTCACAACCCATCAACACGACGGTCCGCGCCACTTGGTCATAGCCCTGGGCAATGTCCTTCAGCAGCCGCACATTGACCGGTTCCTTGAAATAGGGCTGAAAGTCGAGCAACACATAGATCCCCGGCATGGGGGAGGCCTTCAGGTGCTTGAGGATCTGTTCCGGGTCGGAAAGCGTGCGCTGCGGCCCGCCGAGATCGATATCGATGCGCCGCAGGCCTTCGGTGACGGTCCACTGGAACACTCCCCAGCCGCGACCCACCCGCACTTTGAGGCTCGTCTCCTGCACGAGCGCCAGCACGCGCGCTTCCTCGCGCGATTCAATGACGATCAGGGCAACCCGCGAGGCCAGCAGGGTTTGCAGCTCGTGGCGGGGATCCTGCGGGACGGTCGGGGTGTTCATGGCGCCGATGCGTTCACGCGCCGACGGTGGATGCCCGAAACAATGCGAACAGACGCTCCCAATGCCGCTCTGCCGCCGGCTTGTCGTACACCGGGCGTTGCGGGAAGGCGAAGCCATGATGAGTGCCGGGATACACCTCGACTTCGGCGTTTGCGGCACTCTTTTCTAGTTCGGATCGAAGCTTGTCGATCACCTCCGTTGGTGCGTACTGGTCGGTCTCGGCGCAGCCGAAATACAGCCGGGCGTCGGTGCGTTGCATCGCGAGGTGCGGACTATCGGGCTGATCGGTCACCAAGTCCGTGCCGTAAATCGATGCCGCGGCTCGGATGCGCGAGCGGTGGCGCACGGCAGCGTTGATGGCGTATCGGCCGCTCATGCAGTAGCCGACGCATCCCATGGGACCCACCGACGCGGCGGGGTCGGCGCCGGCGTGGGAAAGGAGTGCATCGGTGTCGTCCATGACCATCGGGATGGAGAGGCTGTTCTTCAGTTTCATGAATTTTTCGCGCGTGGCCGCGTGGGCCTCGCCGATGTAGGGCCCGAGTTCCTCGACGCCGAATCGGTAGTAGAGGTTCGGCAGCGCAACGTAATAGCCGACCGTGCCCAAGCGGCGTGCCATATCGCGAAGTTCTTCGCGGATGCCGGGTGCATCCATATAAAAGATGATCATCGGATGAGGCCCCGAGCGCTCGGGATGGCAGATGAAGGTATTCATCCGGCCGTCCTTGGTGCTGATCTGCAGTTGTTGTTCGATCATTCGCTCACCCTCATTGATTCCTGTTCCGCGGCGTTTATTCCTGTGCTCCGGCGCCCACCGCGACCCAGGCAAGATCTGCGCTGGACACCGACTCGATCTTGAAATTCTTCGCGGCCGCCGCCATGCGGGTGAGAGCCTGCGCCAACGGCATGGGAGGCTTGGTATCGCCCTTCTTCGCTTTGTGAAAGCGCACCGGATTGATCCGCGCGACGACGTAGTTGCGCAAGTACGGGGATTTGAAGCCGCGCGTCTGCAGCGCGGCGATGATGCGCTTTGCTTGCGCGTCGATTTCCAAGAGTCGCGACGCCAGGCCTTCCCGTTCGCGCAGGCTCGCGGCAAGCGTGCGTTCGCTGAATCGATCTACCTTTTTAAGGAAGGAGCTGTACGCACCGCCGGCGAAACGCGACGATTTTTCATACACGATGCCGAGGGTCAGCAATTCGGCGGATTCGAACTCCGCGGTGTACTCTGCCTCCTTCGCCGTTCCGTGCCGTTTTGCGAGGCTGCGGGCCATGCGAATGACCTCGAGGCTCCGATCGCGCAGGTTATGGGCTTTTTCGGTGTTGAGCGCGAGGATGCGATAGGCGAGTCCCTCGTCCGGCGAGATCAGCACCGTGATTTGCTTCAAACCGAGAACCTTTCCGGCCGCCAGGCGATGGCGGCCATTCGGCGTCCAGAATCGGCCGTCCTCGCCACGCACCACGATCAGCGGATCCAGAAAGGCCGCGGTTTCATCGATTTTCGTCGCCAGGCGTTTCGCATGCGTGGGGGACAGATCGCGCTGAAACGGGGTCGGCTGCAGAGCGTGGAGGGGCAATGAGGCGAGCACCAGCGGCCGTCCGCCCAACGGTTCGCGATACGCCCCGATCAGTGCACCGCCGGCGGCGCGCACCAACGCTGCGACATCCGCAATCTCGGTGCTCTCCATGGCGATGACAACCTCGGCCGCATCCAATCCGCGCGCACCGCGGCGCGGCGCCAACTTTCCGCGCGCACGCTTCGTTGCCGCCGTTCGGCGCGCGCCGCGGGATCTGGATGTTGCTTTTGCGGTTGCCATGGGTCGATAGCGCCCCAGTATGGCCCAAAGAAAGTGCGCTGCGTAGTCCGCACCGTGGTTTCCTCCTGACACCGACGGGCACTACTGCGATGCACTGTTCATGCGCTGCCGCACCGCTATCGCCCGCTTGGGGCAATGCGGTCATTTTCATCGCGGAATCCTCAGCGCAGAATCAATGTGATTGTTTTTGCCGGGCTCGTGCCGCGTCGGCCGCCGCGTCAATCTTCATCATCGCTGATAACAGATGAGCGACAATGTCATGAAGAAATTATATAGTCGGCCTGACGTGGGGCAAGCGATGCATCCCGCGAAGCGACTCCGGCAACGGACTTGGAGGCAGACTGATGGTTACGAAACGCGAATCTCCGAAACGCGAAGCTTCTAAAAGCGAAGCTCCGATCAAGAAGACTACGAGACGAAAGGCGAAGGCGGCTGCGCCCACCGACCTGACGGACAGCGCAGTGATGATGGTCCTGGAATCGGCGCAATCAGGAACGACTATCCGAACGAGAATCGACCCGGACGTTCGACGCCAACTGGTGGCCGCCGAGGCGTATTATCTTGCGGAACGGCGCGGATTTGCGGCGGGCAACGAACTCGAGGACTGGATAACCGCCGAAGCGCTGGTCGACTCCCGACTGCAGCAGACGCAGGTCGCTTAGCAGAGTCTCTCGCGATACTGGCTGATGTGCCGGCGGCTACCAATGGTAGTCGATCGACAGGACGGCAACGCGGCCCGTCCTTCTTTCGGTCAGCGGACTCACGTCGGGGCTTCCTCGCAAGCTGTTGATCGCGGCGTCCAGATTGAGCAGCCAATGCTCCCCGATGAAGCGGGTGGCGCTGAAGCCGACTCCGACGGCGTTGGTGCCCGCGTGCGGATCAAAGACCGGATGTCCCGAGGCAAGCGACTGCGCTTGCGTCACGCCGTACTCGCTCTGTAGGTATCGATGCGTGGCCAGCGTGATCGATGGGCCGGCAAACATGACAAATCTTTTCGAACTGCCGGGCAGAGGCATGTAGACACCGACATCCCCGACCGCGCCGTTGGCGCCCCCGACCAGCTGCCTCGCATCCGCCCGCAGAATGAGCGGAAACTTCCTGGAGAGTACCCATGACGCGAAGACTTTTGCGACGGGTGCGGGCGAAATGTCGCCCATTCCGTGCAGGTTGGTGTAGTCATCCTTGACCCGCCGGCCCAAGTCATACGCGATCGCAACTCCCAGGCGGTAGTGATCGCCGCGCAGAAAGTTGTAGCCGAGGCCCTCGCCCGTGGATAGGAAGGCCACATCGCGGTATTGGATGTTGATGACGGGGCCACCTTGCAGGCGGTACGCGCGCGAGCTTTCGTACACCGGCTGCACTTCTGCCGCCGTGCCAAGAACGACGCGCCACTCCGGCAGATTGGGGTCGAATAAGCGGGCGAGGATGATTCCGCTGGAATACTGCCATTCCTGCAGCGGCGACGGTGTTTGGGCGAATGCCATCGGTGCGCCCCAAGCGCACAGCACGACACTCAGGCCGGCGAGCGGGCGCCCAATGATCTGGGCCCCGCGGCGAGGACCGATCATGTCCTCACGGGCCCGGCGGCCGTGGAGTCTCGGGCGCCGCGATAGCCCTGTCGGGCGGATTCTCGTTCGGTTGCGCTTGACGGCGGCGACCGGGCTCACGCGCGCGTCCGCGGGCTATCCACAGTTGGTAAGCCAGTTCTCGAATCGATTGGTCACGAGGCATCAGCAGCTCCGGTCTCAATGTCAGCAACCCACGTTAGATCGCGGCTTCGCCCGGGGATAGGTGGGGATAATCGGCAATCCAGGTCAGTTCAATCCTACAAACGGGGCAGGTCACTGTGCCTCGGGCACTGTCACTTGAAACTGACCATT
>DATMNF010000076.1:0-79102 GCA_035569355.1 Steroidobacteraceae bacterium
GACCTAAGGCGCCGGCCGCACGGCTTGCAGTTGGTTCCAGTTTCCGTTCAGCCGGCCGTTCGGGTTGAAGTTCGGATCATCGCTCATGATGTATTCGTTCGATCCATTCAGCCAGGCGTGATCATATTGATTGCTCAGCTCCATGGTGCCGCCGGTGCTGGGATCGCGGAACGTCTGCACGCCGCGAATGTTTTGGTCCGCTGCGAAAGCGCTGTTATAGGAACCCTGTTGTTGATTGGCGACGACGCCCATGATCGTCTGGGCGACCTGCCTTTGAAAATTGGCCCATGCTGCGTCGATGGCGGCTTCCTTCTGTGCCTCGAGTTGATAAAATTTGGCAATCATTCCGCTCGAATAAGACTGCCATTTCGGTTCCGTTCGAATGGAACTGATCATTACTTTGAAGAGTTTGTCGTTGGCCTCGAGTTTGCCTTTCGGCGCCCGCAGTGCCATCAAGTCGATCGCGTGGCAATCGTAAAATGCCCCGCGGCCCTGGCGATAAATCCGTGTCACGACGACCACCGTCAGCCAATCCTCCATTGGCTTGCCATCTTTTTGAAATTCGACCCTCGCCCGAATGGCCTCGGTTCGATTGCCGCCGCCATTGCCGGCATCCGTTGGCGGCAGCCCTAGTTGCTTGCGTGCGATCTGGTTGAGTTCGGGGAACGGCTCAACCGACACCACGGTACTGCCGCTGGGGAACGCGGCGAACATGGTCTGGCGAAAATAATCTTCCGCCTTCATGGGCTTCTTCACCGGGCATGGCTTGCCTTCAAGGCCGAGCTGGCGCCGGTTAGGATCCGTCAGCCGGCGCATTTCTGCGGGATCGTCCGCGTATTGCCAGCTGTCGTTGGGGACACCTTGAAACGCGGACCCGTCCGCATTCGTGGCCTCCCAAGACACCGCATAAAGGTCTGAAAAACATCCCTCTTTGGTATTACCCGCAACGCTGCTCTTGAAGTCCCACGCAGAGGGAATCAACAGATCCAGCGCGGGTAGAGCGACTGGGTCCTTGCCCAATGAGGGGTCGGTGACATGGGCGATGACTTGGACTTGCTTCATGCGCAAATACGAGCCAGGCACGGCCTCCGTCGCGCCCGAGGCGCTGGGGTTGGCCCCGGAGGCGCGCGACGACTTGGAGGGCGCAGCGCTCGATGGAGCGGCGGGGGGATTGGCAGGCAATGCACTCGAAGCGCTGGGGGCAGAAGGATTATCTGGGTTCGCAGCCTGCGCGTTCCCAGCCTGCGGGTTCAGAGCCTGCGCGGCGGCCTGTTTGCACCGATCGGACAGCGAATCCTTGTGCTCCTTGAGACACGCCACGATGCGCCCGCCACCGGGCTGCACTCCCGCGCACAGCTTCTGCGCGTCCTCGCCGCACGCCGCGCGAATCGCGGCTAGCGGGTCATCGGCCAGTGCACGCGGCGCCGCGGCGGCGGCGCAGACAGCGAGTAGCAGCGTCAGACCTTTCATAGCTTGGCTCCCGTATCGGATTGAAATTCGAAGCGCATGGAGAGGTCGATCGCGCGCACATGCTTGGTGATGCTGCCGACCGAGATGAAGTCGACGCCGGTTTTGCCGATCGCGCGAATGCTGGCAGTGGTGATCCCTCCGGATGCCTCGAGTTTCAGCGGCTTTCGGGCATTGGCATTGACGGATACCGCCTCGCGCATCGCCTGCAGCGAGAAATCATCGAGCATGGCAATGTCGGCGCCGGCGTCGATCGCCTGGCGCAATTCGGACAGATTCTCGACCTCGACCTCCACTGGAACTTGGGCAGAGCCGCGCCTGGCTGCGGCTACCGCGGCCGCAATCGAGCCCGCGGCCACGATGTGATTCTCCTTGATGAGGATGCCGTCGAACAAACCCATGCGGTGATTGTGACCGCCGCCGACCCGCACGGCGTACTTCTGCGCGGTCCGCAGCCCCGGGATCGTCTTGCGGGTATCGAGGAGGCGGCACTTCGTGCCCTCGAGGAGCGCGGCATAAGAATGCGCCGCAGTGGCGGTGCCGGAGAGCAGCTGCAAGAAATTGAGCGCGGTGCGCTCCGCGGTGAGGAGCGCGCGCGCAGGCCCTTCGAGAGCGAGCAATGTTTGATTCTCGGCGGCCGACTCGCCTTCGCCGATTCGCCACTCGAGCCGGACTCGCGGGTCGACCTGCTCGAAGACCGCGTCGACGTAGGGGATGCCGCAAACGATCGCAGGTTCGCGCGTGATCACGGTGGCCCTGCCTGGCCGCTCCGCCGGGATCAGCGCCGCCGTCAGGTCTCCGGGGCCGACATCCTCGGCCAAAGCCCGGGCGACCTGCTGAGAGAGGTCACCCGGAACCGGCACTGAAACTAGCAAAGTGCCGGCTCCGTGAGGTCAGAACGGCAGGCCGTGCGTCGCCCCGGCCATGCACATCAGCATGGGGATGGAGAGCAAGAAGTTGGTGCGCGAGGCATACAGCGCGACCTTGCGTGCGGCCGCCTTTTCTTCGTCCGTGGCGGGGACGATGCCGAGGATCTTTTTCTGGTTGGGCCAAATGAGCCCCCAGACGTTGAACAGCATGATGGTGCCGAGCCATGCCCCGATGCCGATGATCATGTTCGGACGGGAGGCCGGCGTATCGAGCAAACCCAAGGTGAACGCGCCGATGAATCGTCCCGGAGTCTGTGACAGGAGCCATGCGCCCAGGAGCCACGTGCCCAGCGCCGACCAACGGAACCACAGCAAGGCGCGCGGTGCCACGTATTTGTTGATGCCGGCCCCACCGGGTCCCCCCTTATCCGCCGCGGCAGCGGCCATCGCCGGGGTCTGAACCGCATTGAAGTAATAGAGCAGGCCGATCCAAAAGATACCGAAGATGATGTGCAGCCAGCGCGTCAGGCTGGCCAGGGTGAGGGTATTGAAGGACAGCCCACCCTCGATAAGGGCTGCGATCGCCACGGCAACCACGAAGCCAATAATCAAAGGCCATTTAACCGTAGTTAATGGGTTCATGCGATTCCCCTTTTTAAGTTTTGCGTCGCGATCCGGCTCGCCCCAACCCCTGGGGTAGGCGCCGCACTGCGGATCTTGCACTGCGGCGGCCTGGAAGAATAGGGGACTCACCCCAATAATTCAACGATCTCAGGGTCTTGCTGCGACCTCTTGTGTCAATATTCGCACTTGAGCGCACGCGGGCAGGCGCTGCCTGGTAAGGTATTGATGATTAACTTGGAGATTGTCGACCATGAACGCTATTGAACGGATAAAGAGCCAACTATCGGCTGCCCCGGTGGTGCTTTACATGAAGGGAACCCCGGATTTTCCGCAGTGCGGCTTTTCGGCGCAAACGGTGGCTGCGCTGCGGGCCTGTAAGGCACAGTTTGCGCACGTCAACATATTCGAGGATCCGGAAGTGCGCGAGGCGCTGAAGACCTATTCCAATTGGCCGACCTTTCCGCAGCTCTACGTCAATGGCGAACTCGTCGGCGGTTGCGACATTGCGATCGAAATGTACAGGAACGGCGAACTCAAGCAGCTCCTCGCGGAAGCGGGCGCCGTGCCCGCCTAGCGGCGGCTAGGGGTCGCCGGTCAGGATTTCCGGATCCGCGCGCTCGATCCCTGGGTCCTCGGCGGCCGAGGGCTCGATCTCCAGGGGCCCCATCGCAGCCAGCCGCCGGCGGCTGGCCTCGAATACACCCTGAAACTGGTTGCATACCGTGCAGAAGAGGTCTGCGGTGCGCTCGGCGTCATAGGCCGCCGAATGCGCGGATGAGGTATCCCACTCGAGCCCCGCGGCCAGTGTCGCGCGCATCAATACCGTCTGGCCGAACGCGACGCCGCCCAAGGTCGCGGTGTCGAAGCACGAAAACGGATGAAACGGGTTGCGCTTGATCTGCGTTCGCGCCACAGCGGCGTTCAAGAAGTTCAGATCGAAAAACGCGTTGTGTCCCACCAGAACTGCGCGCGTGCAATCCGCCGCACGGATGGCGCTGCGCACCTCACGGAATATGCGTTGCAGGGCGTCCTCTTCGGAGATGGCGGGCCGCAGCGGGTGGTGAGGATCGATCCCGGTCACCGCCAGCGATGCGGCTTCCATATTGGCGCCGGGGAACGGAATCACGTGATAGCGGGTCGTTTCGCCTCGCGCCAGAGTGCCGTCGCTGCGCATTTCGAGGAATACCGCAGCGATCTCGAGCAGCGCGTCGGTTTGCGAATTGAAGCCGCCGGTCTCAACGTCGATCACCACCGGCAGAAACCCGCGAAAGCGCGCTGCAAACGGTGTCGGTCCGAGCTGCGTCATACCGGGCCCGAATCCGCCATACGCCATGCGATCGGCTCGCCGCCCCGATAGGGCACCAGCGCGCCATTGCCGAAATCATAGACTTGAGGGGGCACCCAGGACTCCTTGACCAAGGTAATGGCGTCGTCGTGACGCGGCAGACCGTAGAAATCCGCGCCGAAATGACTCGCAAAGGGCTCCAACCGATCCAGGCGGCCGGCCGATTCGAACACCTCGGCGTACAACTCGATGGCGGCGTGAGCGGTGAACATGCCGGCACAGCCGCAGGCATTCTCCTTGCTTGCCCGCTCGTGAGGTGCGCTGTCGGTACCCAGGAAAAAACGCGGGTTGCCGCTGGTGGCCGCGGCAACCAAGGCCCTTCGATCGCCTTCGCGCTTCAAAATGGGCAGGCAATAGTAATGCGGGCGGATGCCGCCGGCAAAAATCGCATTTCGATTGTGCAGCAAGTGCTGCGGCGTGATGGTCGCGGCGACGCCGGGCCTTGCGTCGGCGACGAACTCCACCGCACGCGCGGTGGTGATGTGTTCGAGCACCACGCGCAAGCCCTGGAAGCGGTCGAGCAGCGGCCGCAGCACCGAATCGATGAAGTGAGTTTCACGGTCGAACACGTCCACGTCGGGGTGCGGAGTCTCGCCGTGCACCAACAACGGCATTCCGATCTCTTCCATGCGCGCCAGTACCCGGTGTACCTTCGCTACATCGCTCACGCCGGCATCGGAATGCGTGGTCGCGCCGGCGGGGTACAGCTTGACGCCGTGGATGAACCCCGTGGCCCGCGCCCGATCGATCTCCTCCACCGTCGTCGCATCCGTCAAATACAGAGTGAGCAGAGGCTCGAAACGCGCCATTGCCGGAAGCGCGGCCACGATTCGCTCGCGATACGCGCGTGCCAATGCCGCGGTCGTGATCGCGGGCTTCAAATTGGGCATCACGATGGCTCGCCCGAAGCGCTGCGCGGTAAATTTCACGACCGCGGCGAGCGCGGCGCCGTCGCGCAGATGCACGTGCCAGTCATCGGGCCGCCGCAGCCTGAGAGTGTTCGCCGCACTCGGCGTCATGAGCGTGCGCGCGCAGCGGCGCGCGCCGGTGCGGGCGGCCAGCCGCGGCGCAGTAAATCGAGCGTGTAGCGTACGCCGAATCCGGTGATTTCCGTGGCGATGTGCCCGAGGCCGCCGTGGCGCGAGCCCGCCGCAAGATCGAGATGCAGCCATGCGATTTCCTTGGGTACGAATCGACTCAGGAAACGCGCGGCCAAGATGTGGTCGCCCTTGCCGTCGGATGCACACTGCATGACATCGGCGACGCTGCTCTCGAGATCCGTATCGAAGTCAGCATCCATGGGGAAGCACCAGACACGCTCGCCGCTGCTGCTCCCGGCGGACTCGATCAGATCGCGCGCTTCCGGCCGGTTGGTAAAAGCGCCGCTATAGCGTTCGGTCAGTGCATACACGCATGCCCCAGTGAGCGTCGCGTAATCGATGATGGCCCGCGGTTTCCTCCCGGCCGCGAGACTCAGCGCGTCGGCGAGAACCATGCGGCCCTCGGCGTCCGTGTGTATCACCTGAATGGTCGTGCCATTCTGGGCGCGCACCACGTCTTGCGGCTTGTAGGCGAGCGGTCCGATCCGGTTTTCGGTGATCGCCAGCCAGCAATCGACGGCCAGCGGAGAGCGCAGCGAATGCAGCGCGTAAAGGCTGCCTACCGCCACCGCACTGCCTTCCATGTCGGTGTGCATGTCGAGCATGCTCTTGTGAGGCTTCAAGTTCGTTCCGCCCGTGTCGAAACATATGCCCTTGCCGACGAGGCTCACCGCAGGCGCTGCGCTGCGGCGCGACGCCGTGCCGCCCGGCCGATAGGAAAGATGTGCGATTCCGGCGTCGCGAGTGCCGTTGCCGCGTGAGACCGCGAGGAACGCGCCCGCACCCAGACGCTTGAGCTCGGTCTCGCCGTAGAACTTGAAGCGCAGCTTCAAGCGCCGCGACAGATCCTGCAGAAGGCGGCGATAGCCCCGCGCGTCGAGCGTATTGGGAGGCAGCGCCGTCAGCCATCGGGCCAAATTGTTCCCGGCGGCGGTGGCAAGGGTGAGATCCAGCTCGGGCAGCGTTTTTCCCGAAGCGATATCGATGCGCACCAGGCGAGTGCGCGGCTTCGGTTTGCTCTTGAACGACGCGAGCCGAAACGCCGCCGCTTCGAGGGCCGCGATGGTGGCGCTCAAGGTCGCATTCGCCGCGCCGGCGGGGCAGCCTTGTTGCCACAAGAGCAGCGACTGCGGCTCGCCGTCCAGCGCGCTGCGTGCGAGCTTGCCGGCCGCCTGCAGGCGTTCAAAGGTGCTGGCCTCGTCGGCCAAGCATGCGACGATCAAGAGCGTCTGAGCTCGCGTCCCGACCCTCAAGTGAAAGCAATCGCCGGCTTTGCGCGCCTTGCTAGCGAATAGGCCCCGCAGCACGGCGCCGTGCGGCAATGCGCGCCAGTCCGCCTCGGTCGGCGCCACCGGCAAGAAGACCAGGGCGCTCGAGTAACCGGCGAGCCGCGACGCCGTTATCCGCGGGCCGATTGGGTGCACCGGCACGATGAGCTGGTCGAAGGGCAAGCGAGTGGGCATATCGTGAAAACGCAAGCCTATCCCTTGCTTGACCGTGAAAAACCAAACCCCGAAGATAGCGACGGTTGATAATGCAGTGGCAGTTCGCAGTGGCAGTTCGCGCAACGGCGCTGTAACGTGCCTGGCATCTTAACAGGACGCGTGGGCGTGTGCATTTATGACTCAACAATCGCCGTTCGAAGACATTGATCCGATCGAAACGCAGGAATGGCTGGAATCGATCGATTCAGTCATGCGCGCGCGAGGGCCGGAACGGGCGCACTTCTTGCTCGAGAAATTGGTGGACTTCACGCGGCGCTCCGGCGCGTATCTGCCGTTCAAACCGAACACCGCCTACCTCAACACCATCTCCAGAGCGCAGGAGCCGGATTATCCCGGCGATCGATCCCTCGAGCGGCGCAACGAGGCCTATATCCGCTGGAACGCGCTTGCAATGGTGGTGCAAGCCAATCGCTTGAATTCGGAATACGGCGGCCATATCGCGTCCTATGCATCGGCCGCGACGCTCTATGAAGTCGGATTCAATCATTTCTGGCGCGCCAAGAGCCCGGCGCATCCCGGCGACATGATTTTCGTGCAGGGGCATTCGAGCCCCGGAATCTATGCGCGCGCCTATCTGGAAGGGCGTATGGACGAGGCCCAGCTGCTGCGCTTTCGCCAGGAAGTCAAAGGCGGCGGGTTGTCCTCCTACCCGCATCCTTGGCTGATGCCCGAGTTCTGGCAATTTCCGACGGTCTCGATGGGACTGGGCCCCATGACCGCGATTTTTCAGGCGCGCTTCGTGCGTTACCTGGAGCATCGCGGCATCGTCGCGCCCTCCGACCGCAAGGTGTGGGCATTCCTCGGCGACGGTGAGATGGACGAGCCCGAGTCCATGGGCGCGCTCACCATGCCGGTGCGGGAAAAGCTCGACAATCTCATCTTCGTGATCAATTGCAATTTGCAGCGCCTCGACGGGCCGGTGCGCGGCAACGGCAAGATCATCCAGGAACTCGAAGCGGCGTTTCTCGGCGCGGGGTGGAACGTCATCAAGGTGCTGTGGGGATCGCGCTGGGACCCGCTGCTCGAGCAGGATCAAAAGGGTCTGCTCAAACGATTGATGGAAGAGTGCGTCGACGGCGAATACCAGAACTTCAAATCCAAGGGCGGCGCCTATACGCGCGAACACTTCTTCGGCAAGTATCCCGAGCTGAAGGAGATGGTGGCAAACATGTCGGATGAGGAGATTTGGCACCTGAATCGCGGCGGCCACGATCCGCAAAAGGTGTACGCCGCCTATGCGTCCGCGGTCGCCAACAAGGGCAGCCCGACCGTGATTCTGGCGAAAACCGTCAAGGGATTTGGGATGGGCAAAGCCGGCGAGGGCCTGAACGTTGCGCATCAGCAGAAAAAGCTCGGCGATGAGGCGCTCAAGGAAGTGCGCGACCGGTTCAACATTCCAATTTCCGACGAAGAAATCGCAGGGCTGACGTTCAGAAAGCCGCGCGAGGACAGCGAGGAACTCAAGTACCTGCAGGAGCGCCGGACCGCTCTCGGCGGCTATTTGCCCGCGCGCAGCTCATCCGCGCCGGCGCTGGTGGTACCGCCGCTGGAAGCCTTCAGTTCGCTGCTCGAAGGCACGGCTGATCGCGAAATTTCCACCACGATGGCGCTGGTGCGCATGCTGACCGCGCTGGTCAAGGATAAGAACATCGGCAAGCACATTGTCCCCATCGTTCCCGACGAAGCGCGGACTTTCGGCATGGAAGGCATGTTTCGCCAGGTGGGCATTTACTCTTCGGTGGGTCAACTCTATACCCCGCAAGATGCCGATCAGCTCATGTTCTACCGTGAGGACAAGCAGGGGCAGATTCTCGAGGAAGGCATCAACGAGGCGGGTAGCTTGTGCTCGTGGCTGGCCGCCGCCACGGCCTATGCGAACCATGGCGTGAGCATGGTGCCCTTCTATATTTATTACTCCATGTTCGGCTTTCAGCGCGTCGGCGATTTCATGTGGGCTGCAGGCGACAGCCAGGCCCGCGGGTTTCTGATTGGCGGCACCGCCGGGCGCACCACGCTCGCCGGCGAAGGATTGCAGCATCAAGACGGGCATAGCCAGCTGGTCATGACCGCGATTCCGAACTGCGTTGCCTACGATCCGACCTACGCGTACGAACTCGCCGTGATCGTGCAGGATGGCTTGCGGCGAATGTACCAGGAACAGGAAAGCGTCTTCTACTACATCACCGCCATGAACGAGAACTACGTGCATCCGGCGATGCCGGCCGGAGTCGCGCAGGGCATTCTGCATGGCATGTATCTGTTGCAAATCGGCGGCCGCGGCAAGGTGCGGGTAACGCTGTTCGGCTCCGGGACGATTCTGCGCGAGGTGCTGGCGGCGGCTGAACTCTTGGAGAAAAATTACGGCGTGCCCGCGGATGTCTATTCCGTCACGAGTTTCAGCGAGCTGCGCAAGAACGCACTCGCAATCGAGCGCCAAAACTTGCTGCATCCCAACCAGCCGCCTCAGCAGACCTACATTCAGCAGGCCTTGGCCGATCGCGAGGGCCCCTTCATTGCCGCCACCGACTACATGAAGATCGTCGCGGACCAGATTCGCCAATGGATGCCCGGACGCTATGCCGTGCTCGGTACGGATGGCTACGGCCGCAGCGACTCGCGCGCGGAGTTGCGGCGCTTTTTCGAAGTGGACCGGCACTACGTGACGATCGCCGCTCTCAAGGCGCTCGCCGACGACGGCAAGATCGACGCGCACACAGTGACGGAGGCCATGCAGACCTTCGGCATCGATCCGGAAAAACCCAACCCTCTGTCGGTCTAGGAGCCTGTCCCACCCGTGACCAATCCAACCGAAGTTCTGGTGCCCGACATTGGCGGCTTCAAAGACGTTGGCGTCACCGACGTCCTGGTCAAGGACGGCCAGCAGATCGAGAAGGAAACGCCGCTGATCACGATCGAAACGGAAAAGGCCGCAATGGATGTGCCGGCGCCCATGGCGGGACGCGTCGCGCAGGTCAAAGTCAAACCGGGCGACAAAGTCTCCGAGGGGTCGCTGATCCTGTTGCTCGAACCGGCGGCTGCTGCTGCAGCGGCCGCGCCACAAGCAAAGCCCGTGCCCCAAGCTGCGCAGGCGCAAGCTCGGGCCGCCGCGGCGCCGGGCGCACCCACGGCGGCAGCCGGCGGCACCGCACCCGCTGCTCCCGTCGGGGCGCCTCCCGCCGCGCGCGCCGTTGCGAAGATCGATGAGCAGGCTTTCTCGAAGGCCTATGCGAGCCCCTCAGTGCGCAAGTTCGCGCGCGAACTCGGTGCCGACCTAGGCAAGATCGCCGGAACCGGCGTCAAGGGCCGCATCACGCACGAGGATGTGAAAGCCCATGTGAAAGGAATTCTCACCGCGCCCCAGGCCTCGCCCGCGGCTCAAGGCTCGGCGCTGCCCAAGGTGCCGGTGGTGGACTTTGCGGCGTTCGGGCCGGTCGAGATCAAGCCCTTGTCGCGAATTCAGCGCATTTCGGGATCCCGACTGCAGGCGAGCTGGATCAATCTGCCGCACGTGACGCAGCACGAGGACGCCGACATTACCGATCTCGAGGCGGTGCGCGCGGCGCTCAAGGGCAAGGCGGCTGAGGAGGGGGTGCGGCTCACCCCGCTCGCGTTCATCATCAGGGCGTGTCTCGCGGCGCTGAAGCAATTTCCCCGCTTCAATTCCTCGCTTGATCCCAGCGGCGAGAACCTGATCATCAAGAAATACTTCAACATCGGCTTCGCCGCCGATACGCCGAATGGATTGGTCGTGCCGGTGATCCCGAATGCCGACCGTCTGAGCCTGTACGAGATTGCGGGGGTCCTCGCGACCATGTCGGAAAAGGCGCGCGCCGGGAAGTTGAAAAATACGGAGATGCACGGTGGAACATTCACCATCTCGAGTCTGGGCGGAATCGGAGGCACGGCGTTCACCCCCATCATCAATGCGCCCGAAGTTGCAATTTTGGGCGTGTCGAAATCCACCCAGAAACCTGTCTACGAGAGAGGGGCGTTCTTGCCGCGATTGATGCTGCCGCTGTCCTTGTCCTATGACCATCGAGTGATCGACGGCGCCGAAGCTGCCCGCTTCGTGGTGTACCTCGCCAAAGTGCTGGCCGAAGTGAAGGCGTTGCTGTGAGCCTCGTCGAAGTACGCGTTCCCGATATCGGCGACGCCAAGGACGTGAGCGTCGTCGATGTGCTCGTCAAGAAAGGCAGCGAGGTTCGGGTCGAGGATCCCCTCATAACGCTCGAGTCCGAGAAGGCCTCGATGGACGTGCCGTCGCCCGTGAACGGCGTCGTCAGCTCGATCGAGCTCAAGACCGGCGATAAGGTGTCGGAGGGCTCGTTGATCGCCAAGATACAAGTGGCCGAAGCCGCAGCCCCGGCCGGCGCGGCAGCCCCCGCAACGTCCGCAGCACCTGGCGCCGCGCCTTCGCCCGGCGCCGCTCCACCTGCCGGCGCGCCTGCGGCCAAGGTCTCGTCGACACCCGCCGCTCCGCCTGCCGGCGCCCCGGCGCCGGCCAAGCCCGACACCGTGGCCTCGAGCGGAAGGGCCGAAACGGCGCCGCCGGGGGCCGTCGATCTGGTGGTTCTCGGGGCCGGTGTGGGTGGCTACACCGCGGCATTTCGCGCGGCTGATCTCGGCCTCAACGTGACGCTTATCGAGCGCTGGCCGATGCTGGGGGGCGTGTGCCTGAACGTCGGCTGCATTCCGTCGAAGGCGCTATTGCATGCGGCCAAGGTCATCGAGGACGCAGCGGACATGGCCTCCTCCGGCATCGTGTTCGGGCCGCCGCAGATCGACCGTGACCGGCTGCGGGCTTGGAAAAACAAAGTCGTGACGAGATTGACGAACGGGCTCTCACTGCTCGCCAAGCAGCGCAAGGTGAAGGTCATTCAGGGCGAGGCTAGATTCACCGGACGGTTTTCCTTGGAAGTACAGGGAGCGGATGGCTCGCGCCGCGTCGATTTCAAGCAGTGCATCATCGCCGCAGGTTCCGAGTCTGCACGCCTGCCCGGCTTGCCGGATGACCCTCGCGTGATCGATTCGACCGGCGCGCTGGAGTTGCCGCTCGATTGCAATCGTCTGCTGGTGGTCGGGGGCGGCATCATCGGCCTCGAGATGGCGTGCGTATACGACGCGCTCGGCGCACGGGTTTCGGTGGTCGAACTGAGCGACGGCTTGATGCCCGGCACGGATCGCGACCTCGTTCGGCCCTTGCAAAAACGGATTGAAAAACGCTACGAGCGTATCTTGATCAACAGCAAGGTAGCCAAACTCGAGCCAATCGCAGAGGGCCTGCGCGCGAGCTTCGAAGGCCCCGACGTGCCCGAGCCTCAGGTCTACGACCGGGTTTTGGTGGCGGTGGGGCGCTCGGCCAACGGCAACGCCATCGATGCCGCCGCGGCCGGCGTCGCGGTCAGCCCCCGCGGCATCATCGCAGCGGACAAGCAGATGCGCACCAATGTGCCGCATATATTTGCAATCGGCGATGTGATCGGCGCGCCGATGTTGGCGCACAAGGCAAGCCATGAGGGCAAGGTTGCCGCGGAAGTGGCCGCGGGACAAAAATCCGCTTTCGACGCGCGCTGCATTCCTTCGGTTGCCTATACGGATCCGGAAATTGCGTGGGCGGGCATCAACGAAATCGAGGCCAAAGCGCAAAACATCGCCTATGGGAAGGGGTTGTTTCCGTGGGCTGCCAGCGGCCGTTCCTTGGCGCTCAATCGCGACGAAGGTTTCACCAAGCTGCTCTTCGACAAGGAGACCCACCGAATCATCGGCGCGGGGATCGTCGGCACCAACGCCGGCGACTTGATTGCCGAAGTGGCCCTCGCTATCGAGATGGGCGCGGATGCTGCGGATATCGGCTTGACCATTCACCCTCATCCCACGCTCTCGGAAACCATAGCTTTCGCGGCCGAGGCGTTCGAGGGCACATTGACCGATCTTTACATTCCAAAGCGTAAGGAACCTGTCTGAGCAAGGCATTTTTGATGCTTCTCGCGCTCGCCTTGGGCGGGGCTGCGGCGCCGGCGCCGGCCGATGATGCCTGCATGGATTTCAAATGGGACGTGAGCAAGGAACGGGCGCTGTTTGCCGGGACACCGGCGGCATTGCCGGCCGGCAAGGACCCGAAGTCCGCGCCTGTCGTCGTTCCGAATCGGCTTTACACGCTGCGGCTCGTGGATCAGGACAAGGTTGTATTCTCGGCGCCGCCGGCCAAAAAAATGCAGGGTCCGGGGGTGTATGGCGGACTCGCGACATTGAAAATACCGGCGCCCGGCAGCTACCGGGTTGCGGTTGACCTGCCGTTTTGGATCGACGTGGTGTCGAGCGGAACGAAGGTGGCGGCCGAGGATTTTCAAGGCCAACATGGCTGCAGCGCGCCGCATAAAATAGTTGCCTTCAATTTGATCGGCGCGCAGCCCTTCGTCCTGCAGTTCAGCAACGCCACCAGCGAAAACGTCCTGCTCACGATCACTCCTGTGCTGGCGCGCAAACTCTGAGGACGGCGGATCGACGTGGCGAACGCGCTGACACTGCGATTTCGAGTGGATTTTGGCAGCCGGTTTTCGGTCGGAATCGGCAAGGTCGAACTTCTCGAGGGTATTGCGCGCACCGGATCGCTGTCGCAAGCCGCCCGCGAGATGCGAATGAGCTACCGCCGAGCGTGGCTGCTGCTCGAAGAGATGAACTTGAGCTTCGATCTTCCGGTGGCGCGGGCGAGCGTCGGCGGACGCGGCGGCGGCGGGGTGGTTCTGACACCCTTCGGAGCCCGATTGGTGGCGGGATATCGCCGCCTGGAATCGAGCCTGCAGCCTCTGGCAGTCGCCTGCCTCGAAGATCTTGGCCGGCACGTCAAAGCCGGCAGCCCGAAGCGCGCCGTCCGCTCGCTGGGGCGGCGGTCTAAGGCGCCGACATACAAGTCTTGAGGAACGAAGCCTTCTCCGCGCCCACCAACTTCTTGGCCTTGGCGTCCTTGAGACACGCCGTGCGCTTGGCGTGCTTCGCTGCCGCGTCCCCTGAAGCCGATGCAGCGGGCTGCGTCGCGGCGGCATCGCTGCCCTGCACCGGCGGGGTCGCGGCAAATCCGCCGGCCAGGGCGAACAAGCCCAGGCACGCAGCGGCCGCCACAGTGGAGAAACGAGCACTCATTACAGCGAGAATAGCGCTGACGTTGAATAGGGCCGATGAAGCGCGGATGAAGCTTGCTTAACCTTCGTCAGCGACGGCAGGGCTCAGGTGCCTGCGTGCGAGGGCCAGGTACTGCGCTTCATCGGGCGGGCGGCCGGTGCGTTGCGACTGCCAGAGGGTCTCGCCGAGTGCCTCCATCAGCGCATGCTCGGCGCGATGCAGGTCGCCGTGCCGGGCTTGCAATCTCTGGTAGAGCTCACGCACGCCGGGCGGCCGATCGATGGACACCTGATCGCGTACCGCGAGATGAAGCCCCATATGTAAAAACGGGTTCTCGGCGCCCGCCAGCGGGCCCGGTTCAAAAGCCATCACGGCTTCGGGATCGCTCACCAGGGCCTGATATTCCGGATGCGCGCCGACGACGTCGGCAATCATCGCCTCGAGCGGCGCGAGCGGAGCGCGCGCGCGGTGCTTGCGCCACGCTTCCGCATAGGTTTGGCGCAATTGTTCCCGAGTATGCGTGTCAAACAGGGGCATGAGTCTTACGACGATACTCGCAAAGGTCCGCAATTACGCAAGTGGGGCAAGACGGGACGCGCGCCTTGCAGACGTAGCGTCCGTGCAGGATCAACCAGTGATGCGCATCTTTGAGAAATTCCGGCGGCACGAATTTCAAGAGCTTCTCCTCCACCGTTCGCACCGTCTTGCCGGGCGCCAATCCGGTTCGATTGGCGACTCGAAATATGTGTGTGTCCACCGCCATGGTGGCCTCGCCGAACGCGGTGTTCAAAATCACATTGGCGGTCTTTCTACCCACCCCCGGCAACTGTTCGAGTTCCTCGCGCGACGAGGGCACCTTTCCCGAGTGCTGCTCGAGTAGGAGCCGCGAGGTGGCAATGAGGTTCTTGGCCTTGCTGTTGTACAGCCCGATGGACTTGATGTAACTCGAGAGCCCCTCGACTCCCAAAGCCAGCAGCGCCGCCGGCGTATTGGCGGTGCGGAACAACGCCGCGGTGGCTTTGTTCACGCTTTTGTCCGTCGCCTGTGCGGACAGGATCACGGCCACCAAGAGCTCGAACGGCGATCGGTAGTTCAGCTCCGTGCGCGGCGCCGGATTGGCCGCCCGCAGGCGCTCGAATATTGCGCGGCGCTTGGCCGCGTTCACGATTCGACCGAGCGGCGCAGCGCAGCGGCTTTCTTGGCGTCGATCTCGCGCTGACGCTCTGCAGCACGATTGAGCAGGCGGGCGGTGTGTGCATCGAATCGCTTGCGATTGAGCGCCGGCTGATTCGCCGCGGGCGAAGGGCTGGCCTTGAGATCGATGCAGTCGACCGGGCAGGGCGGCAGACACAATTCGCACCCCGTGCAGCGCTCCGCCAGCACGGTGTGCATGTACTTTGCGGCGCCGACGATGGCGTCCACCGGGCAGGGGGCGAGGCACCTTGCGCAGCCGATACAGCGTGACTCATCGATCCAGGCGACACGCGGCGGGCTTTCCACGCCGTTGACCGGATTCAAGGCTTGCACGGGCCGACCGGTGAGCTTCGCCAGCGCCGCAATCGTCGCGTGGCCCCCGGGGGGGCATTGGTTGATTTGCGCCTCTCCGCTTGCAATCGCCGCGGCGTAGGGCTTGCAGCCGGCATAACCGCAGCGTGTGCACTGAGTTTGCGGCAGCAACGCATCGATCCGCGACGCGATGTCGGGCGCGCTCTCGCTGTTCATCATTTGATGCGCATGCCGGGTGCGGCGCCGGTGTCGGGCGACAGTACGAAAATGTCTTTCCCGCCGGGGCCTGCGGCCAACATCATGCCCTCCGAAATGCCGAAGCGCATTTTGCGCGGCTCCAAATTCGCGACGACGGCGATGAGACGGCCCGGCAAGGCCGTGTGATCGTATGCCGCGCGGATGCCGGCGAAGATTTCACGCTCACCGAGCTCACCCAGGTCGATACGCAACTTCAGGAGCTTGTCCGCACCGGGCACGAGGTCAGCACTCAGGACCTTGGCAACCCGCAGGTCGATGCGCAGGAAATCGTCGATTGAGATCAGGTTGCCCTCGACGGCCGCAGCGGCCGCCAGGGTCGCGGTATCGGACGCTTGCGGCGGCGCCGAGATCGTTGCCGCGGCCGAGGGTTCCTTGTCCGTCTCGAATAGTGCATCGAGCTGTTTCGGGTCGACGCGGGTCATCAGGTGTTGGTACGGGTTGATCCGCGCGGGAAGCGCGTCGGCGTCGCTCCACACGAACGGCCGGTCGAGCCCGAAGAGCTCGCGCGCCACGCGCGCCGCGAGCTGCGGCAGCACGGGCGCGATGAGAACGCTCAGCAGCCTGAACCCTTGCAATGCCCGCGAGCATACGTCCTGAAGCTCCGTGCGCTTGGCCGGATTCTTGGCGAGAACCCACGGCTGGTGCGCATCGAAATCGTGGTTGATCCGATCCGCAAGGGACATGATCTCGCGCATCGCCTTGCCGAATTCGCGGGTCTCGTAGTGCTCGGCGACGGCTCGTGCGATGTCGCGCGCTTGTGCCGCGAGCGGCGCCGTCTCGCCGGCGAAGTTCAGTTCGCCGGCAAAATGCTTCGTGATGAAGTTGGCGGCGCGGCTCGCGATGTTCACGTACTTGCCGATCAGATCGCTGTTCACGCGCGCGACGAAGTCGTCGGGATTGAAGTCGAGATCCTCGACGTTCGAGTTCAACTTGGCGCAGATGTAGTAGCGCAGCCATTCGGGGTTCATCCCGATCTCGAGATAGCGCAGCGGGCTGATCCCCGTCCCGCGCGACTTGGACATCTTTTCTCCCGATACCGTGATGAAGCCGTGCGCGTACACGTGCTCGGGCACTTTGTAGGGGGGTCCGGCAAACTTCAGCATCGCCGGCCAGAACAACGTGTGAAAGTAAATGATGTCCTTGCCGATGAAATGTATCTGCTCGGTGTCGGCAGCCGCGAGAAACTCGGTGAATCGGCGTGTCTCGCCGCGCGCACGCGCCTTGCCGGTATCGAAGTAGTTCTGCAGTGCCGCGAGATAGCCGATGGGAGCGTCCAGCCACACGTAGAAATATTTGCCGGGTGCGTCGGGGATCGGAATGCCGAAGTAGGGGGCGTCCCTGGAAATATCCCAGTCGTTCAGCGCCTCCTCGCCCGAGCCCAGGAGCCACTCGCGGGCCTTGTTGACCACTTGCGGCTGCAGCCGCCCCGGCGTGTCGAGCCATGCGGTCAGGAATTCGACGCACTTCGGGTCCGACAACCTGAAGAAATAGTGGTCGGAAGTTTTCATCACCGGCTTCGCGCCCGATAGCGTCGAGTAGGGATCAATGAGCTCGGCGGGCGAATTGACGATGCTGCACGATTCGCACGCGTCGGCGTACTGGTCTTTCGTGTGGCAGTTGGGGCACTCGCCCTTGATGTAGCGATCCGCCAGGAACATTCCCTTCACCGGATCGTAGAATTGCTCGACCGCCTTGATGTAGACGAGCCCCGCTTCTTTCAGCCGGCGGTAGATGTCCTGGGAAAGCGCCACGTTCTCCGGCGAGTCGGTCGTATACCAATGATCGAAGCCGAGATGAAAGCCCAGCAGGTACCGCGGCCGGTCCGCAGTGATGCGCCTGACCAGTTCTTGGGGCGAGATGCCCTCGGCCTCAGCCTTGAGCATGATCGGCGCGCCGTGCGCGTCATCCGCGCCGACGAAATGCACCACGCTTCCACGCATCCTCTGGAAGCGCACCCAGGTGTCCGCCTGGATGTATTCCATGATGTGCCCGATATGGAACGGGCCGTTCGCATAGGGCAGAGCCGTGGTGACGAAGAGTTTGCGGGTCATCGAGACAGTTTACCGCGATAGCGGCAGCATAGTTCAATTGCTGAAAGCAGCGCGTGCTGAAAGCAGCGCGCGCAAAGCGCCGGACGCGCTACGATGCTTCGCGAAACTGTTCGAAGCGGCTCTTGTTGATGGCTTTCTTGAAAGCTTCCTTGCCGGTAATTACCCGCTGATCCATCAGCGCTTGAATGGCCGTATCCATCAACCGCATGCCCACGGCCGATCCGCTCTGCATGGCGTTCTCGAGCTGATCCATCTTGCCCTGTCGGATCAAATTCGCGACCGCGGGCGTATTGATCAGGACCTCCAGCGCAGCGACCCGGCCTTGCTTGTCGGCCTTGGGGATGAGTTGCTGAGAGACGACGCCGCGCAAGCTGGTCGACAGCATGGTGCGCACATGCGGTTGCTTGTCCGCAGGGAACGCGTTCACCAAGCGATCCACGGTGGCCGCGGCGCCGTTGGTATGCAGGGTCCCCATCACCAGAATTCCCATCTCCGCCGCAGTCACCGCAATGCTCATGGTCTCGAGGTCTCGAAGCTCGCCCACCAGGATGACGTCGGGATCTTCGCGCAACGCCGACAGCAACGCCGTTGAGAAGGACGTGGCGTGGACGCCTATTTCGCGCTGGCTGATCAGGCAGTTCTTGCGCAGATGCACGAACTCGATGGGATCCTCGATCGTGAGGATGTGGCCCTTTTCGCGGCTGTTGATGTCGTCGATCATCGCCGCGAGCGTGGTTGACTTGCCCGAGCCGGTTTTGCCGGTGACTAGAATCAAGCCGCTGTTGATCTTGCACAGGCCCATGACGGCTTCGGGAAGCTTGAGCTCCGCCGCGGTCTTGGCCTTGGACGGAATGGCGCGAAATACCGCCCCCATGCCATTCAGCTGGCGCATCACGTTGACGCGAAAGCGGGCAACGTTCGGTATGCTATAGGCGAAATCGGTGCCGTCCTTGGTCTCGAAACGCTCGACCGACAGCTTCGGCATGATCTCGTACAGCGTCCTCTTGACCATGTCCGCCGCAAGCGGTTCGGGACCCAGCGGCTTCAACTCCCCATACTGCCGCACGCGCGCCGGATCACCCGCAATGAAGTGCAGATCCGACCCGTTGCGTTCCAGAACTTGGTTCAAATAGCTGTCGATGGCTGCCACGGGGTTCCCTATGGGGCGGCTGGTTCGGGGGCCGGCGCGCCCGACATGTCGCTCACGAATCGCTGGAACTGGCGCTTGTCGGATGCATACGAGTAGGCGTGCTCGGGATCGACTTCCTTGGCGTTGATCGCGGCGAGTAAGGCCTGATCCATCAGCTGCATGCCGTATTCCTTGCCCATCTGCAGCTGGCTCGGAATCTGGTGCGTCTGGTCGGTCATGATGAGCTTGCCGATCGCCTTCGTGAGCACCATGATTTCGCACACTGCACGGCGCGCGCGCTGGTCCGGGCTCTTGATCAAGACCTGCGTGATCACGGCGATCAGGCTTTGCGCAAGAAAGCTCTTGGTTTGCTCACGCTCCTCGGTCGGCAGGGCATCGATGATGCGGTCGATGGTCTTGGTGGCGCTGGTCGTATGCAGAGTCCCGAGAACCAAATGTCCGGTCTCGGCCGCCGTCATCGCCATGGTGATTGTTTCGGCGTCGCGCAACTCGCCGACCAGGATCACGTCCGGATCCTCGCGCATGGCCGCACGCACACCCTCGGCAAAGGAGGGCAAGTGCGTACCGAGCTCGCGCTGGATGACTTGGCTCGACTTGCTGCGATGGACGAACTCGATCGGATCTTCCAGGCTGATGATGTTGAGCGAGCGTGTCGTGTTCAGATAGTCGATCATCGACGCCAAGGTGGTGGATTTGCCGGTGCCGGTGGAGCCGGTAACCAGGATCATGCCTTGATGGTAGTCGCAGAGCTTGCGAACGATGGGCGGCAGCGCCAGCTGCTCCATGGTCGGGATCTGAGTGGGAATGGCACGGAAGGCCGCGCCCATGCCGGTTTCCTTGCGGTACACGTTGACGCGGAAGCGGCCGCCCTCCGCCGACACATACGAGAAATCGACGTCATTACCTTCGCGCAGGTGCTTGAGCTGGTTTTGCGTCAGCACTTCGGTGATATAGCCCTCGAGTTCCGCATCGCCAAGATCGCGGAATTTGATGGGCATCAGGTCGCCGTGCATGCGCAGCATCGGCGGCACGCCGACGGCCAAATGCAGGTCCGAGCAACCCTGGGCCACGCCTAACTTGAGGAATGCGTCGATTCTTGCCATAACGTGCAAGGCTACCCGTAAGCGATTGGTTTTTCGAGCGTTTGGGCCAGGTGTTGCCCATAAACGTGAGGTCCGTCAACAACGACCCGCCGCCCCGCGCCTTTTTGCGCCGGGCGGGCGCTGCGCCTCGCTATTGGAATTTTTCGAGCGCCAGGCGCAGTTCATCCATGGATTGCGCACGCTTGGCCTTGTCCAACGACATGCATTTCATGACCAAGTTGTTCAATTCCAACGGCAATTCCTTGTTGATCTCGATGGGGGGCCGCGCCTTCCCTTGCACGTGCTGGTACATGACCGACATATGGTCGCCGCGCGAGTAGGGCGGCACGCCGCTGAACATCTCGTAAAGAATGACGCCCAAGCTGTAGATATCGGCCCGCTCGTCGACCTTCTTCCCGAGAATTTGCTCCGGCGCCATGTATTTGGGAGACCCGATGACGTAGCCCGTCTTGGTCAGCTGCGTATCGCCTTGGGTCTGGGCTGCCGCGACGCCGAAGTCCACGATCTTGAGCAGTCCGTCGTTGTCGATCAAGATGTTGGCCGGCTTCAAATCTCGATGCACGATGCCCGCTTGGTGCGCGACCGCCATGCCGGTCGCGATGTCGATGCCGAACTTGACGGCGCGCTTGAGGTGCACCGGCTTTTCGTTGACGATCTCCCCGCCGAGCGTGTGCGACGGAAAATACTCCATGGAAATGGCGTAGTTGCCGCGGATGTACAAGAAATCGTAGATGCGGATGACGTTCTTGTGCGTGATCTTGCGGCTGTAGCGCAACTCGTGCACGAAACGCTTCATCATCTCCTCGTCCGCGGACACGTTGGGGTTTAGGAATTTGAGGATCAGCCGCTCTTCGACCACCGTGTCTTCCATCAACAACACCGTGCCGAAGGCGCCCTTGCCGATCTTTTCGATGAACTTGTAGCGGCCCTCGATGATGTCTCCGGTCTTCAATGTCGCGATATCCAGCTTGTTCGCTTGGACTTCGTGCTCCTGTACGACCTTGGCGAGATCCTGATTCTCGATCAACAACGTCTTCGCCGGTTCCTGCATCTTCTCCGCGCGTTGATTGGCCGCGATCTGCTGCGTGGAGAAACGGTTGTCCAATTCCAGCATGGCCCGGGCGACGGCTTGGCTGACGGTGGCGTCGGCGTTGGTCGCGACCGCCTGCAGCCGCACGCGAATCGTATCGGCGCGCCTCTCATCCGCGAGTTTCGCGAGCGCTGCGACCGCCTCGGATTTGATTTCGTTTTCCTGCCGCTGCAGCATGGGCAGCAAGTGCTCGATGCACTTCTGATCGCCGATCTTGCCGATGGCGCGGATAACGGTCGGCAGGGACTTCGGCTCGGCTCCTCCCAGCATTTCTATGAAGCGCGGCAGCGACTTGGTGCTGCCGATCTCGGCAAGCGCGTCCACGGCGCGTTCGCTCACCCACCAATCGGGGTCCCTGGTCGCTTCGAGCAGTTGCGCTACCGCGCGCTCATCCTTGGTCTGATTCAGGATTTCGATGGCGGCGCGGCGAATGTCCTGATTGTCGTCCTTGACGAGGGTGAGCACCGCATCGACGACGCGCGGCCCGCCGATCTTACCGAGAGCGTCGGCCGCGCGGGTACGCACCCACCAATCGCTGTCGGCGATCACTTCCAGCAGATATTTGACCGATTTCGACGTCCCGACGACGTTCAACACCTCGACGGCCGCGCGCCGGGCGTATTCGTTCTCGTCCTTGAGCACATCGACCAAGTACTTGACCGTGTCGGGGTGATTGGCGTGTACGACGACGTCGACCGCTTTGTTCTGCACCTCGATTTCAGGGTCGCGCAGCATGTTGCAAAGGACCGCCATGTCGAACGGTCCGTCCATCCGCGCGAGCGCCGACAGAGCGGCGGAGCGGATGAATTTGCTGTTGTCCTTGAGTTGCTTCTGCACGGCTTGCTGCACTTTGGGCGTATTGAAGCGCGCGAGCACATTGATGATATGGAGCCGGGCAACCGGGTCTTTGCCCTCGATTCGGGCGATCAGATCGTCGAGCGAGGACTCGTCCGCGATCTCGGCAATGATCTTGAACAGCCCGGTTCTTTCATTGGGCTCCTGGCTGTACGCGGCATTCAGGAGTTCGCGTACCGTGAAGCGGCTTTTCTGGGCGTTGATGACGTCCAGAATGGTCTGCTTCGGCATGTCCGGTTTGCTCAAGGCATCGAGCAGCGCGCTCGCCGGGTAGTTCTTGCTCTGCGAGAGCGCCCACGCGATACCGGACATTGCCCGGCCGTTGGCATCCGCCATGGTCTTGAACAATTGCGGCAGGGTCTTGGCGTCGATCAGGCGCGACAGCGCCTCGACGTAAGCCATGGTCTCGCGTTTTTCGGCCGTGGTGAGCGCCGCAACGATCGGTTCGATGGCGCTCGGGCCGAGCGCGACCAATTTTTCCAACGCCTTCTGCGCCGGCGGACTGCCCGGATTGCCGCTCGACTTAACCTCGGCGATCAGCCGGTCGGCACGATAATTGGCGAATAGACTCATTCGGTGCCTTCAAGTTGCACATCCCTCGGGAGCCATCCAATTGGCCAAGCTTAAGGGGCCCGCCGCGGTTTCGATCCTCGCTGGGGATTATGCCACACCGCACGTGGTTCCCAGCCTGCGGTACAATCGCCACATCATATGAATCACGATACCTATACCCCAAGCGTCGTCCGCGAACGTCTCGGCACTTATGTCGATCCCTACCTCGGCCAATCCCTCGGGGACGCGAAGAGTGTGGCGTCCGTCACATTCGCGGGCGGCGTGCTGAGCATCGAGCTGGTCCTGGGATTTCCTTGCGCGGACTATGCGGACGAACTGAAGGCGGCGTTGCAGGAGCACCTTGGGCCCCTGCTGGGGCAGGCCCGATTGGAGCTCAAGTTGCGGGCGCAAATCACGGCACATGCGGTGCAGCGAACGCTCAAACCGTTAAGTAATGTGAAGAACATCGTCGCGGTGGCCTCCGGCAAGGGCGGGGTGGGCAAATCCACCACCGCGGCGAATCTGGCGCTGGCCTGGGTCGCTCAAGGCGCCAAGGTCGGCTTGCTCGACGCCGATATCTACGGTCCCAGCCAACCCCTGATGATGGGTGTGGCCGGCGCCAAACCGGTGAGCGCGGACGGCAAGCATTTGAGCCCGATGCGTGCCCACGGCGTCGAGGTGATGTCCATCGGCTTCATGATCGACCCGGAACAACCCATGGCGTGGCGCGGTCCCATGGTCACCCAGGCATTGACGCAGCTCTTGAGCGACACGAACTGGGGTGAACTCGATTATTTGGTGGTCGATATGCCGCCTGGCACCGGCGACATCCAGCTCACCCTCGCTCAGCGCGTTCCTGTCAGCGGTGCGGTCATCGTCACCACGCCCCAGGATATCGCCCTGTTGGATGCCCGCAAGGGTCTCAAGATGTTCGAGAAGGTGGAGGTCCGCGTGCTTGGGGTGGTGGAAAATATGAGTTTGCATGTATGCAGTCAATGCGGCCACGTGGAACATGTCTTTGGCAGCGGCGGCGGTGCGCGGATGGCGAATCAGTACGGGGTGCAATTGCTGGGCGAGTTGCCCTTGGACATCCGCATTCGCGAGGACGCTGACGGCGGCACGCCGACAGTGGTCGCCGAGCCCGGCAGCGCACGCGCCCGGGCTTACTTTCTGATGGCGCGCCGTACGGCGGCTCGCTTGGCCACTTTGAACAAGGATTACAGCCGGGCATTCCCCAAGATCACGGTCGAATCGACCTAGGAGCCGGCCCCAAGTGAGCATCAAGAGCGATCGGTGGATCAGACGCATGGCCGCGGCCCACGGCATGATCGAGCCGTTTGCGGCCGAGCAAGTGCGGGTGGCGGACGGCCACAAAATCGTGTCTTACGGCACGTCGAGCTATGGCTACGATGTGCGCTGCGCCGATGAATTCAAGATTTTCACCAACATCAACTCGACGATCGTGGATCCGAAGCGTTTCGATGAAAAGTCCTTCGTGGACTTCAAGGGGCCGATCTGCATCATCCCGCCGAATTCCTTCGCGCTCGCCAGCACGGTGGAATACTTTCGCATTCCGCGCAGCGTATTGACCGTGTGCCTCGGGAAATGCGTCACCGGGGATACCCGCCTGGTCGACGCCGATACCGGCGCCTATGTGCCCATCACGGAGATGCAGTGGGGCAAGCGCACCTTGGCCTGGGACGGCTGGCGTTTGAAGCCGGCAAAAGTGGCGGCCTTCATACCGCAGGGCAAGCGAGAGATCTTCGAGCTGCGCACCCGGGCGGGGTTGCGCATTCGAGCGACGGCGAATCACCCGTTTCGAATGCTCAATCGGTGGGTGGACTTGAGCGATTTGCGGGCGGGCGATCGTATTGCAGTTGCCCGCGAGATTCCCATATTCGGAAAGACGCCCGTCGCTGAATGGGAAGCGACTCTCGTGGGCTTGATGATCTCAGAAGGGCAGTGCAATACGCCCGGCCACAGCCCAACGTACACGACCGCGGATCCGGCCATGGTCGCGCTACTCGAGTCCGCGATGGAGGCCTCCGGCCTGGGACAGATCACTTACAAAGGCCGCTACGGGTATCGACTGGCCAATCGAAAGGGAAGAGGGGGAATCGCGGAGCGAAATCGCACACACGAGTGGCTTCGAAATCTCGAACTCAACGTCGGCGCCGCCGACAAGTTCGTGCCGCAGATCATCTTCAGGGCGCCCGAGCCCTCGGTTCGCCTGTTTCTGCAGGCGCTTTTCAGCGGCGACGGCAGCATTTATCACTCTGACCAGAGCTTCTTCCTCGAGTACTACTCCAAGTCCCGGCGGCTGATCGAGGATGTGCACCATCTTTTGCTGCGATTCGGGATCTTCTCGCTGATCCGCGAAAAGACCACCGCGATCGGGACTCGAGCATGCAAAATACAGATCACGGACAAGGATCAGATCCTGCGTTTTGCCCAGAGAATCGGCTTCTCGCCCGGCTCAGTGAAGCAACGGCTGCTCGAGGAAGAAGTGCTGCCGATGATTGCCGCGCAGCGGAGACGTAAGAGCAACTTCGACACGCTGCCGAGGGAGGCCTGGGCAGTCGCGGGCATGGCTGCGCGCGTTGGAGGAATGAGCTTGACCTCGCTCGACATTCGCACCAACCCGAATCAATCCATGCCGATGTACGCTGCGGCGCGGGTCGCTCTTATGACGGGCGATCCGTATGTCGCTCCGCTCGTCGACGGACCGATATGGGATGAGGTCGAACGAATCGAGTCCGTTGGATCCGAAGAAGTGTATGACATCACGGTGCCGACACTGCACAACTTCGTCGCCAACGATTTCATCGTTCACAATTCAACGTATGCAAGGTGCGGAATTATCGTGAACGTAACGCCTTTGGAACCCGAGTGGGAAGGCCACGTCACACTGGAGTTTTCAAATACAACCCCGTTGCCCGCCAAGATCTACGCGAACGAAGGCGTGGCGCAAATGCTGTTCTTCGAGTCGGACGAAATCTGCGAAACCTCGTACAAGGATCGCGGCGGCAAGTACCAGGGCCAACGCGGCGTGACGTTGCCGAAGACTTGAGCGCGGCCGTTCGCGATGGCGCCGCTGGCTTCTAGCGCTTCAGCGATTTTATTCGCATCGCGAATTCGAGCTTGCCGTCGCGGGTGCGTTCCGCCTGTACCGGTACGAAGCCCAGCGACGGCGCAAACCACATGCGCAGAATTCGATTGTTGCCGGTGCGCTGACTTGCCACGATGACGGTGTCGAGTTCTCCGAGATCCGTCCTGATCCTGGCGGTGCCCTCCTGGGAATAAATGAATTCCTTCAATTCGTCCTTGTCGATGATCTCGAACATCTTCGGCAAATTGCCATTCTTGAGGTCGAGCATCACCTCGACCTGAATGGACATCAAGTCCTGAGTCCCGTCCTTCAGTTCCAAGTCCACGGGATTCTTCTCGGAAGTACCGCGGGCGCGCCGGTCGTTCCAGTCGAAGTCAAGACTCACCGTTGATGAGCCGTCCTCGGCGCGGTATTTCTCCGGGCGAGCGTGGTTGTCATCGATGGCGAGCCAGCTCTTCTGAGTGACCTCGGCGCGGTACAGCCGGAAAATGCCGTGCGCGGTAATCGTCCACGTGTACACGTAATGGCCGGGTTCCACGTCCGGCTTGAGTTCGAGGTCGCTGGTGCCGACATTGATACCCTTCCAGTCCGCTTGGTAGCGGGCCGAAAAGGGTGCGATGGGAACATCGGCGGCGGCCGATGGCGTCTGGCCGCAGGCAGCATGAGATGCCATGGTCGCAAGCGTCAGCGCCGTAAATCCTCGAACGCTCATGAGACCTCTCGAGTTTGCGCCCCGGTGAACTGCACGGGCGCGCGCAAAATCTGCCCGTCGAGCCACGCCGCGCCCTCAGCGTAGCGCAATCGACCCTCGCAAAACCAGCGGACCGCGAGAGGGTAGATGCGGTGTTCCACGGCCTGCACTCGCGCCGCCAGAGTCGTTTCGTCGTCGCTCGAGGCTATCGCGACGCGCCCCTGGATGACTCGCGGACCGCCATCGAGCTGCTCGGTCACAAAGTGCACCGTTGCGCCGTGCTCAGGGTCTCCCGCCTCGAGGACCCGTCGATGCGTGTGCAGTCCCGGGAATTTAGGCAGCAGGGACGGATGGATGTTCAAAATTCTTCCGGCGAAGCGCGTCACGAACTGCCCCGACAAGATACGCATGAATCCGGCGAGCACGATCAACGCCGGCGAGCAATCGCTGATCGCATCGGCCAGGCCTCGCTCGTAGGCGGCGCGGTCCGTCGCCCCGGCGGCGGGCAGCGCTTGCGCAGCGATGCCGAGACCGCGCGCGAGCTCGAGCCCCGCGGCATCGGGCCTGTCCGAAAACACCTTGGCCACCTCATAGGCCGCACGCTCGGCGCGGCTTTGCTCGACGAGTGCGCGCATGTTGCCGCCGCGTCCGGAGATGAGGATGACGATCGGCTGGCGGGTCTTTTCACTGTTCAAGCGATGACGACGCCGCGCGAGCCGGCTCGGACTTCACCGATGACGAGCGCTTCTTGGCCGACGCCGCGCAGGATCCGAACCGCGCGATCGGCATCGCCGGCCGACAGTTGAATCGTCATGCCGATACCGCAATTGAACACGCGATACATTTCCGCGTCGGCAACCCGCCCTTGGCGCTGCAGCCAATCGAACACGGGCTCGCGGCGCCAGGAATTGCGCTCCAGAACGACCTCGAAACCATCGGGCAGCACGCGCGGGATATTTTCAACGAGCCCGCCGCCCGTGATGTGAGCGAGCCCGTGTACCGGGAGTTCGGCGATCAGCTTGAGCAGCGGCTTGACGTAGATGCGCGTGGGCGCCATGAGCCGATCGATGAGGCTGGCGCCCTCGAGGGGAGCATTCAGGTCGGCGCCGGCGACTTGCAGTATTTTTCGAATCAATGAAAAACCGTTCGAGTGCGGTCCCGAGGAGGGCAGCCCGAGAACGACGTCGCCCGCCTGCGTCGCCGATCCGTCGATGATCCCATCCTTCTCCACGATGCCGACGCAGAAGCCTGCCAGATCATAATCCTCGCCGTGATACATGCCGGGCATCTCTGCCGTCTCGCCGCCCACCAGTGCGCAGCCGGCTTGGACGCACCCTTCCACGATGCCGGCGATGAGGCGTTCACCCACGTTCACGTCGAGTTTGCCCGTTGCGAAGTAGTCGAGAAAGAACAGGGGTTCGGCGCCTTGAACGACCACATCATTGACGCACATCGCCACCAGATCGATGCCCACCGTATCGTGGCGATGGGTGTCGATCGCGAGGCGCAGCTTGGTACCGACTCCGTCGGTCCCCGATACGAGCACGGGCTTGCGATATCGGTCGAGCGGTACCTCGACCAGGGCGCCGAACCCGCCAATGCCGCCCAACACCTCACGGCGCATCGAGCGCCTCACATGGGGTTTGATTCGTTCGACCAGTGCCTCGCCGGCGTCAATATCGACTCCAGCCTCGCGATAGGTTACCGGGGCTCGCTCAGTCATTCGTATCCTTTTGTGGTGCACGGGCCGACCCGACGGGTCGGCGTCGGGCAGCCGGCCGGTCCGACGCGACGGGTCGGCCAGCTGTGGTATTTTACATCAGGGGACTCGAGGCTTTCGCGAAACATCATGTCACAGTATTTCAGGGTCTTTTTGTTGTGCTTCAGCATCGCCGCAATCTGCTGGGCGAACTCGAGCGTTGCACTGACTCGTGCGGAGCTCTACCAGGCCAAGGCGCCCGAGGCGGACCGCTCCGAGGCGGCGCAGACCGCGGCATTCGAAGCGGCGTTGAAAATCGTACTGGTTCGCGTCACCGGGCGCCGCTCGGCCGAGGATGACCCCGCGCTTGCGCCGCTGGTCGGCAATGCCCGCCGCTATGTGCAGCAGTATCGCGCCGCCCCGGACGGCCAGGTGTGGGTTTCTTTCGACGGGCCCGCGATCGAGCGCTGGCTGACGCAAAATGGCCAACCTCTTTGGGGCCACGAACGGCCCGCGACCTTCGTGTGGCTGACGGCCCAAACCGGTCCCCAATCCGGGACGATCATCACCACCGACGATATGTCCGAATTGAAACTCGCGCTCGATGCGGCTGCCGCTGCGCGCGGCGTGCCGCTGCTCTGGCCGAGCGCCCTCGACGTGCAACGGAATCATCTCGACTACGCAGGTGTGAACGGTGCTGCGACCTCCAGCTTGGCGGAAATCGGCCGACGCTTGGGCGGCGAGGGAGTGCTCGTCGGTCGAGCGAGCGGCACGGGCGAGTCCGCCAACGTGCGCTGGATCCATGTATTCCAGGATCGCAGCAGCGAGTACTCAGGCGCCTTGGAGGGCGTGAATCGCACGGCGGATTTGTACGCGGGGCTGTTCGCCGCCAGCGGCAACCTTGTACCGATCGATATCGAGGTGACCGGGGTGGGGGATCTTCGCCAGTACGCGAATGTGGAGACCTACCTCGAATCACTGACGTTCATTTCTCATGTCAGTGTCGTCGCCTTGACCGGCGATACCCTCAGAATCCGTTTGGCGACGCGCGGCGGCGCCGAATCGCTGCAGCGCACGCTTGCACTGAACGGGCGTTTGCAGCCGATCGCCGCCGGCGAGAGTGGGGTTCTGCGCTTTCAACTGCGTCGCTAGTTTCGTGTCCTGGTTCCCGCGCCAAATCCCGAACCTCCTCAGCTCGATCAGGATCCTGCTCGTCGCGCCCATTGCCGTGTCGCTCGCGCAGCATCGGCTGCCGATCACCATCGCCCTGTTCGGAGCCGCGGCGCTTTCGGATGCTGCCGACGGCTTTCTCGCCAAGCGCTATGGCTGGCAGAGCGAGCTGGGCGCCGTGCTCGATCCGGCCGCGGACAAATTGTTGCTGGCAACCGTATTCATCACACTTGGCCTCTTGAAGCTCGTGCCGCTGTGGTTGATGGCAGTGGCGGTCGCGCGAGATGCGATCATCGTCCTCGGGGCGCTGGCGTACCGCTATTGGATCGGCGCTCTGGAGGTGCGTCCCTCGGTGGTCAGCAAATTCAACACCCTGTGTCAGGCCGCATACATCATGGCGGTCGTCGGCAGAGAGGAGTTCGCAATACCGCCTGCCTGGGTAGTCATGGTCGCCGGCGCATTGGTGTTCGTCACGGTGGCGGTGAGCGGCATGGATTACATCCTCATTTATGGCCGGCGGGCGATGAGCCTCGCAAGAGCGCCCGCCGTGCCGCACGCAGCGGCCCCCGGCGCGGACCCACGCCCGTGAAGCAGCTCGCGCTCGGGGTCCGGTTGCGCGCGGACGCGGTGTTCGAGAGTTTTTGGCCGGGACCGAATAGCGAGGCCGTAGCGGCTCTCCGCACGCCAAGTGCGTCTCCGCTGTGGCTGTGGGGACCCAGCGGTTCGGGTAAGACCCATTTGCTGCAAGCTGTATGCGCGGCCGCGGGCGAGGCGGCAGCGTATTTTCCGCTGGCTCGCCCGCTCGCTCTGCCGCCCGAAGCGCTGGCCGGCTTCGAACGCACCCGGGTGCTGTGCGTCGACGACGCCGACGCGGTGGCGGGCGATTTGGCCTGGGAAAGAGCGTTGTTCCGCCTGTTCAACGATGGGGCGGACCTGCGCACACGGCTGATCTTTGCTGCCGCCGTGCCGCCACGCCAATCCGAGTGGCGGCTCGAGGATTGGCGTTCGCGGGCTGCCGCCTGCGTCGTCTATCAGCTGCGCGAACTCGACGACGAAGGCCGCATCGAGGCGCTGCGCTTGCGGGCCGCGCAGCGCGGCTTGCAGCTGCCGTACGAGACCTCCGAGTACTTGCTCAAACGCATGCCGCGCGATCTGCGATCGCTGTTCGAAATTCTCGATCAACTCGATGAAGCTTCATTGGTCGCCCAGCGCCGCCTCACCATCCCATTCATTCGCGATGCGCTCGAGAAGCACGCAGGAACAAAATCATAGTGCAGAACCAACCAAATACGAGCAACAGGCTCATGGCGGCCACCCAGCGCGCGGCTGGGTTGACCAGCAATTCCGTCAACGCAAATACGAGGTACGGGACGGCGAACAAGGTGGCCCACGCGTAAGTGTGGCGACGACCGCGCAAGAGACCGCTCAACGGGGCGAGCAACGGCAGAGCGGCGAGGATGCAGACCGGCCAAGGATACCCCGCCAATATCCATGCGAGCAGACTCAATACGACTGCGATCCAAAGCCAAATGGTGAGCGCACGCGCCAGACCTTCAAGGCTCACGGGCGGCTCTGCAAGCGACGGCTGAGCGCGGCCACTCGCGCGCCCAATGCCCGCGCCAGCTCGCACTCCATTTCCGACAGTTCGCCTTGACCGCTGAGGACGGCCACGTGACTCGCTCCGTAGGGGGTTCCGCCGCTGCGCGTGTCGGTCAATCCGCGTTCCGTGTATGGCAGACCGACCAAGTACATGCCGTGATGCAAGAGAGGAATCATCATCGACAACAGCGTCGATTCCTGTCCGCCGTGCATCGTCTGAGTAGAGGTGAACACACCGGCCGGCTTGCCCACGAGTGCGCCCGAGAGCCACAGTGCGCTCGTGCCATCGAGGAAAAACTTGAGCGGTGCCGCCATGTTGCCGAAACGAGTCGGGCTTCCCAGGACAAGCCCGCAGCATTGCACCAAATCCTCGTAGGTTGCGTAGGGAGGCCCCTCGCCCGGCACCGCAGGGTCAAGCCGTTCCGTGGTCGCGGTGACCGGGGCCACGGTGCGTAGCCGCGCCTGCATACCGCCGACGGTTTCGACTCCGCGACACACTTGCCGAGCGAGGGCGGCGGTGCTCCCTTGGCGTGAATAATACAGAACCAGGATTTCGTTCATCGGTAGTCTTCCGGGAAATCAGCAGAGTTTTTTCGCGCATGCTGCGTCGGCGCAACGGATTCGCCGAAGCTCTCCCTACATTGTATAACGGCGGCTTGTTTGACGGCTCTGGCCGCTGTTGCTAGTGTCCCGGAACCCTATGTTGCGCTTTTTCGCTGTATTTATTGGTGTTGCCTGTTTCGCCGGATGCGCCACCGCTCCCGTGCAAGAAATGAGCGACGCCCGGCAGGCTATCGCCGCGGCTCAGCAGGCGGGCGCGACCCCTGCGACATCGCCGGATTTCGACGCCGCCCAGACCGCCATTGTGCGCGCGGAAACGCATCTACAAGCACAGGAATTCACGCGAGCACGAGCGGCGGCGATGGAAGCGAAGCGCCACGCTGCCGCCGCCCTTGCCAATGCCAACGCGCAACACCCCGACGCGCCCGTGACAATGCCGCACTGAGGCTCAAATTTCATTGGACGACGTCATCCGCCGATTTCTCGTGTTTGGGAAAGTTCAGGGTGTGTTTTTTCGGCACAGCACGCGGGTTGAGGCCAAGAGGCTCGCCATCCGAGGCAGCGCACGCAATATGCCGGACGGGTCGGTCGAGGTCGTGGCGCAAGGCAAGTCAGCCGCGGTCGAGGAGCTGCGGCTGTGGTTGCAGCGCGGGCCCAGAGATGCACGGGTCGATGAAGTCCGCGAAGCTGCGCCGGCCGAAGCGGCGAGCCTCCCGGAGGGGTTTCATATTTTTTGAATCAGTCGTTTTGACGCTTTGATGACGGCCGAGACGTCAAAACACCAAGTTTTTTTAAAATCTCCACACCCGCTGCCATCGCTGCATCACCAACGCCGGGTAAGTGGTCCGCCCGACACTGCCGTTGTATCTCGCCAGCGCGCGCGACCAGTTACGGTTCTCGGCGCGAAGGTAATAGCGCAGGATTTCGCAGCCCATCCGGATATTCGGTGCGACCCGCACCAGTTGATTCTGCACGCCCAGCTCGCGCGGCCAAAATGGCATCACTTGCATGAGGCCGACGGCGCCGGCTGGTGAGACTGCCCAGCGATCGAAGCGGCTTTCCACCTCGATCAATGCGAGTACCAAGTCGGGCGGCAACTCGAGCGTCGGATCGCGCTTGGCCTCGCAGTACACACGATCCAGAATCTCGACCCGCGCCTCGTGGGTGGGCACGAGACGAGCCAGCCTGGGCTCCATGGCCTTATGCCAAACCTCGGAGTCGAACTTGTCGGCGAAGCAATCGGAGCTGTCGATAATTCTTTGCAGCAGAGCTTTCAGTTCCGGATCGCGCTGTTGGTCCGCGGCGGCGGTCCCCGGCAGCACGCAGCAGCATGCCAGAACAACGAAGGTCCAGGTTGCGCGCGAAACTTGCCGGCGCATCGGTATGGTCAGCCCTTTGACTTGCGGCGGATGTAGCCTACCGGATCCGCCGCGGGGATTTCCGTCGATTCGGTCTCGCTGCGATGACGATATTCGAGATTTCCGGACGCCAACCCTCGATCCCCGATGACGATCCGATGCGGAATTCCCATGAGCTCCGAATCGGCGAACTTCACGCCCGGCCGCGCATCCCTATCGTCCAGCAGTACGTCGATGCCGGCGGCATTGAATTGCGCGTACAACGAGTCGGCGGTCTCTTGCACGAGCGCCGATTTCTGGTAGTTGATCGGCACCAGCACGACTTGAAACGGCGCGATGGCTTCGGGCCAGATGATGCCGTTCTCGTCGTGATTCTGTTCGATGGCCGCGGCAACGACCCGGGTGACTCCAATCCCGTAGCAGCCCATGAACATAGTCAAGGCGTTACCCTGCTCATCGAGCACGCTGGCATGCATGGCCTCGCTATATAGCTGTCCTAGCTGGAAAATATGGCCGACCTCGATGCCGCGGGCGATCTCCAGAGTCCCGCGGCCGCTCGGGCTCGGGTCCCCGGAGCGCGCATTGCGAATATCGGCGGGTTGCGGCTCTTCGAGGTCTCGCCCCCAATTCACGCCGCGATAGTGCATGTCCTTCTCGTTGGCGCCGCACACGAAGTCCGCCAAGTGAGCGGCGGCGTAATCGACGTAGATCTTGCCGGCAAAGCCAACGGGTCCGATGAAGCCGGGCTCGGCGCCGGTGGCTTTGCGCACTCGCTCGGCGCTCGCCATCCGCAACGGATTGGCAACCCCCGGCAGTTTCTGCGATTTCACCGCGTTCAACTCGTGGTCGCCGCGGATCACCATGGCGACCACGTCGCCCTCGCTGCCGTCGACCAGCAGGGTCTTGACGCAGCGTGCGGCATCGACGTGGAGTTGCGCACTTAAGTCAGCGATGGTGCGCGCATTCGGAGTCGGGACCTTGGTCATAGGTTCCGAGGCGGGCGGCCGCGGTGTCGGGGGCGCAATGGTGGCGGCCAACTCGAGATTGGCCGCGTAGTCGTCGCCGTTCGAGAATGCGATGGCGTCCTCGCCCGAGTCCGCCAGCACGTGGAATTCCTGCGACGTATTGCCGCCGATGCTCCCGCCGTCCGCTTGCACCGCACGAAATTTAAGTCCCATGCGCGTGAAAATGCGCGAATAAGCGTCGTACATGAGGCGATAACCCTGGGCCAGGCTCGCCTCGTCCGCGTGAAAGGAATATGCGTCCTTCATCAGGAATTCACGCGCGCGCATGACGCCGAAGCGCGGGCGAATCTCATCCCGGAACTTGAATTGAATTTGGTAGAAGTTGACCGGCAGCTGTTTGTAGCTGCGCAATTCGCGCCGCGCAATGTCGGTAATGACTTCTTCGTGAGTCGGCCCGTAGGCGAACTCGCGGTCGTGGCGATCCTTGAATCGCAACAGTTCCGGCCCATACTTGCTCCAGCGCCCCGACTCCTTCCACAATTCCGCGGGTTGGATGGTCGGCATGCACAGTTCCAAGGCGCCCGCACGGTCCATTTCCTCACGTACGATTCGCTCGACTTTGCGCAAGGTCCGAAGGCCCAGGGGCAGCCAGACATACAGCCCGGCCGCCAGGCGCCGAATCATGCCGGTTCGCAACATGAGCCGGTGGCTTATGATTTCCGCGTCGGCGGGCACCTCTTTGAGGGTGGAGATTGGGTTTTGAGATAAGCGCATGGCCGCATATCTTACATCAGGCTCCCTGGTATTATGGCGCCTCATGAGTTACGAAGACGACTCAACGGCGCGGCCGCGGGGAGTGTACTGGCTGCCGAACCTGCTCACGACGGGAGCATTGTTCGCCGGTTTCTACGCGGTCGTGGCAGCCATCGACTTGAAATTCGAACGCGCAGGAGCCGCGGTGTTCATCGCGATGTTCTTCGACGGACTGGATGGACGAGTCGCGCGCTGGACTCACACCGAAAGTGCATTCGGAAAGGAGTACGACAGCCTGTCGGATATGGTGTCGTTCGGCGTCGCCCCGGCCATCGTCACCTACCAGTGGGGAGTTGCCCGCATTGCCGAATACGGGATGCTCTGGCGCAGGTTGGGTTGGCTGGTATGTTTCTTTTATGCCGCCGCGGCGGCGCTGCGCCTGGCGCGCTTCAATTCACGGTCGGCGGTCCAGGACAAGCACTATTTCGAGGGACTGCCCAGCCCCTCGGCCGCAGCCGTCGTCGCGGCGCTGGTATGGCTCGCGAGCGATCAAACGAACATCGGGTTGCCCGGTCTAATTCTCGCATTCCTGGTCACCGCAATCGCCGGCGCGCTCATGATCAGCCGATTCGCCTTCAACAGCTTCAAGCAGGTGAATCCCGGGGCAAAGGTGCGTTTCACGTACATCGTCCTGGTGCCGCTCGCGTTTGTATTCATTTTTCTGCACCCGGCCATCACCTTGCTGCTGATCTTTGGTTGTTATGCCTTGTCGGCACCGTTGCTATGGGCTTTTCGCAAATCGCGCCGGCGAACGCGCGCGGCGCCGCCTGCCGCACCGCCCGCATGAACCCGGCGCTGCGCCAAGATTACCTCGCCGCCTTGGGGTTGGAGACCTGGGTAGCCCGCGGGAATTCAGCGTCTGCGAACCTGCTTGCGCCGCATGCGGATCGCGCGCCGGCTGACGTGTTCGCGGTGCCTGAAGTCGGTGTACCGGCGGAAGTCGGTGCGCCGCCTGAAGTCCGTGCGCCGGCTGCCCGTGAGGCAGGGTTCGATTGGCCCGAGCTCAAGGCGCGCGTGGCTGCCTGCACCCGATGCGCATTGTGCGGCACGCGTACGCAAACGGTGTTCGGTGTGGGCAACCAGCAGGCAGAGTGGCTGGTGGTCGGCGAGGCGCCGGGTGCCGAGGAGGACCGCCAGGGTGAGCCATTCGTGGGCCGTGCCGGTCAGCTGTTGAATTCCATGTTGCGCGCGATCGGGTTGGCCCGCGAACAGGTGTACATTGCCAATGTGCTGAAGTGCCGGCCGCCCCGCAATCGCGATCCCAGCGCAACCGAAGCCGCCGAGTGCCTGCCGTATCTCGAACAGCAGATCGCTCTTTTGAAGCCGAAGGTCATGCTGGCCGTAGGACGCATCGCGGCGCAGAATTTGCTGCGTACCGACGTGACCCTCGGCCGGCTGCGGCTTGAGGTGCATCGCTTCGGCCTGTCCCAGGTGCCGCTGGTCGTGACGTATCACCCGGCCTATCTGCTGCGCACGCCGACGGACAAGCGCAAAGCTTGGGAGGATTTGAAGTTTGCACGCGAGGTATGCGCGCGTGTCTAGCGTCAAGCAAGAGGTCGAGTTTGCGCCGGTCGAGATCAGACCCATGCACGAACTCGACATACCGCAGATCGTGGCTATTGAACGGGCCGCCTATCAGTTTCCCTGGAGCGAGGGGATCTTTCGCGACTGCTTGCGGGTCGGCTACGTATGCCGGGTCGTCGACATCGGCGGCGACATGGCCGGTTACGGCATCATGTCGGTGGGTGCGGGGGAGGCGCACATCTTGAACGTGTGCGTACGTGACGAATATCGCGGCCGCGGTTTTGCTCGCAGGGTCTTGGTGTACCTGCTGGACCGGGCGCGCGCCGCAGGCATGTACGAAGCGTTTCTCGAGGTCAGACCATCCAACACGGCCGCCGCCCGCCTTTATCATTCAATGGGCTTCGAGCAGGTGGGCGTGCGCCGCGGCTATTATCAGGCAACCGTGGGCCGCGAGGATGCGGCGGTCCTTCGCCGAGTGCTCCTTCCCGACCTTAAGTAAGCGATCCTGCGGCTCGCGTCCTGCCCGCCGACGCACTATAATGTTCGGCTGCCCGGCGCGTGTCCGCGGCAAAGCACTTTGAGCAGGACGAACGTATGTCGAGCGGCCCATTAGCCGAGGAAATCAGCAAGCGACGAACTTTTGCCATCATCTCGCATCCCGATGCGGGAAAGACCACCTTGACCGAAAAGCTTCTGTTGTTCGGCGGAGCCATCCAGATGGCGGGAACGGTCAAGGGCCGCAAAGCCACCCGCCACGCGACGTCCGACTGGATGCGCCTGGAACAGCAGCGCGGAATTTCCGTCACTTCATCGGTGATGCAGTTCCCCTACGGCGACTGCATCGTCAACCTACTCGATACCCCGGGCCACGAGGATTTCTCCGAAGACACCTACCGAACGCTGACGGCGGTCGATTCCGCCTTGATGGTCATCGACTGCGCCAAGGGAGTCGAGGAGCGCACCATCAAGCTCATGGACGTATGCCGGCTGCGCGACACGCCCATCATGACCTTCGTCAACAAACTTGACCGCGACGGGCGGCCGCCCATCGAATTGCTCGACGAAATCGAAAGCGTCCTGAAGATTCAGTGCGCACCGATTACCTGGCCGATCGGCATGGGGCGCGACTTGCTGGGCGTCTATCATCTGCTCGAAGACCGAATCTATGTGTACGTGCCGGTGGAAAAAGGCCGGGTGGGAACCCACGAAACCATCGAGGGCATCGGCAGCGCCGAGGCGCGGGAATTTCTCGGGTCAAGGTACGGGCAGTTCCTGGACGAGGTGGAGCTGGTCCGCGGCGCGAGTCCGCGCTTCGATCTGCAGCGCTATCGTGCCGCGAAGCAGACTCCGGTTTTCTTCGGCTCCGCCGTCAATAACTTCGGCGTCCGGGAACTGCTGTCGACCTTCGTCAAGCATTCCCCGCCGCCGCTGGCGCGCCCGACGCTGCAGCGCCAAGTCGATCCATACGAACCGAAATTCAACGGTTTCGTTTTCAAGATCCAGGCCAACATGGATCCGGGCCATCGCGACCGCATTGCGTTCGTGCGTCTCTGTTCGGGCAGGTATACGCGCGGCATGCGTTTGCATCATGTGCGCCTCGATAAGGATATCCGCGTCGCCGATGCACTGACCTTTTTGGCCGCCGACCGCAGCCAAGCGGAGGAGGCGTATGCCGGCGACATCATCGGCCTGCACAACCACGGCACCATCAACATCGGCGATACCTTTACCGAGGGCGAGGAGCTGACCTTTACCGGCGTGCCGAATTTCGCGCCGGAAATGTTCCGCCGCGCGGTGCTGAAGGATCCGCTGCGGATGAAAGCCCTGCAAAAAGGCCTTTCGCAACTGTGCGAGGAGGGCGCTACGCAGCTGTTCAAGCCGTTGCGCAACAACGATTTGATTCTCGGCGCCATCGGCCAGCTGCAATTCGAGGTTGTCGCGTTTCGCTTGCAGGATGAATACAGCGTGCAATGCGTGTTCGAGCCGATCAATGTAGCCATGGCGCGGTGGGTGAGTCTCGACGATGAGAAGCGGCTAAGCGAATTTCGTGCGAAGGCCTACGACAATCTCGCCATCGATCATGCCGGCGAGCTCGTGTACCTCGCGCCGACGCGCGTCAATCTCGGATTGACCGAGGAGCGCTGGCCGGAGATTGAATTCCTCAAGACGCGCGAGAACCTGGCGGCGTAGGGGCTTGAGCGTGCTGCTTCGCTTTTCGCGCGGGACGGAAAGCACGTACGGCGGCGTCGAATTGAGCGACACTCACGCTCGAGGCAATTCCATAGCGCAGGCCGCAATAATCGCGGCACAGGGCGGAAACCGCCGACCCGAGATCCGGCCGCCGCCGCGCGACGCGCGCCGCATAGTCCTCCGCGCCTTCGTGCCCGAGACGCGGCATGCCGAGGGCCGCCAATTTGACGCACAAGCGCGCATAAGCGCGGATCAGCAGTTCCTTACGTGCTGGATCGACCTCCCGGCGCACGGACCACGTGAGCCAGCACAGCGCGAGGACTAGCGCCACCGTCAGGACCATCACGAGCTTCTGCGCATCCGGCTCGGGAATATTCAGCCACTCGAGCAGTTTTTGCTGCGAGTCCTGATCGAAGAAGAGGATGCGCTCGCGCCAGAGCTGGCGCAGCGCATCGAGGCGCAGCCTTGCATCGGCCAGCCAGCGCGTCCGGTGAATCCAGCGGCTGGTCAAGGGCTCATCGGCGCTCGCCTCTTCGTTCAGGCCGTGTTCCACCCGCTCGGGGGCGATCGCAGCGGTTGGGTCGACGCGCAGCCACCCGCGCCCTTCGATCCAAACCTCGTCCCACGCATGCGCATCGCTTTGACGCACGATCCAATAATCCGCGAATCGGTTGAAAATGCCGCCCTGATAGCCCGTCACGACGCGCGTGGGAATGCCTGCGGCACGCATGAGGATCGCGAACGCCGAGGCGTAGTGTTCGCAGAAGCCGCGCCGCGTGTCGAACAGAAATGCGTCGACGGAATTGTCGGCGAGTTTGGGCGGGGTCAGGGTGTAGTAGAAAGGCTGCTGCGCGAACATGGCGAGAACGGCGCGCACGTACTCCATGTCGTCCGGGTGCGCGCTGCGCAGGGTTTGCGCGAGCTGCAACGAACGCGGGTTGCGATTGGCGGGGAGTCTGGTATCGCGCTTGCGCAGCGGATTGTCCAAGCGTTCCGACCAATGTACATGCGTGTACGAGGTGGCGTCCACATCGATCGGCCGCGACACGGGTTCACGCCGCACCAGCGTGTAGTCGCTGGTGAGGACCCCTCCCGGCAGATCCCAACGCGACGGCCAGTCGAGCGTGAATATCCAATTGTGTTGGTGCGGCTCGAGGCTCACGGTGTATCGATACGCGCGGCCCTGCGGCTCGAGCAGCGGCGCGGTCGAGGAGGAGTGCGAGAGTCGCCACGTGCGGCCGTCAAAATCGTGCATCACGGGACCGCGCCAGTATCGCTCCTCCGGCGCCGGTGTCGCGGCGGCGAAGCGCACGCGGAAAGCCACTTCATCCGACAGGGCGAGATGATCGATGTCCCCCGGACTCATGGAGTCGCTCAAGCCCGACGCCGCGCTGCGTCCTTCATCCGGTATATGCCAAAGCGGCCCATTGAAGCGCGGGAAGAAAAGCCAGAACACCACCGCGATGGGCAAGGCCTGGCTCAAAATTCGCCCCGAGTAGCGCAGGCAGCGGCGCCAGTTGGGCACCGGCCCGGTTGTCGGGAGGCGCAGCAGCGTGGCGGTGGTCAGCCAACAGACGGCGATGAGATATGCGAGGAGCCAAAACGAGTTGCCCTCGAGCAGAGCCGACGCGCTCACGAAATAGATGATGAGCGTAACGACATGGATGTCGCGCTGCGTGTTGGTCTCGAGCAGCTTCAAGCCCGCCATCAAGGCCAAGAGAGCCGTACCGGCGGATAAGCCGTTGAAGGTGCGGAATTGTACGAAAAGCAGAGCGATGGCGAGGGCGGCTATGGCCAACCGCACGGCTTGAGGTGGGGCAGATCGGCCGCGACGCGCGAGCAGCAGCCGTATCGCGCCCGATAGGCCCACTGTCGCGAGCACCCACGCGGGTATCGATTGCACGTGCGCGACCAAAGCCAGCGCAAGGCATGCAAAGGCGCCCAGGAGTTGCGGGTAGGACGCCAGTTTGGGGTTCATTGCGGCTCCCCGATCCCATACATCGCAAGGGCCCGCAAACACGCAAACCGATGCGCCGCGCCGCGCGCCGGCGCAATCTCCTTGCCGGGAATTCTAAGCCCAAAGACGCGCTGCGCCGCCTCGCTCTCCAATACCCACAAGCAGAGTTGCGACAGGCGCGTCTCGGTGTCTTGACCCTCGAGGGAGGACCATTCCAGCCATTCGGGTTGCGCCGCCAGACTCGTGAAACTTTGCACGGCAGCTTCGCCGCCGCGGGCCAACACTTTCCAAGCCATGTGCTTGAGCGGCACGCCGGGTTGGTAAGCGCGTAAGCCCGCGAAATCCTCGTCGCCGGGCCGCGCACTGCGATCGACGGAACCCAAGCCCTCCGCGGAGGGCAGAGTGCGGTTGCCGCGCGGGGAGGGAGCGACGTAGGCAGTCAAAGCGCCTTGCACATAGGTCCACGCATGGAACCAGCCGAAGGGATAGCGTGTGCGCAACTCGAATTGGGAGAGACGCACCACGCCGCGCTTCGCCACCGGAATGGCGACCGGGACCGATTCGGTCGATCGAGCCGGCACGCTGCGCATTCCGGCGGCGCTCATGCAGCAAATTTCGACATCACGGCGCTCGACAATCGAATCGTTGCGCAACACGAACTCGAAACTCGCCTCGCGGCCGGCGAACGCATCGACCTCCGTGGTCACATCGACCTGCAGCCCGAGCAAATTGCGGTTGCAATGATGCATCGTGACGAGCGCGACGCTCATCATCAGAAAAGCAAAGGCCAGCCCCAAGTTGCTGTTGTAGTTGAGCCCGGCGATCAGCATCGCGACGAGCACGAACGCCAGCATCAAGCCGAATCGGGTCGGGAGAATGTAGATGCGGCGCCGGTTGATCTTGATCGGCAGGGTATCGCGGCCGTGTCGGCGCGCCGCCCAGGCGCGCGTCTTCTCCGAAATTGCCTGCCGCAGTGTGCGCAACGTCGCCTCACTTTAGGGGATGGGGACCGCCTCGAGCAACCGGGTGACAGTGGCCGGGCCGCTGTCGCGCTGCCGCACGCGATGCTCGACGACGGCGGCAAACACCGCTTGCACATGCTCCGGGATCACGGCATCGCGGCCCGCGATCAACGCCCAGGAGCGTGCTGCGCGCAGCAGACCGATGGCCGCCCGCGGCGACAGACCGACGTTCAATCCCGGCGAGTGGCGAGTGTGGGCCACGAGGGCTTGGACATAGTCGAGTAGGGCCGGCGCGACATGAATATCGAGAACCCGCTGCTGCAGCCGCCGCAAGCTCTCCACGGTCGCGACCGTGGAGAGCGAATTCACCAAATCGCGGCGATCGACGCCGCTCAGGAGTTCGCGCTCCGCGGCGGCCGCAGGGTATCCCAGATGCACGCGCATCAAGAATCGGTCCAATTGCGATTCGGGCAGGGGAAACGTGCCGACCTGGTCCTGCGGATTCTGAGTGGCGATGACGAAGAATGGCTCGGGCAGCGGCATCGATTGACCGTCGAGGGTGACCTGATGTTCTTCCATGGCCTCGAGCAGCGCGCTTTGCGCCTTCGGCGACGCACGATTGATCTCATCGGCCAACACCAGCTGAGCGAAAATCGGCCCGCGTTGAAATCTGAATTTGCCGGTTTCGCGGTCGAAGATCGACACGCCGAGCACGTCGGCGGGAAGCAGGTCGCTGGTGAATTGCACTCGCTGAAAAGACAAACCCAAGGTCTTGGCGAGCGCGTGCGCAAGGGTGGTTTTGCCGACTCCCGGAATATCCTCGATCAGCAGGTGCCCGCGGGCCAAAAGACAGGTAAGGCAGAGGCGGATCTGCGCGTCCTTGCCCAAGATCACCCGGTTGATTTGAGCGAGGACGGCGTCGATCTCGGACTGTGCGGAGTTCATTGGTGCTTGAGCGCGGTCACCCTTGCGATCTGGGCCGCCAGTTGACGGATTTCGGTTTCGAGTTGCGCGAGCCGCTGCCGGTCCTTGGCTACGACCTCCGCCGGCGCGTTCTTGGCGAATTCGGTGTTGCTCAACTTGCTCTCCATTTTCTTCAGATCGATCTCGGCCTTGCGTTGCTGCTTCGCGAGGCGATCCAGCTCGGCGGCCGGATCGATCAATCCGGCCATGGGCACCAATATTTCAAGCGTACCCACGAATGCAACGGCAGATATCGGTGCAACTTGAGCCGGACCAATCGTACGCGGCACATCGATGCCGGCGAGGCGCATCAGGTATTGCTGGTTGCGCTCGAGATAGGCCGTATCCTTTGAGGAGGCGTTTTGCAGCAGCACCTCGAGCTTGCGGCCGGGGGCGATGTCCAATTCGCCGCGGATTTGCCGCACCCCCTCGATGAAGGCGATCACCCAACGCATTTCCTCCTCCGCTTCCGGGTCAGCCTTGAATTGTGGCGCGGTCGGGAATTCGCAGCGCATGATGCTATCGCCGGCGACCCCTGCGCTCCCGCGTACGCGTTGCCAGATCTCCTCGCTGATGAAAGGTGCGAGCGGGTGCAGCGCGCGCAGCAGCACTTCAAGGGTGTTGATCAGGGTGTTACGCGTGCCGCGCTTGTCCGCCGCATCGGCAGTTGCAGACTGAAGGACCGCTTTCGAGAGTTCCAAGTACCAGTCGCAAAACTCGTGCCACGTAAATTCGTACAGAGCGTTGGCGACGTTATCTAGGCGGTACTCGGCGAATCCGGATTCGACCCGCGCGAGCATTGCGGACAGCCGCGCTTGAATCCAGCGGTCGGCGAGGCTCAAGGCTGCGCTTTCTTGTATCGAGCCGCCTTGCGGCTTCGAATCCTCATTCTGGACATTCATCAGCACATAGCGCGCTGCATTCCACAGCTTGTTGCAGAAGTTGCGGTACTCCTCGACTCTGCTCATGTCGAAACGCAAATCGCGGCTTTGCGTCGCAAGCCGGGCAAAGCAAAGGCGCAGTGCATCCGTGCCGAAGGCAGCGATGCCTTGCGGAAATTGCTTGCGGGTCGCCTTTTCGATCGCCGGTTTCATGTGCGGCTGCATCAGACCGCTGGTGCGCTTGGCGAGCAAGGCCTCGAGAGCAATGCCGTCGACGATGTCGAGCGGATCGATGACATTGCCTTTGGACTTGGACATCTTCTGACCGTCGTGATCGCGGATCAGGCCATGCACGTAGACTTCGCGAAACGGAACCTTGCCGGTGAACTTGAGACCCATCATGATCATGCGGGCGACCCAGAAGAAAATAATGTCGAATCCGGTGACCAGAACGGAGGTCGGATAGTAGGTCTCGAGCTCGCGGGTATCCGCGGGCCATCCTTGGGTCGAAAAGGGCCATAACGCGGACGAGAACCACGTATCCAAGACGTCATCGTCCTGCCGCAGCGGCATCGAGGAATCCAGGCCGAAGGCGGCGCGCGCCTCCGCCTCGCTACGGGCGACGTACACTCGGCCATCGGGGTCGTACCAGGCCGGTATGCGATGTCCCCACCAGAGCTGGCGGCTGATGCACCAATCCTTGATCTTGCCCATCCATTCGAAGTACACCGCGGACCAATTCTCGGGCACGAAGCGGATATGCCCTGCTTCGACCGCGTGGATGGCCGGGCGCGCCAGCGGTTGGATGTCGACGAACCACTGATCGGTGAGCAAGGGCTCGAGCACGGCGTTGCTGCGGTCGCCGCGCGGCACGGTCAGCTTGTGCGGTTCGACGCGCTCGATCAGCCCCAGCGCCTCCAGGTCGGCGAGAATTCGCGTCCGAGCGACGTTGCGGTCGAGGCCGCGGTACGCCGGGGGAACTTCCTCGTTGAGGGAGGCGTCCGGGTTCATGATGTTGATCAGCGGTAAGCCGTGCCGTTGGCCTACTTCATAATCGTTGAAGTCATGCGCCGGCGTTATCTTGACGCAGCCGCTGCCGAATTGCGGATCGACGTACGTATCGGCAATGACGGGAATTTCACGCGAAGTGAGCGGGAGGCGCACTCGGCGGCCGATCAAATGCCGATACCGTTCATCGTCGGGATGCACCGCAACCGCGGCGTCTCCCAACAGCGTTTCCGGCCGCGTCGTTGCGACCACGAGGAACCCGCCGCCGGCTTCGAGCGGATAGCGCAAGTGCCAGAGGCTACCCACCTCTTCTTCGGCTACCACTTCCAAATCGGACAGCGCCGTCTTCAGTACAGGGTCCCAGTTCACCAGGCGCTTGCCGCGATAGATCAGGCCTTCCTGGTAGAGACGGACGAAGACTTCCGTGACCGCCCGCGAAAGTTCCGGGTCCATCGTGAACCGGTCGCGCCGCCAATCGACAGACGCGCCAAGCCGGCGCATCTGATTGGCGATTTGGCCGCCGGACTGCTCCTTCCATTGCCAAACCCGCCCTATGAACGCCTCTCGTCCGAGTTCGACGCGGCTCAATCCTTCCGCGTTCAATTGTCTTTCGACCACCATTTGCGTCGCGATGCCGGCATGATCGGTCCCGGGCTGCCACAACGTGTCGAAGCCGCGCATCCGGTGGTAGCGAATCAGGGCGTCCATGATCGTGTCTTGGAACGCATGGCCCATGTGCAGGGTGCCGGTGACATTCGGCGGCGGTATGACGATCGAATAGGGGATGCCACGGCCTGCCGGCGCAAAATATCCCGACGCCTCCCAGTGCGCATAAATTCGCGACTCGATGTCAGCGGGCGAAAACGCTTTATCCATGGCCATTCGGATCATTCATCCGCTGATTCGTTCAGCTGATGCGTCGCGAGCGAAACCTTGAGATCGCGGTACGTCTTGAAGCGTTCACGGCCGAGGCGGCGCCGATCTTCGTCGGCGTCGATGATTTCGGCAATGCGGGCGTAGCGTTCCCACTGCTCGGGCAGCCGAGCGGCCAGATTCACCAGCAGGTCGGCGCAAGGCGGCGCCGCGGGCAGGATTGCGAGGTGCACCTTGGTCGCAGGGTCCGCTGAGCTCCCGTCGAGCCAGATCTGGTGCGGGATGAAAGAGCGTTCGTTGAATGTCCACAGCAAGTCGTCGAGGATTTTCGCATCGCTCAACGTGTCATTGACGATGACGATGCGTAAATCCTTGAGATAGGCTTTTTCCGTCAGGCGGCAGGCAAACGCCGATCGCTGGTTCGCAGAGGCGCTTTTCAGTACGTAGAAGTCCACGCGCTCGGTCATACGCCCCGGACACGATTGACCAGAAAATCGACGAGCAAGGATACGGGCCGTCCGGTGCTGCCCTTCTGGGCGCCCCCGAGCCAGGCGGTTCCGGCGATGTCAAGGTGCGCCCACTGCAGATCCTTGGCGAATTTCGAGAGGAACGAAGCTGCCGTGCATGCGCCACCCTCGCGTCCGCCGACATTGGCGATGTCCGCGAAATTGCTTTTCAATTGTTCGACGTATTCCTCGCCGATCGGCAATCGCCAGGCGCGATCATCGGCGCGCACGCCCGCCGATTCCAATTGATCCGCAAGCGACTCGCTATTGCTCATCAAGCCGCTGAAATGATTGCCGAGCGCGATGACGCAGGCGCCGGTCAGCGTCGCCACGTCGATCACGGCGGCCGGTTTGAAGCGGCGGCTGTACGTGATGGCGTCGCAGAGTATCAAGCGCCCTTCGGCGTCGGTATTGAGTATCTCGACGGTTTGGCCGGACATGGTCGTCACGATGTCGGCGGGCTTTACCGCGCTGCCGCTCGGCATGTTCTCGCATGTGGGGATGACAACGACGAGGTTGATCGGTAATTTCAGCTCGGCGATCGCGCGCATGGTACCCAGGGTAGTGGCAGCGCCGCTCATGTCGAACTTCATTTCATCCATGGCGGGGGGGTCTTTCAATGAAATGCCGCCCGAATCGAAGGTAATTCCTTTCCCGACCAGGCACACAGGTGCGCTGTTTTTCTTGGCGCCGCGATATTCGCATACGATCAGGCGGGGAGGCTGCTCCGACCCTTGCGTCACCGCCAGAAACGCACCCATCTTGAGCGCTCTGATGGCGCTCTCGTCGAATACTTTGACCTTGATGCTGGGAAAATCCTTTGCCAACGCCTGCGCGCGAGTCCCTAGATAGGTGGGGGTACAGACATTCGGCGGCAAATTGGCGAGATCCCTTGACAGCGCTAGCCCGCTTCCGACCGCTACGCCGATGCGCAGACCCTCCGTGGCCGCTTTCGCGGCACGCGCATCGGCCACCGCCACGCCGACGCTCGACAATCGCGGCGCCTTGGGTTTGGCGCCGGTTTTGAGATCGGGAATCTTATACAGCTGCGCGCTGAAGACCTCCGCCACCGTGCGGGCGCGGTAGTGCACATCGAGATCCGCGACCTGCTCGAGCGCAAGGTACACGATTGCATCGCTCGCCCCGGTCTTGATGAGCGCCTGAACGGCGGAGGCCAAGGCTTTGCGGTATTGCTTGCGGCCGAAGCCAGAACGAGTCCCCAAGCCGATCAGCAGCACGCGCGCGGCCGCCGCTCCGGCAGGGTTAGGCAGGAGAAGAATGTCGCCGAGCCGTGCGGAGAAATCGCCGTCCCCTTGCAGTTTCCGGATCATCCCGTTCAACTGGGTGTCGATCCGGCGCGCCGCGACGCCGAGCTCGCCGTCTTCATACACGCCCACGACGGCGCAACCCGTCTCTTGGTGCGCTTTTGCGTCGATAATGGCCTTGAATTCCATGTCTCCAAACTCCGTTTTTGCGTGTTCTTTGCCTAGGAGCCTATCCGGGTATTCTCGGCCGCGGCCGCGTGGAATACTCCGATAGGCTCGTTGGGGTTCCTGAATTAGTTTACTAGATTATCGCGAAGGCTCTAAGCTCGTACGCATGAAATGGACCGTGCAAAGGTATGTGCTGCGCGAAGTCGTGCAGACCTGGCTCGCCGTCACCGGGGTACTGGTGGCGATCTTGGTGTCGAATCAGTTGTCCAGAGTGCTCGGCCAGGCGGCGGACAACCAGTACGGCCGACACGTGGTATTCGATCTGATCGCACTAGGCGCGATCATGAATTTGTCGGTGATCGTGCCGGTCGGGCTGTTGCTGGCCGTGGTGCTGACTTTGGGCCGTTTGTACCACGACACCGAAATGGCCGCGCTGCAGGCCTGCGGCTTCGGGCCGGCGCGGCTGCTGCCGCCATTGTTCGCTTTTGCCGCCGTGATTTCCGTAGGGCTGGCCTGGCTCGTGTTTGTCCAGGTGCCGCAGGCCGACACGGAAGCGCAGCTTTTGCGCCTATCGGCGCTCAACGAGGCACGATTCGGTCAACTCGATGCGGGTCGATTCCGCTCTTTCAGCGGCGGCGATGCGGTATTTTACGCGGAGCGAGTCGATACCGAGGGCGTGTTGCACAATGTATTCGTGCAGCGCGAGTCGGCGGGCCGCATCGAAGTCGCTCTCGCCGATACGGCCACTTATTCCAAGGCGGCGGCCAATGGAATGCATCTGGTGACTCTGTTCAACGGCCGACGCTACGAAGGCGCTCCGGGCCGCAACGACTTTCGGGTGATCGAGTTTCGCGAACACGGTATTCCCATTGCCACGCCCGCGGATGTCACCTCGACCACCGATCCAGACGCCAAGCCGACTCGAGAACTGCTCGGCTCCGATGCCCCTTCGGACATCGCTCAATTGCAATTCAGGGCGTCTACGCCAATTATGGCCCTTGTGCTGACCCTGATTGCCGTGCCATTGAGCCGCCTGCGACCGCGTCAGGGCCGCTACGCCAGAGTCGGCTTCGCCATCGTCGTGTATTTCGTGTATTCGAATCTTCTGTCCGCCGCCAAGGTATGGGTGGAGAAGCAGGATCTGCCGCCGGCGGTCGGAGTCTGGTGGGTTCACGTGGCGGCGCTCGTCCTGGGACTGTACTTGATCGCGCGTGAAGCGAGGACGACGTGAATACCCTCGACCGCTACCTGTATCGAGTCGTGCTCACCTACACGGCCATGGCGATGGCTGTGCTGCTGACGTTGGGCGCATTGTTCGTGTTCATCAGTCAGCAAAACGATATCGGCGTCGGCAGCTACAGCGCGGGAGACGCATTCCTGTTCACGATGCTGAATCTGCCGCAACAGTCCTTTGAACTGCTGCCGATAGGCGCGCTGATCGGGGCGCTGATGGGTCTCGGGCATCTCGCCTCGGGGAGCGAACTCGTGGTGACCCGCGCTTCCGGAGTGTCGGTGTGGCGTATCGCCTGGCCGGTGGGACTCGCAGGGCTCACGCTCTCCCTCATCATGTACGGCATCGGCGAGTATGCGGCGCCGCCCATGGCGCAGTTCGCGAAGCGCGAAAAGACCACGAGCAAATTGCAGGATGTGAGCTTCGCGGGCTCGAGTTCTGCCTGGGTGAAGGACGGGGACCTGATCCTGCGGGTGCAAACCGCCGAGGTCGACCGGGCATTCGGCGGAGTGTTCTTGTTCCAGCTTGATGGGCCGACGAAACTGCGCTCGATCGAGCGAGCCGCGCGGATTTCGGTAGCGGATCCGGGTAATTGGAAGCTGCACAATGTGGCGACGACGCGTTTTGGCGATGAGCAGGTCAACAGCAGCGTGGTAACCGAAACGACGATGCAATCCAGGGTCAATCCCGAGTTCTTGGGTCTAGCCGCCACCGATCCGGGACTCTTGACCCTGCGAGGCCTAGCCTCTTATATCGATCATTTGCGGCGCAACAGTCTCGAAACCGGATTCTACGAGACCGTTTACTGGTCGCGTATCGCGCTGCTCTTCGCCGTCATCGTCGTGACGCTTCTCTCATTACCCTTCGTATTCGGGCCGTTGCGTACCACGGGCGCCGGCACTCGCACGGTAATCGGCGTATTGCTGGGTGTCGTTTTTTTCCTCATCAATCGCACCATAGAAAACGGCGGTCACTTGTTCGCACTCAATCCGGCATTCGTGGGATGGTTGCCAACGGCGGTGATCGGGCTTGGCACCCTGGTCGCGATATCAAGAACGCGTTAATTGGACCACTCGCGTTTTCGACCATCGATCATGCAGCGCCAGACGCTCGGGGTCGAAGTACAGCCAAAGCACGCCGAGCGCCGCCGGCGCCCATGCGAGCACCCCCAAACTCCAACGCAACGCCGCGGCAGGCCAAGACAAGGGCAGGCCCGATTCGGTGACGGCGCGAAGATGCCAGGCGCGCATCCCTAACGTTTGACCGCTGCGGGTCCAATTGAGCAGGTAGTAGCCCGCGATGATGCCGATCAGGCCCACGCGGTAGAGATACGCCCACGCACCTGCCGTTGCGGGCTCGATTGCCGTGCGATGGTTCAAGAATACGGCGCCCGTGGTGAATGCCACGAGAAGGGCGGCCAACAGCACGCTGTCGTAAATCAATGCGGCGAAGCGTCGGCCAAATCCGGCGCTCGTACCGGCGGTCACGGCGTTGACGCGGGCGCTGGCTTTTTCGGCGGCGGGGCTTTTTTCGCGCCCGGGGACGAGCCTTTCGCTCCGGGCGGCGGGGTGACAGGGGCGAGGATCTGGTCCAGAGGCCGGAAAATCGCATCGTAACGGTATGCCGCAATTTCGAATGCATGGCCTGCGGCCTTGGCGTTGAGTGCCGCATCCTTGCCCGCCTGCAGCTGGATCCAATGCTTCTCGCCGGTAACCGTGCCGGTGATGATCAGGTTGCCATCGGACAGGGTGAACGTCGCAACCGTCGCCTTGCTGAAGTCGATGCCGCCCACCGGCGCGACATCGTCGGCGGTCAGGCCGCTCAAGAGGGTGGTCGAGGGCGCGAGCGAGGCGGATTCAAGCGCCTTGCGCCCGGCCGGCACGCCGTCGAGCGTAAAATTTGCGCCCGCTGTTTCTCGGCGGACGGTGTAAGCAGCGCCCGCCGCAGGCTTGATTTGGATGCTTTGGATGGTGGCGGCCGCGATGTCGATCAGCCGGGAATCGATCCAAAAGCGCGGTTCGGTTTCGAAGCTGATGCTCGGTTCGACGCTGTAGCTCGTGTTTTCACCGCCGCGCCGAACGAAGTTGCCTTCACCGGTCGCCTTACCGACGATTACGGAGTGCTTTCCGTCCTTTGCCGTCACGGTGACTTCCGCTCCGCTCGCTCCCGGCGACGACGGATCCTCCACGCCGATGACGGCGAAATTCGCCGGGTTAGAGGTTTTTTCCTCCGTGATCTTGGCGTCGCTCAAAGCCAGCAGCAACTTGCGCACCTTTGATACGTCCGCTGGATAGTCGCCGCGTTCGGCCACGGTCCACCGGTCGCCCTGCTGGTGCACGGTTGCGGTGGGTGTTGCGCTGGAGCGGCGCACGCTCAAGGCAGTCACCGTATTGATCTCTCCGGCCAGAGAAGGCAGCAAGGCAGCCCCGTGCGGATCCCGCGGCAGATTGCGTTGGGTGCTCAAGTAGAGGGCGCCGGAGATGGCGATCAACGCGGCGACGAGCAGCGATATGAAGCGTTGCCGGCTCATGCTGCGCCCGATGCCGTTCTGCGCGCGCGACGCCGCGACAGAATGATGACACCCGCCAGGGCCACGCATATCGGAGCGATGGCGATGTTGATGACCTTGAGCCAGGAATTCAGGCGATTGATATCGACATCCAGCCCGCGCTGCGTTTCACGCAGTTCTCTGCGCACGCGGGCCTTCTCGGCCACGAAACGTTTGAGTTCCGCCTCTTGTTCCGGCGACAACATGAGCGAGGATTGATCGTTGCGTTTGCCTTGCAGCTCGGTCAACTTGGTCTCCGTTTGCTGCAGCTCGGCCCGGAGTTCCAATGCCTTGGCGCGCAAGCGGTCGTCGGCCTGTCGCCTGAGCGCTTCGACGCGTTCGAACGGCCGCGAGAACGTCGCGCGCCCGCGCACGCTGATCAGTGCGCTGGAGCCGCTGAGATTGTCGAGGATGTTGGCCACGAAATCGCCGTTGTTGGCGAATGCCTGGGCGACGCGTTGACCGAACAGCTCGCGCGTTTGCACCCACATGTAGTCCATCAATAAATCCGTGTCGGCAATGACGACGATATTGGCGGGCGCTGCCGATTTTGCCAGGTGTGCGGCGGGGGGTCCCGCGGTCGCGGGACCGCCGGCGGGCGAGGCGGAGGCAGGCGAAGCGGAGGCGAGCGAAGCGGCACTGGGCGACGCGGCGGCCGTCTTTTGATCCGCCGGCAGGCCTTGGGGATACGCCGATTCCACGGGCCCGGTGATTCGTGCGGCCAAGGCGTAACGAACGCCTGTCGGCTTGAATCCATCCCGCAGGGTCGCGGGATCCACGAGCGCATTGAATCGCTGTGCGGGAATCGGCGCCGCGCTGGCCGAGCTGAGCAGCAGCGGTTCGAATTTGGTCTTGGCGCCCGGGTGCGCGGCAAGCGAGCCGGTCGTCGCGATATTGATCTTGTCGAGCGATGCCGACACCACGTCCTTCTGGTTCATGTCGGCATGGCTCAAGCCTAGGATGCCGATGTGGCGCACGGGCGGCGACTGCATGCTGGTGCGCACCTCGAGCCCACGCTCCAGATCGCCAATGACCTTGGTGGGATCGTAATCGACGCCCCAGGCCGCAAGCAGCGGCTTGAGATCCGAGGAATGATTCGCCATCACTCCGGCGAGCGGATTGGAGGGATCCTGTCCGCTGGTGTCGCCCCCCGCATTCGGATCGACGAACAGCAACAATCTGCCGCCGCGCATCACGAATTGATCGATGGCGTACAGAGTCTTCGGCGGCAGCTCTTTGGGATGGACCAGCATCAACACATCGACATCCTTGTCGATGTGGTCGATGTCGGTCGTCAGGCTGCGTACCGCGAACAGGTCCTGCAGTTGGGTGAGAATCGGCCAAGGTTCGCCCATCTGGCCCGTCATCGGATTGAATTGCCCCTGCAACCCCAAAGAGCTCATCAGGCCTATCACCGGCTTCTTCGGGGTGCCCAATTCATTGATGAGTTTTGCCACGTCATATTCGAGGAATTCCTCGCGATCTGCTTGGAAGCTCGGTATGGAGGCACGACCATCGGTGGAATTGGTGCCGGTCAAGCCGAAGTAGAGCGCATCGCCGCCGCCGGCGTGCAGTGATTGCAGTCCAAATTCGGCGGCGCGGTCCTCCTCATCCGAGAACGGTTGCGGGTCGACGATGCGCAAGTGAATCTTTCCGCGGGAACGCGCCGCCAGTTCCTCGAGGAACTCGCGCACCCGGGTGGCGTAGGGCATGAGCAGCGTCGCCTGTTTTGCGGCCGCTTCGCGCGAGAAATAGAAGTACAAATTGATCGGCTCCTTGAGCTCGGCAAGCACCTGCTGCGTGCCGGGGCTCAAGGTGTAGAGCCGATTCTGCGTGAGATCCACCCGCATGCCGCGAAGGCCCACATTCGAGAGCATCACTACGGCCAAAAACAACACGGCGAGCGCAATCAGCCCGCCCACCCCAAAGCTCATTCTTCGCCAGCGACTATCGTTCACCTATTCCGCCTTCTTCATGTCGAGTACCAAGGCCGTGGCGGCCAACCAAAAGCCGATCAGGGCGCCGAAATAGACGAGATCGCGGAGGTCGATGACGCCCTTTGAGATGGCTTCGAAGTGAGTGAAAAAGCTCAAACTTGCGATCGCATCGACAATGGCCTGCGGCAATACACCGCGCACGAAATCGAGCACCAGCGGAAATCCCGCGAGCAGGAAAACGAACCCCACGAGCGCCGCTGTGATGAACGCTACCACTTGATTGCGGGTGGCGGCGGACAGGCACATGCCGATCGACAGGAAGCCGCCCGCCATCAGGAGGCTGCCGACATACGCGGCAACGATTGCACCGTTGTCCGGGGACCCCAAGTAGTTGACGGTGATCCAGATCGGAAACGTCAGCAGCAGGGCGATGCCGGCAAAGCACCAGGCGGCGAGAAATTTACCGGCCACCGCCTGCCAGAGGGTCACGGGCAGCGTCATGAGCAGCTCAATGCTGCCGCTATTGCGCTCTTCGGCCCAAAGGCGCATGGAGATGGCGGGAATCAGCACCAAATACAGCCACGGGTGCCAGCGAAAGAAGGACTGCAAATCAGCCTGACCGCGCTCGAAAAAGCCGCCCACCTGGAACGTGAATACCGCCGCTAGAACCAGGAAAATAACGATGAACACATAAGCCAAGGGGGTGGCGAAGTAGCTGCGCAGTTCGCGCCGGAAAATCACCAGAACTTCGCTCATGCGCCGGCTCCCGCCGCGGCGTCGGACACCGCGATACCGGGTGGCTGAGTCAACGAGCGAAACACCTCATCGAGGCGCCCCGATTCGAGGTGCAACTCAGGTACGTCCCAATCGTGCTTGATGATGATGGCGCTCACCGCGGACAAGGTGTTCGCGCCCGGCTTCGGCACTGCCGTGAGCCTCAGCTCACGCGCATCGAACTCCACTTGCGCAACCTCCGGAAGCAGAGCGATCTCGCGGCGCGCTGCCTCTAGTTGCTCGGGTTTCTCGAAGCGCAGGCTGACGGCGTGGTGGTAGCGGGAGCGCGCCTCGAGCGCAGTCGGGGTTTCGTCCGCGACGATGCGCCCATGGGCGATGATGATGGCGCGCGTGCACACCTCGTGGACTTCCTCCAGGATGTGCGTCGACACGATGACCAGCTTGTCCTTGCTCAGTTCATTGATCAGACGGCGCACTTCATGCTTTTGATTCGGGTCGAGGCCATCGGTCGGTTCGTCCAGGATCAGAACCTGTGGGTCGTGAATCAAAGCCTGTGCCAGTCCGACGCGGCGGCGAAAGCCCTTCGACAACGTCTCGATGACCTGCTCGATCACCGGCGCCAAGCCGAGCCTGTCGACGACGACGCTGCGGCGAAGCCGCCGCCGTTCGCCGGCAAGACCGCGCACGTCCGCGACGAAATCCAGGAACTCGCTCACCGTCATTTCGCCGTAGCTCGGAGCGCCCTCGGGGAGATATCCCATGCAAGATTTGGCCGCCACGGGCGCGCTTTCGATGTCGTATCCGCAAACCGACACCTCCCCGGCGGTCGGCGATATGAATCCCGCGATCATGCGCATCGTCGTGGATTTGCCCGCGCCATTGGCGCCCAAGAATCCAAGCACCTCGCCCGGCGCGACCGAAAATGTCAAGTCATCGACCGCGAGTTTATCGCCATAGCGTTTGGATAAATGTTTAGTCGTAATCATGGGCGCCTTTGAGCTTGCTTGGACGGCGGAGGTTCAACTTTTTTGTGCGCGATCTCGAGCGCTGGGTATTCTATGCAGCCGCGGCCTGACGATCTAGCACCGAAGCACCGGCTGGGCGCTCCCAGCTAGGCGCCCCCAGCTAGGCGCTCCCCTCTGATTTTGCATCGATGGCCGATTTGTTTTCTTTGAGTATGCGCCGAACTTCAGGCAACGAGGGCCGTCCCGCCATGCGTGCGATGAGTTCGGGCAACTCGTACCACCTTCGTCCCCAATGGACCAAGCGGGCTGCATCGGCAATCACCTGGGCGCGCGCGGCATCGGAGGGACCGTCCCGGCCGGACGACGCCTCCGGTGCCGACTTGTTCGGCGCCGTCCTGCCGGCCGGTTTGGCCCCGGGCTTTGCTGATTGCTTGTTCGCGGGTTTTGCGGCCGGTCTCGGGGCCGCGGCCGTCTTGCGTTCGGTGCGCGCGACTTGCGCGTTACTCACGGGTGGCGGCGCGCGCTTTGTGGCGAGAAATTTCGGCATTTCCCGAGTGGCTGTGGCCGTAACCGCCGGCGCGCGCTTGGTGGCGAGGAATGTCGGCATCTCGCGAGTGCCCGTGGCCGTATCGGCCGCCGGCGCGGCGCCGGCCGGCGGCTCCCGCGTCAAAGACCGCTCGCTTTGCGCGTCGGCCACCGGGATGAAACGCTCGATGTGTTCGGATCCCACGAGGTTCGCGAGGAAGGCCATCAGTTCCAATGAATCCGAATACTGGGTGTCGCCCGCCTTCACGCGCTCCTCCACTTGAGAGCGCAGCGCCTTGGTCTTTTGCATCGCCAGATCGATGATCCAGCGGCTCGGCCGCTGATGTTCCACCCAGGGCTGAACCTTCCAGTAGCTGTCGTCGTCGAGGGAAGAATACCTGGCATGGAGCTCGAGGCTTTTGAGCCATTTCTCCAGGAGTTCCAGCAGTCGTTGATCCGCAGGTGTTGCCATTGTCCTTCCCGCTCCAGCACGCACCCTAAACGAACCGCTGCCCGATGGCTAGCCGCAGACGCCCCTCTCCCAGCCAACCCGCTTGGGACCGGGCAGGCCACGCGGAATACTCAGACAGGCTCCCGGCGGCAGGCTGTTAGACTGCGGGCAATGTGCGGAATAGCGGGAATCATCGGTTCGCGGGCGAGCGTTGCGATTGCCCGCAGCATGGCGCAGCGCCTCCACCATCGCGGCCCGGATGACGAGGGGGCTTGGGGCGAACCGGGAGTCGCTTTGGCCTTCCGCCGGCTGGCCATCTTGGATTTGTCCGAGGCCGGCCACCAGCCCATGTTATTCGATTCCCAGGTGCTGACCTATAACGGCGAGATTTATAACCACGAGCGATTGCGCGCGCAGCTCTCGGGCCCGTGGCGGTCCACCGGAGACACCGAGGTGCTCGTCCATCTTCTGGCGCAGCACGGCAGCGCCTGTATCGAGCGTCTGGTTGGAATGTTCGCGTTTGGCGCTTGGGACACGCGGGAGCGGCGGCTCCTGCTTGCCCGCGATCGCCTCGGCATCAAGCCTTTGTACTACCAGCTGCTGCCGGACGGAATTGCGTACGCCTCGGAGCTCAAAGCGCTTCTGGTTCTGGGCCGCCCTGAGATCGACCAGAGCGCCGTGCGGGATTTTTTATTCCACGGCTACATTCCCGCGCCAAAGAGTATTTATAAAGGCATCGCAAAGCTGCCGGCCGGACACACGCTGACCTGGCAAGCGGGCCGCATTCGCATCGAGCGTTATTGGAATCCATCGACCTCGATCAGGACGCGAAGCGCGGACGATACCGTCGGCGAACTCGACGGTCTGCTTCGCGAGGTCGTGCCGGCGCATACGCTGTCGGATGTACCGGTGGGAGTTTTCTTGAGCGGCGGCATCGATTCCGCGCTGACCGCTTATTATCTCGACGCTCCGCGCACCTACACTTTGGGATTCGACGCCGGCGCCCGTTCCGAAGCGGATGCGGCACGCAGGGCGGCTGCGCATTTGCGTACCGATCACGTGGAAATGACGGCGCCCCAGGCGGATTTCGAGCAGGCGCTCGAGCAAATACCGGCCCTCTTCGATGAGCCTTTCGGCGACAGCGCCGCATGGTCGAATTATCTCGTCGCGAAATTGGCGCGCCGCGAAGTGACCGTCGCACTGAGCGGCGAGGGGGGCGATGAAATTTTTTGCGGTTATCCACGATACTGGTCGAGGATCGGCGCACGCTCGACCGCCTTCAATAGGCTCCTCGCGCAATACCTGCCGCCGCTGTCGCGGCTGGCGTCGTCGATGCAGCGCCATGCATACGTCGGATTGCCGGCGTATGCGGCGGCGCTTGGCGGCATGACGGCGCGGCAGATCGATTCGCTATTGTCGAAGAGCTGGCAGGAGCCCGAGTACGACTATTTGTGGTTCTATCGGCAGCATTGGCACGAGGAGCTAGCCCCGCTTGCGCAATTGCGCTGGCTGGATTTGATGACGGACCTCCCGGAAGGCCTGTTGACGAAAGTCGATCGAACCAGCATGGCGCACTCGCTCGAGGTGCGTCCGCCGCTCTTGGATCATCGCTTGGTCGAGTTCATGCTGAGCGTGGACCCCGAGATGCTGGTCGACATGAAACGGCGCCGAGGAAAACTGTTGGTCCGGCGGCTCATGGAACCGCGATTGCCTGCGGGTCATTTGAATCAGCCCAAATCCGGGTTTGGTCTTCCGGTGCACAGGTGGCTGCGGCGTCATCCGGCGCTGCTGCGCGACGCGGTCCGCCGTCTGATGGATCGCGGCGTGCTGCAGCGTCCCGTGGGCAGCGAATTTCGCAGAGCGTGGTATCTTTTGGTGTTGGATCGCTGGTTTACCGCCCTTGGTTGACGCACCGAGAATTCTGTTCGTTCCGGTTTCAGGAATGTACGGCATGGGCGAATACGCGCGCTCGCTCGCAATCGCGCGTGCCGCGAGTCGGCGCTGGCCGGGTGCCGCGATACACTTCGTGTTGAGCTGCGAAGCCAAGTACGCACCCGATGCACCGTTCCCGAAGACGCTGCTGGCCTCGTCGCCGACGTTTCATTCCGCAGCCGTCATCGAGTTGTTCCGCAGTTGGCGGCCCGACGTCGTGATATTCGACAACGCCGGACGCACCGCGCAGCTTCGTGCGGCAAAAGGCTCGGGTGCGCGCGTCGTCTACATCAGTGCGCGTCCGCGCCAGCGGCGCAAGGCGTTTCGCTGGCGCTGGATGCAACTGATCGACCAGCATTGGATCGCGTACCCTGAGTTCATCGCCGGCTCGTTGGGGTTCTACGAAAGACTCAAGCTCAAGATAGCCGGGCGGCCCATCGTGCGCTACTTGGACGTCATCTTGTCGCGCCCGGAGCCTGCGTCGCCAAGTTCGATCCTGCTACGCTACGGTTTAGATGCGGGAACGTTCGTGTTGATCGTTCCCGGCGGCGGCACGGGCCATCCGGGCGCAGACGATGCGGCGGCGCAGTTCATGGAGGCGGGCCGCACGCTCGCTGCCCGCGGGGCAACGACGCTGTATGTGGGCCCCCGCGATGCCGAGGGGACCGGCGAGGCAGCCGGCCCGCACTGGCATAGTCTGGGCCCGCTCCCGCAATCCGACTTGGCAGAGCTCATGCGCGCGGCTCGCCTGATCGTGGCCAATGGCGGCTCGACGCTGCTGCAGGCCATCGCCTGCGGCGCCGCCTGCGTCGCGGCGCCTATCGCAAGCGACCAAGTCGAACGCATACGGCGCTGCGCCGCCGCCGGCGCGACCGTGGCTGCGCCGCTCGAGGCGGCAAGCATCGTGCAGGCGGCGGAGCGGCTGCTGCAAAATGAGCCGCAGCGTTCGGCGCTTGCGGGCCGAGCCGCAGCTTTGGGACTCGCCGACGGCCTCGAAGTCGCACTGCAGTCGCTTGCGAACCTGATCGAATCGGCGCACCACGCAACGCCGCCGGCATGATGTCGCCGCCGCCATGAGCAAGTCGAAAGCTGTCTTGTTGGGCTACGATCTCGAGCAGCCGTCGTTCCGGCACCGCATGCGCAGTCTCATCGGAACGCTCGAAACGGCCGGCTGGCAGGTGCAGGCGGAGCGCTTTCCAAGCGGCCGATACGGGTTGAGGACCTGGGAGCGCCGGTCGCTGCTGCGCGAGGCGGACATCGTGGTGTTGCACCAGATCAAGCTGAGCGCGCTGGAAGCACGTCTGTTTGCATCCGTCAGCCGGCGGCGGGTATTCGACGTCGACGATGCGATTTACGTGCGCAAGCCGCGACGCCTCGGCGAAGCGCCGGACGACTCCCCATGGCGCAAGAGAAAATTTGCCGCGACCTGCCGCTGGGTGGACGTCGTCGCGGCCGGCAACGATGTCTTGGCCGGCGTCGCGCGCCCCTGGGCGCGGGCAATTGCGATATTGCCGACCTCGATAGACACCGCTCTCTATCGCCCGGCCGCGGCCGGCGCGGCCGGCGCGCCGACCATCGTCTGGATCGGAAGTCCGGAGAACTTGGTGTATCTGGAGATGATCCGGCCGGCACTCGCGCGCCTCACGCTTCGCCACAAAACTCTCAAGATGAGGGTTATCTGTTCTCGGTTTCCGGATTGGCCCGACGTCAACATCGAACGAATCGCGTGGAGCACGGCGGGCGAAGCCGAAGCCCTGGCCGCGGCGCATATCGGCGTCATGCCGCTGACCGATGACGAATGGGCGCGCGGTAAATGCGCATTCAAGTTGCTGCAGTACATGGCTGCCGCATTGCCTTGCGTGGCCTCGCCGGTCGGCGCCAATACGGAGGCGGTGATCGACGGCGTGAATGGCTTTCACGCGCGCACCGCCGATGAGTGGGAGCGGCATCTGGAGTCCCTGATACAGTCGCCCGAGCTGCGCGCGCGCTTCGGCGCACGCGGCCGTGAGCACGTCGAATCTCGCTATGCGATGCACACATACCGAGCGCAATATTTGCAATTGCTGACGCGGCTGACCTTGCCGGAGAAGCGGGATTGAATGCGCCGCGCCTAGAATACTCAGACAGGCTCCTACGAAGCCGGTATCCTTTGAACCATGCATGGCATGCATATTTATCAGATCTTGAACCACTACACTTCGCGTGAAGAGCTGGATCCTGGTTTCGAGGTCCTTGACAATTCCGCCAACGAGCGTCCGGATTGGTTCGAGTATTGGCCGATCAGAAGGTTTCTCACCAACGAAGCACTGGACGAGGGTGCTTTTTATGGCTTCTTGTCGCCGAAGTTCAAACTCAAGACCAGCTTGAACTTCGGCGTCGTGCGCGACTTCATTGAAGCGGCCGACGCGGGTACCGAAGTCATACTTCTGAGCCCCAGCATTCACAATAGCGCCTACTACCTCAACGTCTTCGAACACGGCGATGCCGAACATCCGGGCCTGAAGAAGGTCGCCGGCGCGCTGCTGCAACGGCTCGGGTTGAGCAGCGACCTCGACTCGCTGGTGTCCGATTCGCGTAACACTGTGCATTCGAATTACTTCATCGCGAAACCGCGCTTCTGGAGAGCCTGGCTCGCGATCAACGAGAAGATGTTCGCGATTGCCGAAACGCCCGCCGACGCGCTCGGCGAGGCACTGCGCACTCCTACGAGCTACCGCGGCGCCTCGAATGTGCAAATGAAAATATTCGTCATGGAGCGAATGGCCACCTGGTTGCTGACCACCGACCGCAGTTTCGCGGCGCGTGTGCGCGACCCTTTCGTCGCGCGCTCGCGGCTCTATAAGCTGCCCGTCGCCATCGCGTGCGACGCGCTAAAAATCGCTTACGCCACGCAAGGCCGTGCACAATACAAGGAGGTTTTCCTGATGGTTCGGGGATTGCGAAGGTTCTTGAACCTGCAGATTCGGCTCGCCGGGGCGCTGGGACTGCGGCAGGTGGGGCAATACCTGCGTGGTTTGAAATCGCATTGGCTGCAAGATGAGCGCTAGCGGCGCGGAGTTTTGGCGCGGACGGCGCGTCTTGCTCACCGGCCATACCGGCTTCAAGGGCGCCTGGATGAGCCTGTGGCTCGAGGCCTTGGGCGCCGATGTGACGGGGTATGCGCTCGCACCCGTTGCCGAACCGAGTCTTTGGAGCATCCTCGCCGCATCGGACCGTGCCGGAGCGCGGCGTTCGCTGATCGCCGATATTCGCGACGCTCAGCGCCTCGCCGAAGCCGTCGCCCGCACCGATCCTCAGATCGTGATTCACATGGCGGCGCAGGCATTGGTCCGAGAGTCCTACTGCGATCCGCTCGGCACCTATGCGACGAACGTCATGGGCACCGCGGCGCTCTTGCAGGCGTGCCGCGCTCTGCGGAATCTCGATTGCGTCGTCGTCGTCACCAGCGACAAGGTTTACCAGAACGAGGGCGAGGGCCGCGCCTTCGTCGAGCACGACAGCCTAGGCGGCCACGATCCGTACAGCAACAGCAAGGCCTGCGCCGAGCTCGTGACCGCCAGTTTCCGCGACAGCTTTTTTGCCGGCGGTCCGCCCATAGCAACCGCCCGTGCGGGCAATGTCATCGGCGGGGGAGATTGGTCGGAGGATCGCCTGATCCCCGACTGCGTCAGGGCGCTCGAGTCAGGACAATCCGTGATGCTGCGCTACCCCGAAGCGATCCGGCCTTGGCAACACGTGCTCGAACCCCTGTCGGGCTACCTGGCTTTGGCTGAACGGCTGGTCACGGCGCCGAAAAACACGCCGCGCGCTGTTAATTTCGGGCCGGACCCGGCATCCTTCTGCACGGTGCACGAGGTGGTGGAGGCATTTGGGGCGCGATTCGGCGGGAAGCCCGGGTGGGTACGCGACCCGGCGCCGCAACCCCCCGAGGCGCAGGCCCTGACACTGTCGTCGGGTCTGGCGGAGCATGCGCTCGCATGGCGCCCCAGACTGAAAATTCGCGAGTCGCTCGCGTGGACGGCCGACTGGTATTTGGCACACTCGGCGGGGAAGAACATGGCGGCTTTTTCCGAAGCGCAGATCGCGCGGTACCGTGAACTGATGAAGGCATCCCCATGAAATGCGTAATTCTCGCCGGCGGCAAGGGCACGCGAATTGCCGAAGAGTCGAGTACGCGACCGAAACCCATGCTGGAGATCGGCGCGCAACCCATCCTTTGGCACATCATGAAGCTCTATGCCTCGTTCGGCGTCAAAGAGTTCATCGTCTGTCTCGGCTACAAGGGGTATGTGATCAAGGAATACTTTGCGAACTATTTCTTGCATCAATCGGATGTCACTTTCGACATGACGGAAAACCGAGTCGTTTACCACAATTGCCGCAGTGAACCGTGGAAGGTCACGCTCGTCGATACCGGCGAGGAGAGCATGACCGGCGGAAGGCTCCTGCAGGTCCGCAACTATCTCAATTCGGGTGAGCCGTTTTGCATGACCTATGGAGACGGCCTCGCCAACATCGATATCGGCGCGGAGATCGCTTTCCATGCCGATCACGGCCGCAACGCCACCGTAGCCTGCGTGCGGCCGCCGGCGCGCTTTGGCCGGATCGTCACTCAAGGCACCCAGGTCGCTTCGTTCGAGGAGAAGCCGACCGCCGAAGGGGGTCTGATCAACGGCGGCTTTTTCATCCTGCACCCGAGTGTGCTCGAGCTGATAGACGGCCACGACACCGTATGGGAGAAGGGGCCGATGGAGACGTTGGCCGCGGAGGGTCAATTGGCCGCGTGGGTGCATCGAGGCTTCTGGCAGCCGATGGATACTCTGCGCGACAAACAGAATCTCAATGCATTGTGGGAAAGCGGCGCCGCGCCATGGAAGCTTTGGGAAGGATGATAGGTTTCGTTCGATGGTAGGTCTGGTGAGCACCTGCCGCGCCTGCGGCGGCCGTTTGGCCGTGACGATGGCCGATTTGGGATTGCAGCCCGCGTCGAATGCCTTCATCGAGTCGTTGGCCGCGGCGCACGAAGAGAAGCGCTACCCGCTGCGCGCCAAGGTGTGCGAAATCTGCAAGTTGGTGCAGGTCGATTACGATGTCGCGCCACAGGAACTGTTCGGCAACTACGTCTATTTCTCGTCCTATTCCGACGACTGGCTTGCGCACGCCAAGGCGTACTGCGAAATGGCACGCCGGCGCTTTGAGCTCGGCTCCAAGAGCCTGGTGGTCGAACTTGCGAGCAACGACGGATACTTGCTGAAGAACTTCATCGACATGGGCGTGCCGGTTCTCGGCATCGATCCGTCCGATACGGTTGCCGCCGCGGCGCAAATGATCGGTGTGCCCACCCTGGTGGAATTTTTCGGCGTCAGTCTCGCCGAGAAACTCGCCGCGGAGGGCCGCCAAGCCGACTTGATCATCGGCAACAACGTGCTGGCGCACGTCCCGGATCTCAACGACTTCGTTGCGGGGATTGCGCTGCTGCTCAAGCCCACGGGCACCGTGACGATCGAGTTTCCGCACCTGTTGGAACTGATCGAGCACGTCGAGTTCGACACCATTTATCACGAGCATTATTCCTATTTTTCGCTCTACGCCCTGGAGCAGGTTTTCAGCCGCCACGGTTTGCGGCTGTTCGACGCGGAGCGATTGCCGACGCACGGCGGATCGCTGCGAATCTTCGCTGCCCACTCCAAACGCCCCGACCTCGAGGACAGCGCTTCGCTGCACCGGTTGCGCGCCGAGGAGGGCGCGGCGGGTCTCGCCGACCTCGCCACGTACCTCAAGTTCGCGGAGCGCGTGGAGAACTGCAGGCGTTCGATGCTGAGCTTTCTCGCCACGGCGCACCGCGAGGGCAAGACGGTCGCGGCGTACGGAGCGGCCGCGAAAGGCAACACGCTGCTCAATTTCTGCGGGGTGACACCGGCCGACATATCCCTGGTGGCCGACCGCAACCCGCACAAGCAATCGAAATTGTTGCCGGGCACGCACATCCCGGTGGTTTCGCCGCAAGCGCTGATTGAGTCCAGGCCGGACTATGTCTTGATTTTGCCGTGGAATCTGCAGGCGGAAATCCGCCAACAATTGCACGAAATCGGCGAATGGGGCGGCCGCTTCGTCACTCCCGTGCCGGTGGTTCGTATCCATGATATTCACTGAATTGCCGTTGCCGGGGGCTTACACGGTCGAGATGCAACGGCTCGCGGACGAGCGCGGCTTTTTCGCCCGATCGTATTGTGCGGAGGAATTCGCCGCGCATGGATTGGGGCCCGAGCTGCGGCAGTGCAGCGTTTCCTATAACGCCCGCAGGGGTACGCTGCGAGGCCTTCACTATCAAAGCGCGCCGCACGAGGAACACAAGCTCGTGCGCTGCACCTTCGGCGCGGTCTTCGACGTCATCGTGGATATCCGCGCATCGTCTTCCACGTACCGCCGCTGGCATGGAACGGAACTCAGTGCGGACAATCGCCGCTCGCTATTCATTCCGCCGGGATTTGCGCATGGGTTCGTGACCCTCACCGACCACGCCGAGGTGTACTACATGATCTCGGTGCCGCACGCGCCCCTGTCCGCGCGCGGTCTGCGCTGGAACGATCCAGCGTTCGCCATCGAATGGCCTTTGCTGCCTGTGGTGATCTCCGCGCGCGACGCTGCCTACCCGCTGCTCGATGCGCTGGGCGGCAGGTGAAACAGGCAAAGCGAGTACTCGTGACCGGAGCCGGCGGCTTCATCGGCCGCTGGAGCGTCCCGGCGCTCAAGGGCTTGGGATACGAGGTGCACGCGGTCCTCCGCGGGAGTGCGGGACGCGAGACACCTCCGCAACTTCAAGGAGCGGAAATACATTTCGCCGACCTGCTCCAGGAATCGAGCGTCGATGCGTTGATCGCTGCCCTGAGGCCGACGCACTTGCTGCATTTCGCGTGGATTGCGACGCCGGGAGTGTACTGGCACAGTCCGGAGAATTTTCGCTGGTTGGCGGCGAGCGAGCACCTGCTGCGCTCATTTGGCGCTCACGGCGGCAGCCGCGTCACGATGGCCGGGAGTTGCGCCGAGTATGATTGGTCGCGAGTCGAGGTGTGCGACGAGCGATTGAGCCCGCTCGCAAACGATGGCGCATCGAGTCATGCGCTTGCCATCAGTCCCTACGCTGCCTCAAAGATCGCGATGCAAGAGTCGCTCGCCGAAATCGGGCGTCAAGCCCGTCTGTCGACGGCGTGGGGCCGCATTTTTTTTCAATTTGGCCCGCACGAACATCCGGATCGTTTGGTACCGTCCGTGATCCGCAATCTGCTGCTGAATCGCGAGGCTGCGGTGTCGCATGGAAGGCAGGTGCGCAGTTTTCTACATGTCGCCGACGTGGGCGAGGCGTTTGCGGCCGTGCTCGACGGCAAGCTCGAAGGGCCGGTGAACATCGGCTCCGACGAAAGCGTGGCTCTGGCCGATCTCGTCGAGCGTATCGGCAGGCAGATCGGACGCTCTGAACTGCTGCGCGTGGGCGCGCGGCCGGCGCCGCCGCAGGAGCCCGCGATCCTGCTGCCCGACGTGCATCGGTTGCGTGACGAAGCTCGCTGGCGGCCGCGCTTCACCCTGAATGAAGCGTTGAGCAACACCATCGAGTGGTGGCGCGGCAAGACGGGCAGCGGCGCAAATGAGGACGCCGCGCGGCCTTAGGGGCGCCGCACGGCGTCAGTCATCGCTTGGACCGATACGTTTCAGTCTATTGCGGCCGGCGCTTGCCCCGTGAAGTACGCGAGCACATAGGCCTTGAGCGTTCCATCCGCCTGCGGCACTCCGTACACCTTGACGGGGGTACCTGCGGCGAGACCTGAGGTCAGACTCGCAAGGCCGGCGCTGGTCGTGACATCGATTGCGCTGATGGTCACGACGCCGCCGGTGCAATCCACCTGATACACGAGCGTGGCGGACCCAGATGCCGTGCCGACATCCACCGTCGCCGGGTTCGCGCCGCCGGTGACCGTCATGGTGAACGCATCGTTCACCAATCCGGTCGAAACGAAGCCGAGCGGCAGCAGCGAAGGCGTGAGGATGGCGGCGGTTGCGGCCCAGCCGTTGGGATTGGCCGGATCATTCCATGTTGCAAAGCTGATGCCGCGAGATGCGACCGGGCCCACCGAGCCGCCGAAATCAACGCTGCCGGTGGTGGCGGACACGAAATCGGTGGTCGCGTTCGCGCCGCTGTCCAGGAGGGTCGGATAAGCGAAGTTCCACCACTTGAATCCGGTGACGGCATTGCCTGCGTCATCTGTTCCGTTGGGAGTCGCATTCGCGATGTAGTCGAGCGCCTTCACGTAGTCGTCCGTTGGCGTTCTGAACATCCGCGTCAACGTGAAACCGGTCGAATCTGCTGCGGATATCTTGCCGTCGTACACGGCCGTCTCGATGTCGATGCTCTGCGCAACCATGGGGCTCGCCGTCGGATCGACTACACTCGCATGAACCTTGAAGCCGCGCACGAGATCGTGGCTCGCAAGAAACGCAGGACCGGTGCCGATCGGCATGGAGTCGGCGGCGGGATCCTGCGGTTCGCGAAAGAAGAACTGCGTATTGGCGTCGACCGTAACGGGTAGGGCGCCGCCCGATTCGGTCTCCACGACGACGACATTATTGTTGATGTCGACGTGCAGCACGTGGCCCTCGGGGCTCAGCCAAACATTGTTGAATTGACTGCTCGCCCAGATGCGCGTCGCCACCAGCGTGCCGTCCTCTTGATAGCGTGCGGCGATGCGGACCGATTTGCCCGACAAGGAAGATTCAGCCGAGAAATCCTTGATGACCGTGCGCGTTTTGGCATCGACGTCATAGAGGATCGTGCCATTGGTGGCGTCGGCCAAGATTTGCAGCGACTGATTCGAGGCAACCGCAGTCTCCGGATTCACCGCAGGCACCGTCGGGAACTCCTTGGTCACCGTGATGGAGCCGGTGGCCACGCTTGTGACATCGCCGTACAAGTGCCGCAAGACCAAGCGGCTCAGCTCATGCAGCGGCCGATGGCGCACCGGCCCTTCGAAGTTCACGGCCCACAGGGTTTGTCCGACCCCCGGAGGAACGTGGCCCACGATGAAGGCCGGATGGCCAAGATCGAATTCCAGATCGAGGGCGTTGTTCTGGCTTGCGCTTACAACGAGCGGCGAATCGAAGGTGACCGTGACGGGCACGGTAAGATTCGGCGACGCGCCTTGCGCGTGCTGCACTTGAATCTGAGCGGCGGGTACCGTCGTCCCGGGCGCCGCAATGAATCCCGTTTCGGGGTCGGCCGCTACCGTCAGCACCACATCGCCGGCATTCGCGCTGACGGTGAGCACTGCGCCGGTATAGGTACCGACGGGCACGCTGGCGTTGCCGAGTATTTCTGCTATTTGGTCCAACTCCGCCAGGTTGACCATTGGCGCCGCCGCAGGCGCGGTGTACACGGTGACGTTGCTGCCGCCGCCTTGCGGTACCAGTGCGATCGATAGCACTTTGACGCCGATGGTCGCCCAGTCCTCCGTGGACGCATCGCTCACGAGCATCGAGACGTTGCCGGTTTGGGAAGCCGGCATCATTGGTGTGGAGGTGCTGCCGCTCGAGCCTCCGCCGCCGCATGCGGCGAGCAGTGCGGCGGCTACGCCGACTGTCAATAATCGAGATGCATTGGGGACCATGATCGCTGTCTCCTACAAGTTAACAATAAAATCCTTGCTACGAGAGGCCTTCGTCGCGCCTCTGTTGCCTGCACCAACGGTTCATCGTTGCGAGCGTTGACAGCGGTGAGTTTGTGTCGCGAATTGCAGACGTCGATTCGCAGCGCGCGCATGCATGGCGCGGCACGCGGGCGGCTTTGCAAGCGCACGCGAGTGTCCTACAGTGGCGCAATCCTGTATGGGGCGCCGCCCCGCAACTCGGAGCGCACGTGCATCAAGATGAATCCACGATGATTCGGCGAATGGCTCGCCTGCGGACATGGCGCTTCTGGGCGCTCCTGATCGGTTTTCTGGCGGGCGCTGCTCGAGCCGAGGTGCAGCCCACGGCAGCGATGATGGAACCGGTACGCAAGCTCGTCACGTTCATGAGCACTCTGCGTCGCGGCGAGCAGCCGGCGGTGTTCGTGCGCCGAGGACTCTGCATCATCGAAAATTTTGCGCCGTATGTGTTCTGCGGCTTGGATGCCGCGGCGAATTGGTCGGCGGGGTTCCGAGCCCACGCCGCCGCGGAGGACCTCAATGGCTTGGTCGCGACCTTCGGCGAAGCCCACGATTTCAGCCAGTCGGGGAAGCGAGTTTATTTCTCGTTGCCGACGACGTGGACGGGACTCGCGCGGGGCAAGCGCTTCGAGGAGCACGGGGCGTGGTCGTTCGTGCTCGAACAAGACAATGCCGGCTGGCGGATCTCGGGCTACGGGTGGGGAGTCACCGCATACTCGGAAACACCGCCTTGATGTGCCGGCGGCCTCCTAGTGCGCGAGCTCCTTGACCAGCCGATCCGCGTGATAGATGTTCTTGAGCGCTTCGGTGATGCCCGTCACGTCCACCGCCACAGCTCGGTTCAGGCTCCCGTCATAGCCAAAATCGCCGCCCAACGACTGGATGTTGCCGTCGAAGATCAGCCCGATTACCTCGCCGTTGCGCCCGATCACGGGCGAGCCTGAGTTGCCGCCGATGATGTCGTTGGTCGAGACGAAATTCAGCTGCGTATTTGGATCGACGCCCTTTTGCGCCGTTATCCAGCTCGCCGGCAGCTTGAAGGGCTCGCGTCCCGTCGCGTGGGCGTAAGCGCCCGCGAAATTCGTCGCCGGCGCCACGCTGTGACCATTGTCCTGATAGCCGGCTACAGCACCGTACGACAATCGCAGCGTGAAGGTCGCGTCCGGGTAGGTGCCTTTCCCTTCCAGGGCAAAGCGGGCCTTGGCAATCAGCGAGGCGTTCTTCGTCTTTACGGCCTTTACGCTGTTCTCGTAGTCGGCTCGAACCGCGCGGGCCGGGACGTCGAGCGCGCGGGCAAAATCGATCAAGGGGTCGTGATACGCCTCGATCGCACTTGCTCGGCCGTCCAGCAATTGAGTGCGCAACGCGGAATCGCCCAACTTCGTTCCGGCGACGAGAGTGCTCGCAACCTCCTCGGGACTTTGATTGCCGAGCAGTCTCCGTACATCGGGATCGGAGGTTCCTAGGTATTCGCGCACCTTAGTGAGCCACCAGGTCAGCACGGTTTTCTCGAGATCCGCATGGATCGGCGCCGGCGAGACGATTTGCTGGCGCAGCGCCGGGGCATTCGCGTCCGAGTACTCTTCCAATCGCTCACCATCCGCCTTTCCGGATTCGGCCGCGTAACGGTTCAGAGCGACCGCGTGGGCCATCAGCTCGGACAACCGCTGCGGGTAACGCTCGAGGAGCGCGTTGCGCACGAAGATATCTCTTTGATGGACGACCGCAGCGGACACGGCGTCCCAGGCTCCGCCATATTTCGCGGCCAAGTTTGGATCCGCCGCCGCGCGCTTGCGAAATTCCTTCTCGGCGCGCGCCTTGTCTGAAATCAGCGGACCCTGCACCAGGGCAAGCTGCCTGCCCTTGTAGGCTTTCAGGGAATTTTCAATCGAGAAGAGCAGGGTTTTCGATGTGCGCTCCTGCTCCGCCCCTTTGGTGGCAAACTCGGTGAGGATGCCGCGCAATTCGGAAAACAAGTTCAAAATGAGCGGTTGTGCGTAGTCACGCTGGAATTCGAGTTCCGCCAGCGTCTCGTCGCGTTCGGTGGAACCGGGGTTGCCGCTGGTGAAGGCGATGTCGCCCTGCTTCACGCCCTTGGTCGCGAATTTCAGATAGGTTTCCGTGTGCAACGGCTTGCCGTTGTCGTAGATGCGAACGAAGGCCGCGTCCAAGTCGTAGCGAGGAAAGGTGAAATTGTCCGGGTCGCCGCCGAAGAATGCCACGCTATCTTCAGGAACGAACACCAAGCGCAAATCCTGATAGCGTTTGTATTTGTACAAATCGTACACACCGCCCTCATACAGGGTCACCACTTGGCAGCGCACGTCCGACGCGGTGCCACAGGCGCTTTCGATCTGCGCTTTTGCCGCTCTTTCCGCCTCATGAAACGCGCGATCCGATTTTCCTGCCGTGGCGGCCTCCATTTGCTGAGTCACATCGGTGATATTGACCAGCTGATTCGCCTCCATCGCAGGGCACTTCTTCTCGTCCGCGGCGGCGGCGGCGTAGTAACCATTGGCAGAGTAATCATGTTGAGCGTCGGCAAGATCGCTGACGCACTCTCGCGCACAATGATGGTTCGTCATCACCAGCCCATTGGAGGATACGAGGCTGGCCGAACAGCCGAGGGCCAGCCTGATGCTGCCCAAGCGCGCATGCTCGAGCCATGCGGCGTCGGGCGCCCAGCCATAGGCTGCCCGCATCTTCGCGGCGGGGAAATCGTCGTAGGTCCACATTCCCTCGTCAGCGAGCGCGGCGCCCGCAACGCTCGCGGCGATGAGCAGCAGCACTGCCCGAAATGGGGTAGGCATTCGAACTCCTTTTGAAGCTACTTTTGGTGTTGGGGACCATCGGCGGTAGCGCGCCGCGGGCCTGCGCGGATTCTAGCGTAATTCTGCGCCGTAGCGGCATTGCCGCACGCCGAGATATATGTGCGACGAAAATAGTCATCCAGATCACAGTTTTCGAAGAAAGATCGGTACGCCCGGGCGGTTAGGCCGCCGGCGTGCGGAACTGTGCGGTCGAAACCCGCGCCCGAGCCTGTGCGGTCTTACACTTCTGTGAGGAATAGCCCGAACGGGCTTGAGGGTTCTTCAGTAAAAGTTTGCGGTGCCGAACAGGTAATTCCATGCGAATCGCCAAAGCGGAAGTAGTTCGTGACCTGGAGGAGGGGCAGTCAGACCCGACTGCTCACGAACTAATGCAGGTACTCGAACACACCGACGACGCCGTCATCGTCAAGGACCTCAATGCCGTCGTCACGTACTGGAACCGTGAGGCGTGCTCGCTCTACGGCTTCACGGCGCAAGAAGCCGTGGGCCAGCCGCTGCGCAAGTTGCATGCGGCCGACCTGTCCGATGCCGACTACGCGCGCATTCTTGCGCGAGTGAGAGCCGGAATTCCGACCTCGGCCACGACCGAGCGGCGCAAGAAGAGCGGGGAGACAATCCGCGTCGCCCTCAAGACAGCGCCGTTGCTGGACCCGCAAGGCACGCTCATCGGCGAGATCACCATTGCGCGCGACGTCACCGCCCTGCACCGCACCGAGGAGGCCCTGCGCGCAGCGCAAGCAACCCTGCAAGCGCGGCTGACCGCGATCCGCGACGCGAACCGCGAGCTGACCCGAGAGATTGCCGCCCGCAGAAAGACCGACGCTGAGATGCGCCGGAACAACAAGGCGCTGGCAGCCACGATCCGGCAGCTCGAATCATTTCATCGCAACGGCGAGGCTTTGTCGCGCATGGCCGAACTGCTGCAGTCCTGCACGCAGCGCATCGAGGCTTATGCCATCGTGCGCGAGACCGGCGCTCAGTTGTTTCCGGATTCCGGCGGTTCTCTTTTTATCTATCGCGAGTCGCGCGACGTGCTCGAACATGCCTGCTCGTGGGGCAACATGGGGCCGCCTGTCGCGACGCTGGCGCCTGACGAATGCTGGGCGCTGCGGTTGGGTAGTTCGCATTTCGTGCCTCGCAAGGGAACAATCCGGTGCCGGCACACGCGCGAGGAGCTCGAAAGCTACGTCTGTTTGCCGGTTCAAGGACAGGGCCAGGTTCTCGGCCTTCTGCACGTTGCGGTGGACGTAGAGGCGCGCAGCGGGCGTCCCGATCGGGACATCGAGCAGCGGCTGCGCGCGATGACCGACCGGGTCGGGCCGGCGCTGGCAAACCTCAAACTACGCGACGCACTGCGCGAGATGGCGCTGCGTGACGGATTAACGGGCCTATACAACCGGCGGTACCTGGAAGACGCGCTCAACCGCGATCTGCATCGCGCCCAGCGCAGCGGCAGGCCATTATCGGTCGTGATGATCGATGTCGATCACTTCAAGCGCTTCAACGACAAGTTCGGACACGACGCCGGCGATTTCGTACTCAGTGCGATGGCGCGTGCCATAGCGAAAAGCATCCGCCCCTCCGACATTGCCTGCCGCTACGGCGGGGAAGAGTTTGCGGTGGTGCTGGCGGAAGCGGATCTCGAGTGTGCCAGCGCGCGGGCGGATCAGATGCGCCTTGCGATCCGGGAAGCGAATCTCGTCCATTTGGGGCAAACGTTACCGGCGCCGACCGCTTCCTTCGGCATCGCCGTCTATCCGGCGAACGGGACCACTGCGGCTGATCTTCTCAGAGCGGCTGACAAGGCGCTCTATCGCGCGAAGGATGAGGGCCGCGACCGGATCTGTTCAGCTGATCGACAATAGCGCTCCGTCACTCGATGGCCGCGCAGGCCAAACGCCGCCGAAATGAACTATATGGGATAACTGTGTTTATGTACAGTATCCCGAATGCGGGATCTCAAGATAGAGAAACTCAGCGACGAGTTCGGCCAGTACCTGATTTATCTGCGTTGCGAGTGTGGTCATATCCGCCGGTGTCATCCTCGCACCTTCGCGGCGATTTCCGGGTGGAACGCAAAGCTCGACGATGTGGTGCGACGCCTGAGATGCTCGAAGTGCAATAGGAAGAATTGCATCGCTCGATGCGTCGAACTCACCAAACCACGTGGTTACCGGGATCCGCGTTGAATCGTCGAAGGCGACTACAGGATAGGCGCCGCTTCGGCCCTCTGAATTTCAAGATCGATCTCACCATAAGCGGCTTCCAGGTTGCCAAGTGTAGCGTCGAGGCTCTTGCTGAACGCATCCAGATCCGCGGCGTCCAGCGTGCCGCGATTCTTCAGAACAGCTTCGGTATTCAGTTGCAATTGCCCCAACTGGCTTCTGACGAACAATGGGAATTTGACAAACCGGGATGGCAACATATGCAGCGGCATCGATCCGAGTGCAGTTTTCAAATATTCCAGATCTCCGTCGTAGTAATTTTTCCGTCCCGTCGTGAACTCGTGGATTTTTTGCCGGTCGCCGATCGCACCGATCGTGTAGGTCACTAACGCTGCGGATCTCTTGCACAACTCTCGAATCGTCTTGGCCAAGTCGATCTCGGACTCGCGTTGCCCAATGCGCTCGAGTTTCAAGGCGTTGGCTTGCGAGCGTCTCATCTGCCAAATTGCGATACCGACAGCGCCGGCAATGGCGAGAATTGATCCGATTGCTTGAACCCAAGCTGCCATGTCGTTGCTGGACAGATCCGTGGACATGCATAAGTAACTCGGGGTCATTACTCCTCCTTGATAAAAAAGTTCATCGCATGCGCGCCGAAAACCGAACGGGGAGCGTCTGGCCATGAATGATCGCGATCCGCGAACTGATGGACGCGAGGTTAGTCGACAAACTCCCTTCACCAGATGCTTGGATCGATAATCCCAGCTTAAGCTCTAAACTATAATATAAACAGCGGCTTAGCCTTGCCAAGATTTGGGACGCCAGAGAATCGGTAGAGCAGAGCGAGAAACCCATTGATTCCCTCCGCGGGGTTGAAAATGCCACTCGAAAGTGGCTGGCCGGGAAATCCCGATCCCACCTAGACTCATCTGCGCTGGGAGCATTTGGTTTGCGGCCTAACTGGCAACTCGAGGCGGAAGAAGGCACACCGAGGGAAGCAGTAAATGCGGAAGCGCAAGCATTTCTCCGAAATGACTATGAGGCTACGCTACCTAAAGTCGATTCTTAGCATTTTGCTGCGGGTGGCAGTAATTGGCGCCGCCCCTGTGCTCGGGTCCCCTTGCGCGACTGCCGCGGACGCCCGGATCGATGGCACCGAGGGACCAGTAATGGCTATGGCGACTCAGCACACTCTGCCACTAACAAGTGATGCGACCGAGGCACCCAGCAAGTCTCGGTCTTCAAGCACGCGGGACTCGACCAGCTCCGAGACCAAGAAGCGCAGCGCAAAGATCGGCGATACCGAATCGCCGCTTGAAGAAATTGTAGTAACGGGCACGTACATTCGTGGTGTCGCGCCGGCGTCGCCGGTAATAACGATCACGAGTGTCGATATTGAGAATTCCGGCGCATCCACTGTCGGGGAAGTTCTTCGGGAGCTTCCCGAGAGCTTTGCCGGCGGCCAGCAATCCACCATAGGAACAAATGGCCAAGGGCCATTCCAAAATCTTGCAAATTTCAACTACTCAGACAGCGCAAACCTTCGCGGCTTCGGATCCGATTCAACTCTGGTTCTAATCAACGGTCATCGCGTTCCCGTCACGGGAATACAGAACTCCGTCGATATATCTGCTATCCCGGTACCAGCAATTGATCGGGTAGAGGTGGTGACCGACGGGGTCTCTGCGATTTATGGGTCAGACGCAGTGGGTGGTGTCGTAAATTTTATACTTAGGAAGGACTATCACGGTGCCGAGACGCGCGCCGAATTCGGGATTCCGACCGCGGGGGGTGGCTACTCTCAAAGATACGGACAACTCTTTGGAACGACTTGGGAAGGCGGATCGGCGCTCATCTCCTATCAATACCGAGACCAGCAGGGGCTTTATGGAAGTCAGCGCGATTGGTACACCGGACCAAGTCCTATGTCCCTTGGCGGTTCGATCCATCAGAATTCCGTGTTTCTCGACGCTTCGCAACAGGCCAATTCGAGTCTCCGGATCTTCGCTGAAGGACTCTACAATCGAACGACATCGTTTGGGCTTTCAACCTACCCTTCGAGCCCGACCGACCAGCTAAGGACGGTAGGCTATACATATCACGCCGATGTAGGGGCAAATTTGATCTTGCCCCATGACTGGAAAGTCGACCTTACTGGCACCACCGGGGCCGACCGGTTCGATCATCTAGACTTCCAGCCCTGCTGTAGTTACACATCTGACACAGTACCCACCAACAGATTGTCGATGGTCGAGGTCCTCGGGGAGGGGCCGGTGATTTCGCTCCCAACGGGCGGTGTCCGAACAGCGGTCGGAGCAGGGTATCGCACCGAGCAACTCGATTATGAGGGGGTCAATATAGTTAGCGCCGGTGTGCACCCCGGTCGGCATTTGGAGTACGGTTTCGGCGAAGTCACACTGCCGCTCATCGGGGCTCAAACCGCTCGGACGGGGGCGCAGAAGCTTGTTTTGACCTTGGCCGTTCGATATGAAGATTACAGCGATTTCGGAACGCACTTCAGTCCTCAAGTCGGGCTATCGTATGAGCCGCTACAAGCGTTAATACTGCGCGGGACATGGAACAAATCGTTCCATGCTCCCAGTCTTTACCAGAAATATGCTTCGTATTACGCCCTGCTTTACCCGGTCGAGGCTCCGACTGGAGGCTCGACGGTTGCGCTGATACCTGCGGGCGGTAACTCGACACTTCAGCCGGAGACGGCTAAATCGTTTACGGTCGGCTTCGAATATCAACCGCCCGAAGTTCGAACCTTGCGACTGAGTGCGACCTATTTCAACATTACCTACAGCAATCGAATTACGCAGCCTATCACCGACCCCACAACGGCGTTGATTGATCCTGCCTTTGCAGTGCTTGTAACACCAAATCCAAGTCCTGCCCTTCAACAAACCATCATCAGCGGCGCTAACCCGTTCTATAACGCCACTGGTGCACCGTACGATCCGGCGTCGGTGAGCGCGATCATTGATGATCGGTACCGAAATGTCTCCGAGCAATGGGCGCGGGGTTTCGATATAAGGCTAAAGTTCACACATGATTCTGACTGGGGACAATTCACTCCGTTTCTTAATGGGTCGTATCTCCAGCTGAGACAAAGATTGACCAACTCGAGTCCCGAGCAGACGATATCGGGCCTCGTGTTTTATCCGCAAAAATACAAGATTCAAGTCGGCCTAGATTGGTTGCGCTCTTCTTTGGCGGCCACCGCAATCTTCAACTACATACCACGTGAGAACAACAACCTGTTGGCCTCCCCTGGACAGATCGGCAGTTGGGCGACACTAGATCTGCAAGGGTCATACTCAATCGTTAGAACACAATCGATGTTTGACGGGATCTCGTTTCGCGTGTCCGTCCTGAACGTACTCGACAAGCGACCGGCATACTTAGCAGGAGGTGTTCTCGGATATGACCCGACCCAGGCCTCGCCAATCGGGCGAACTGTCAAAATTGGACTGGCGAAGGAATGGTGAAGGACGCGCGTGCGGCCACCGCGAGAGCACACAGGCACAGAAGAGCCATTGTCGTGCTAGGGGTGCTCATGGCCTCGTGTCCTTGTGCTTTCGCATTGGACCCATCTCTCGACGTCAGTCAATATGCGCACACTGCCTGGAGGATTCGCGACGGCTTCGCTAAAGGCTTCATTACCGCTTTCGCGCAGACACCCGACGGGTATCTTTGGCTGGGCACTGAGGTCGGGTTGCTGCGCTTCGATGGCGTCCGAAATACTCCATGGTCGCCGCCAGCGGGCACGGTACTTCCGGACGACCGTGTCCGTGCTCTGCTCACCGCGCGGGACGGGACCCTTTGGATCGGGACCGCGCACGGACTAGTTGGCTGGAACGGCCTCAAGCTGATCCAGTATCCACAGTTCGATGACAGCTATGTCAATGCGCTTCTCGAAGACCGCGAAGGAACGCTGTGGGTCGGCGCTACGTTCTGGTCGCGTAAAGCGGGACTCCTCTGCGCGATACAGCGCGGCGGGGCAGTATGCACCGGCGAGGACGGGAGTCTTCCTCCTATAGCTTCGTTGTATTCGGACAGTCGCGGCGTTCTCTGGGTAGGAGCGGCGAATGTCGTGTGGCGCTGGAAGCCCGGACCTCCCATTGCGTATCCGCTGCAAGACGATCTCTTATCTCTAAGGGCCTTAAGCGAAACTGCAACTGGCACGCTCGTGGTTCTCACGAAAGGTGGATTAAAGCAACTCGTTGATGGCAAATTCCAGGACTACTCCTCTCCGCACATGACGCCGCCGTTTGCTTCGAGCGGCTTGCTTCGCGACCGCGACGGCGCCTTCTGGCTCGCAACCCTGGACGCGGGATTGCGCCACGTTCACGAAGGTCGCGTCGACGCATTCGGCCAAGCCGATGGTCTATCGGGCGACGGGGTGGTGAATCTGTTCGAAGACCGTGAGGGGAACATCTGGGTCGCGACCGTCGACGGCATCGATCGCTTTCGTCCGTTAGCCGTCGTGACGTATTCGGCAAGGCAAGGTATCTCGGGCGGGCTGTCGTCCGTCCTCGCAGAACAGGACGGAACCATTTGGGTCAGCACCCTTGCGGCCTTATACCGGCTGCACGAGGCCCGGACGACCGTCAATCCCGACCCGTCCGGGCGTGCGCCCGTGGCGCTGGCCCTGACAGGAACGCAACGGCTGATAGTCGAGGCGGCTGTCGTCGCAGGGCGACCGCAGTCCGTTCCGGCCTCGCTATTTCAGGATGATCATGGCCGAACCTGGATCGGAGCGACGTCAGGGCTCGGCTATCTCGATAAGAGCGGACGCTTCGTTGCCGTGAGCGGGGCACCCGCCGGATACATCGACTCGATTGCAGAAGACAGGGAGGAAAATCTCTGGATCGCGCACCGTGATGCCGGTCTATTGCAGGTGTCTGGCGATCGCGTTATCCGGCGTTTTCCGTGGACAAGCATCAGCCAGAGCGGGCCGGCGTCGCGTTTGGCCGTCGACTCCACGCACGACAATCTGTGGCTCGGTTTCGTGCCAGGCGGCATTGTTCAATTCAGTCATGGCCAGGTCCGGGTCTCCTACTCCGCTCGCGACGGGCTCGGCAAGGGCAGCGTCAGCGACTTGAGCCCTGAAGCGGATGGGACACTATGGGCCGCGACCGAGGGCGGGTTAAGCAGGATTAAGGGCGGCCGGATCGCAACGCTCGACAGCAGAAGTGGGTTTCCCTGCGATGCAGTACGTACGATGCTCCACGACGATGATGGTACGTTCTGGGTCCGAACCGCATGCGGCCTGGTGCGTATCGAGGGTTCCGACTTGGACGCCTGGGGCGCAGCGGTGGACCATGGTAATGCGCCGCCAAGAATCCGAGCGGCGGTTCTGGACAGCTCCGATGGTGCTCGCAGCGAAGCGACCGCAACCACGTTCAGTCCCACTGCTACCAAGTCGCGCGACGGAAGATTGTGGTTCTTGAGTTACGGTGGCCTAGAGGTGGTCGACCCGCGACACCTACCCGTCAATAAACTGTCACCACCGGTACACATCGAGCAGGTCACAGCGGACCGCAACACCTACGAAACATCTTCCAGCTTAGGCCTGCCTCCGCAGATTCGCGATCTTGAGATCGACTACACCGCTCTCAGCCTGGTCGCACCGGAGAAGGACCAGTTCCGTTACCGGCTCGAAGGCTACGATCGCGATTGGCAGAACGTTGGCAATCGCCGGCAGGCCTTCTATACCAACCTTTCTCCAGGCAACTACCGCTTCCGGGTCGTGGCCAGCAACAACAGCGGAGTGTGGAATGAGCAAGGCGCGGCGCTCGATTTTTCGATTGCGCCGGCTTACTGGCAGACCACTTGGTTCCGTGCTGCGTGCGTGGCCACGTTTCTTCTCTTGCTGTCGGCCTTGCATCAGCTGCGTCTGCGTCAGATCGCAAAAGCGTTCAACGCACGCCTGGAGGAGCGCGTTTCTGAGCGCACCCGCATCGCGCGCGAATTGCACGACACCCTTCTTCAGAATTTTCAAGGTCTATTGCTCCGCTTTCAAACAGTCTTAGCGCTATGCGAAACGCGCCCGGCCGAAGCCAAAGAGGTACTTCGCAGCTCGATCGATCAGACGGCGCAGGCGATTACCGAGGGACGCGAGGCGGTGCAGGGGTTGCGTGCCTCGACGGTCGAGCGCAATGACCTGGCCGTGGCGATCAAGACTCTGGGAGAAGAGCTTGCGGCCGAAAGCGGCAAACGTGCTTCGGTCGAATTGTGTGTCGGGGTGGAAGGCACACCGCGGGCCCTGCACCCGATCGTGCGCGACGAGATCTATCGGATCGGAAGTGAGGCGCTGCGCAATGCATTCCGACATGCCGAGGCGAAGCAGATTGAAGTGGAGCTGCGCTACGGCGAGCGGCAGCTTCGATTGCGGGTCCGAGACGATGGCAAGGGCATCGACGCCGCGTTCCTGACGGCGGAGGGGCGTACGGGGCATTTCGGCCTGCATGGCATGCGCGAGCGCGCCAAGCTGATGCGCGGAAATCTCACTGTCTGGACGGCGCTGGGTTCTGGTACCGAGATCGAGCTCAGCGTTCCCGCAGTTCACGCCTATGCCGCATTTTCTGCGCCCTGGCGTTCATGGTTCACTAAGAAGTTCTTCGCCGGCGCACGCAGATCCGGTAATGAGCAGCCATCACAGTCCGATTCCGATTCGGTCGATTGATGGTCGTCCCATCACGGTGGGAGTCGACGCTCACGCTGTACGATGGCGCGGGATTTCAGGCAGGTCTACCGGCGGATCGAGGGCAACGTGGACTGAAAGTGTACCGGTCCCGCCCGAAGTTCATTTGGGCACGATCTTGGCAGCGATCGACTGCGCAATGATCTTGCCGTCTTTGACGATGAAAGTGTCGGACCCGAGTTCGTAGACGTTCTGTGCGGTTTCCGCTTCCCAGACGATATAGGCATAGTCGCCTTCGACCGCTTGTTGCCTCATCTCGAACCGCGTGCCGGGCCTGGCGAACTCCGGGAGAACGATGGAAAAGACCGCCCGGAGCTCGGCGGGCCCTTTTGCGACAGTACCAGGGCCGCCAAATCCGTTTGGCCGGAACACCACGGTCTCCGGCACGTAATCCGCGAGAAGTCCTGCAAGGTCCCCATCGCCAAAGCACTTCAGATGTCCCTCGACAACTTCTTTCGTCGACATCGCCTGCACCTTCCCCGTCTCATGCTCGCTCAGTGTTTGTGTCGTCACGGCTGT
>DATMNF010000077.1:0-26605 GCA_035569355.1 Steroidobacteraceae bacterium
CCCCCGTACCCTCTAGGGTCGGTACGGGGGCGTTGCCCAATAGTCGGCTGCGACTCGCTCGAAACGATTCCGCGCGTTCACTTTGCTTGATTGCGCGCGATCATCGTCGAGGCCTTCTGGCTTACCAGCGCCTGGAGCCGCGCACCGGCGTTCGCCATGGCCGAATCGACGCAAGCGACAAAGTTCGCCTGGTGCGAAAGGTCCAATTCGTCGGCCACTTGTGAACACAAGGTCCGTGCCATCTGATGCAGCCGCTCGTACGCAACCCGTTGACCTTCCGAAGTCGACAGGTCGAGGTCAGTCAGAACGACCGGCTTGGAGCGTGCGCCGGCAGAGAGCTCCGCAGCCAGGGCGGACGAGCCCAATCCAAGCAAGCCGAGCGCAACCGCGGTCGCCATCAAAGTATTGGCGGCGAACCGTCGAGACAAATCTTTTGAAATGAACATCGCTGAATCTCCTGTAAGTTGGTTTGTAATCACGCGCATCCACTTTGTCCGCAAGTGCGCAGCGGCGCAGCGACTTTCCGACGAAAGCCGATTCCGGCGGAGCGAATGGCGTCAGGGCCGGGGTGGACGACGGGGGACTTTCGCAGCACGGGCCTTCGAGGCAGGCCTGCTCAGGGGGCGGTATCCCTCAGGCGTGCTTGAACAAATGCGCGTGCGCCGCGCTTACCGGCAGGAGCTCGCTGCGGTCTTTGAGCTTCACTTCCAACGAGCCGCGGAACGAGCGATAAATGGTGTCGATGGCGCTGATGTTGACGATGGTGCCGCGATGGATTTGCCAGAACACCGCGGGATCCAGCTTCTTCTGCATTTCCTTCAGCGAGGAGTTGAGCAGAAACGTCGAGGAGCGCGTTGCGATCGTGGTGTATTTGTTGTCCGCCTGCAAGTACAGGATTTCCGCGACGGCGACCACGCGCAGTTCGGACGCGTGCGGGACGGTGAGCCATTTGAGGTAGCGGGTTTCCGGATTGACGACCGTCTTCAGCAAGTCTGCGAGCTTGGTCAAGTCCGCGGGCGGTTCGCGCAGCCGTTCCTGCAGACGCGCAATCGTGACCTTCATGCGTTCCGCCGAAATCGGTTTCAAAATGTAGTCGAGTGCGCCTTCCTCGAAGGCCTCCAGAGCATAGGCGTCGTAGGCCGTGATGAAGACCACGTGCGCCTTGCCGCTGGCGTGCCGCGCGACCTCGAGGCCGTTGCGCCCAGGCATCTGAATGTCGAGGAACATGATATTCGGCGCGAATCGATCGAGTGCTTCTATGGCCTGGAGTCCATCCGCAGCCTCGCTGCAAATTTGGAGTTCAGGCCACAGCTGCGTCAGGGTCTCCTTGATTTCCGTGCGCAGCAGCGGTTCGTCTTCCGCCAGGATGGCCGTAGGCGATGTCATGATTCTCTTTCTCCGGATTTGTCGACCGCGATGGTGCGCGTGAGCGCGGTGCGCAAGGTTTGAATCAATTGGTTGAGCTTCTCTTCGGCCTCAGGGGTGCCCTGCTCCAGGCCGAGCTTGATTTGCGCCAGGGCGCTGAAGAGCATTTGCGGGTCAATCTGCGCCTCCGCGGTCGCCAGGCGGGATTCGACCAGCTGCTGGTCCAACTGCACGCGTCGCAGCTCAGCGCCGCGGACACCTTCGAGCATCCGGTCCGCCGCGCGCCGATTCATGAACACCAGCAACCCGAGCGCGCAGTACACGCTCAAGTGCAAGCCCGCTTCGGTGAAACCCCAGCGCTGCGCCGGCCACGGCAGCGACCATAGAGCACAATAGACCCAAAGCGCAGCTCCCGCGACGGCGCAGGCGATGAGCGGATTGATCAGCAGCAGGGCCGGATACACATAGCGCGGCGGGGCACCGCGGCGGATGGCCTCATCCGCGAGGAGCGCGAGCGGCAGCAGAAAGAACACGTAACCGCTCATAAACACGAAATGAAGGCTGGTATGGTGAATGCCCTCGCCGAAGTATCCCCACTCGACCGTCGCCAGGATGGCGGCGACCTGACCCAACGCTTGGGCGAGCAAGATACTTCGCCAGGTCATGCCCGACCACACCGCCCGCAAGGAATTCATGTGCTGACGAGGGGGATGGATACGGTCGCGGTGACGCCGCGCGATGTCGGGCGGGCCAGGGATAAGACCGCACCGTCGCCGTACAGCATCATCAGTCGCCGCCGGATATTCGCGAGCCCCATGCCATGCCCGTCGGTCGCCGCTAGGCCTTGACCCGAATCCGACACCCTCAGGACCAGGGCGGCCTGCTCGCGGCTGGCGCTGACGCGAATGCGGCCGCCTTCGACCGCCGGGTTGATGCCGTGTTTTACGGCATTCTCAACCAGGGTCAGCAGCATCATGGTCGGTATCCGCTCTCCGGCGAGGATATCCGGCACCAAGAGTTCGTAGGTGAGCCGCGTACCCATACGGATCTGGTGAATGCGAAGATAGGCATCGATGAGCTGCAGTTCTTCGCCGAGTGAGGACTCTTCTCGCCGTAGCTTCGGCAACGCCTCGGACAAATATCTCATGAGATGGTCGATCATCTCCACCGCGGCGGCGCGGTCGACCCGCGCCAGGGTGCGTACCGTTGCCAGCGTGTTGAACAGAAAATGCGGCTCGATCTGCGCCCGCAGCAGCTGCAGCCGAGCGCGCTTGACGTCGGCATCGAGCGCCGCGCCCTCGATTTGACTCTGCATGAACATGCTGGTCGCGGAACGCGCCGAGCTGCGATATACGCAGGCCGAGACGATCAGCGCCACCATGACGGCATACTCGAAGTTCATGCCGCCCTCGCCCTCGAGATAGAAGAACGTGGTGCAATATCCCCACATCAGCAGGCCCACGACGAGCAGAGACGCATAGCGCCTGAAGCCTGCGGCGGGTGCCAGATTGATGGCGACAGTGAGCAATGGCACGGTGGGCAACTGGTGCACCATCATGATCAGGAACCATCGCCCGGCGCCGGTCAAAGCTGGGACGACGCCCACTTCGTGTATCTTCTCGGGCATATTGTCCACATCCCAACCCACCATCAACACGAAAGTGACGGCGGTCGCGTACCCGATGCCCGCGAACAGATCGCGCCGGCGCATTCGTGCGAGCCATCCATCCCGAGGCAATGAGGTCACGGCGGTACTCACGCGGCCGATGCTAACAAGTCCCTGAGAGGGAATCACGCCGTGGCGCGAGGCGAATCGGCGGTTTTCAAGGCAAAAATTGCCCGGGAGCGCGTCCGTCGGCAGTTTGGCACCCCAAATCGGGGCGTTCACTCTCGGATACGGGGGTTTCGTCGGAAAGTGGGCGCAGCCGAGGCAGGAATTGAAAAAGATGGTGCTGCTTATTGTTCCGTCGCGAATTGATCCCGCCGCAGCGTAACATCGCAATGGCATCCGAAAGTGAGTCTGACGCATGAACGACACGCTCTCACCATTTCACATGATGTCCGAGCGTGCTTGGGCGGCGTTGCGCGCCGGTGAGATCCTGATCGCGGAACGAGAGCTGCGGCAGATGCGGGCCGCGCAGCCGGGCGAGCGCACCAGCCTACACCTGCTCGGCGTCCTGCTCCTCGCACAGGGCAAGATTCCGGCGGCGGTCGAATCGCTGGAAAGGGTGATCGATGACGAGCCTGAATTCGTGCACGCCCGCCGGGATCTGGCACGCGCCTATCGTGCGGCGGGGCGCGCCGCGGCGGCGCTCGAGGAGGTGCGCAAAGTTCTCCGGGCCGCTCCGTCGCTGGCGCCTGCCTGGCTGACCCTGGGCGATATCCTCGTCGATCTAGGCAAATTTCAGCCCGCCGCATCCGCCTTCCGCCTCGCGCAATCGCTCGATCCCAACCGTTCCCGAGTGACCAGCGCTTGGGACGCCTGTCGTGCCGGAGATTGTTCCGATGCGGAGCGGCTATTCAAGGAATTGCTGCACGAGGATGCCAGCCATCCCGGCGTATTGTGCGGGCTCGCCGCCGCGTATATGAGCGACGGGCGGGTGCAGGAGGCCGAGTGTCTCTTGCGGCATGCGCTGGTGCAGACGGCGCATGCGCCATCAGTCTGGCGCCTGCTCGGCCAGGTGTATCTGGAGCAGAGCCGGCTGGCGGAGGCCGAGACCGCCATCCAACGCTGCCTCAAGATCGAGCCGCGCGATGCGCAGAGTTGGGTCGCGTTGGCGTGTACCTGCAGCCGGCTGATGCGCCCCGAAGCTGCGCTGGCGGCGTATCAACGCGCGGAATGCATCGATCCGAAACTGAAACTAGTCCATTTATCGATCGGCCATCTCTTCAAGGCCCTGGGCCGCCGCACCGCGTGCGAACGGGTGTACCACGAATGCATCGCACAGGAACCCGGCGAGGCCTACTGGAGTCTGGCCGACCTCAAGGATTACGCGTTCAGCGCTGCCGAGATCGCCTCCATGGAAGCCCTGGCCGCGGCGCCCGGGGACGAACACAACGCCGCGCTGCTGCATTTCTCGCTCGGCCGCGCATACGAACAGAAGGACCATGCCAAGCGAGCGTTTAGCCACTATGCGATGGCCAATCGCCTGCGCCGCGCGCAGAAGCCCTTCGACTACGACGCGTTTGACCTCAAATGCCGTCGCCTGATTGCTTCCCTGGACAGGGACTTCTTTGCAGCCAATCAGGGAAGCGGCGATCCCGATGACTCGCCGATTTTCATCGTCGGGTTGCCGCGCTCCGGATCGACGCTCATCGAGCAGATTATTGCCAGCCACTCGCGCGTCGAAGGCACTATGGAGCTGCCGAATATTTTGAACTACGTGCGCGAGCTCGAGCACCTCGATTCCCAAGCCGATGCATACCCAGAGAGTCTACGGAGCGCGCCAAGGGTCGTGCTCGAAGCCCTGGGCCGACGTTACCTCGCGGAGACACGCCCGCTGCGCACCGGGCGCGCGCGCTTCATCGACAAATTGCCCAACAACTTCAGCCACATCGGCTTGATTCACGCCATCTTGCCAAATGCGACCATCGTCGATGTGCGCCGTCATCCGATGGACGCCTGCTTCAGCTGCTTCAAGCAATACTTCGCGTCGGGGCAATCATTCAGCTACGACCTCTCAGGTCTTGGCCGCTACTACCGGCAGTACCTGGCCGTGATGGACCACTGGGACGCCGTGCTGCCCGGCAAAGTTCTGCATTTGTCCTATGAGGACCTGATCCGTGCACCCGAGAAGGTGATCCGCCGCCTGCTCGCTCACTGCGGTCTGCCCTTCGAAGACGCGTGTCTGCGCTTTCATGAGACGAGGCGCGCGGTCCGCACGGCGAGTTCCGAACAGGTACGCAAGCCGCTGTACGCCTCCGGCGTCGGCCACTGGCGGCGATTCGAGCACGAGTTGGAACCGCTGCGCCAGAGCCTCGGCGATTGCCTGGCGCGCTTTCCCGCCTTTGACCCCTCGTTCGGCGCGCCTGGCGCGCACCGCACGCCGATGCGCAGGTTGCGACGGGCGAGGCCGCCGCTGCCCGCCGCCGCGCCCCGCGCCGCACTGAGCCTCGCCGTCGCCGCGGTTCTCTACGCCGGATTCGAACCTCCCACCGCAGTCGCCGAGGCGACGGACGAGGCGCTGCGCGAAATCGTGGTGACTGCCCGCAAACGAACCGAGAATGTGCAGGACGTGCCCCAGGACATCGAGGTGTTCACGTCCCAGGACCTCAAGAATCTCGGCATCGTGCGCTTCGAAGACTGGGCCGCCCTGGCGCCCTCGATTTCCATGATCAGCACTGGCCCCGGCGGCCAGAGGATATTCATCCGCGGCGTATCGGACGGCAGCACCCCCAACTTCGGCTTCTCGAATCTTTCCACCACCGGATTTCTCATCGACGACTTGTCGTTCAGCTACTACGGGCATGTGCCTGATCTGCATTTGTACGATATCGAGCGCATCGAAGTTCTCAATGGTCCGCAGGGCACGCTGTTCGGCCCCGGCGCACTTTCCGGCGCGGTGCGCATCATCACCAAGAAGCCGGATCCGAACGGCTTCAGTGCGGGCGTCGACCTTGACGGGGGCAAGATCGAGGGAGGTACCAACAATTGGACCTATGAGGGCTACGCCAACATACCGCTCATCGAAGGCCGCACGGCGCTGCGCCTGTCGGCGTACGGTGTCCGAGATGGGGGGTACATCGATAATCTGCTCGCCACGCGAACCTGGCTCAATGGCGTGACGTCCAGCAACGCAGCCTGGGCGGGGCGCAATGAAAACGTCCGGGACACTCTGGGCGGGCGCATCGCGCTCTTGCACAACATCTCGGAAGCTTGGCGCCTGACTCTAACCGGGTACTACCAGCAACAGAAGTACCGCGGATCCTGGGACGACGATCCGGCCAACGTCGCCCCTCGGGCGCTGCGGCGCTTCTCGCCGTCGGGAGGCTACGACTACGGACGATTCCTCGAATTGCGCTCGGACGGGGACGTCGGCATCGGTGATCTAATCTATGTGGGCGGCTATTCGGTACAGCGCAAGCGCCGCCTGTATGATTTCTCCGAATACGCGCAATACAGCGGCTACGCCAGCTTCATCCAGTCGACCACCTGCGTCACCGACCCCTCGAGGGGCCCAGGAGACCATGGCTGCCAGGCGCCTTATATGTATGGCGACGTCGAAGGCGAGATCAAACGCACCTCCAACGAGCTGCGGCTGCAGTCCAAGGCCACCGGTCCTCTGCATTGGACGGTGGGGGCCTATTGGGAAAAGACACAGGATCCTTATTCCGGCAACGAGCATTTGCCCAACATCAACTTCAACGGCGGGCCGGCGCAGCAAGCGATCGCGGACTACGGCAACATGGCCACGCCCGTGGCGGGACAGTTCTACTCGAGCTTCGCCACCTCGGATTATTTGGAGACCTCCGAGTTTGCGGATATCACGGTCGATCTCGGGCCCCGCTGGAGTGTCGAGGCGGGGGTCGAGCACTTTCATTCGTCCGGCACGGACGCCATCGACTTTGCCGAGAACTTCTACGTGCCCAGAACGTCCCGGCACGACGTCTTTTCGTCGCACAGGACGAATTTCAAGGCGGGCCTCGATTTCAAGCCGAACCCGCATGCGCTGCTGTACGTCGCCTTTGCTCAGGGTTTTCGCGACGGCGGAATCAACTACCTGCCGGCGGGCTCCGCGGCGGACATCCCGGGCAGCTTTGCCCCGGACACCCTGAACAATTACGAGCTCGGCTGGAAAACCGACGGCTTCAACGACCGTCTCGTTTGGGACAGTGCGGCTTACTACATGCTATGGAGCGGCTATCAGGTTGGGGTCAGCATTCCTGTCGCTCCTTTCGGCTTCAACGCCAATGTAGGCGATGCCCGCATCATAGGGGTGGAGTCCAGCCTCGAGGTGCGGCCGTTGCCGGGACTGAATCTCTCGTTGAGCGGGAACTACAACGACGCGCGGTTGCGCAGCAACGAATTCCAAAACCCGAGCTTTGTCGTGCTGCCCGGCGAACGCCTGGCGGAGGCGCCGATCTTTAATTTCAACGCCATCGCTCGATACGAGCGGCGCCTGACACCCGCCGCACTCGCCTTCGCGCAAGTCGATCTGGCGCACAAAGGCAGCATGTGGAACGACTTGCGCGTCGACGTTCGAACGCTGCAGCCGGAGTACACCTTGGGGAACCTCCGCTTCGGCGTTAGCGAACCTGCGGGGTCTTGGCGCGCCGAGGGCTATGTCACCAATGTTGCCAATAAGCGGGCGGTGGTTTACGTCGACAGAACGGGGTACGCATACTTTCCGGGACACTCGACTCCCGAGATGGCGACTGCGCCTCGTACCTTCGGTATGCACTTGAGCTATCACTGGGGCAAATCCACCTGAGCGGCCCCCTCGGCTCCCGCCCAGGCACACCGTCCTTGGTATGCCTGGGCCGCCCGCGCTATTCGTCGTTACGGTGGAAGTAGTGCCTGAGGACATAATCGGACACCATCCGGCCGAGGCGGTTGCCTTCTTTGACGGAGTAACGAAAGTGCATGCCGCCGTAGATGCGCGCGTCGTCCACCTCCTTGACTACATCTTCGAAGCTCGTGAAGGCATGAACAGTCCCCGTCACGGTGCTCGTTACCGTAAAGGGAACTTCGTCGGTCTCGAAGAAGGCCGTCAACGCGTCCATCATGGCTTGGGTGCCGCAGCCATGGGCAGCCGGATACTCCGGGTGGCCTGGGGTCACATCCAGCGGCTCCCAATTCGGATCAGGCACCGTGGCCGGGTTGCCGTCGGTGTCCGCGTCATGGATCGCCGTGTACGGGCGCCAGAAAGCGTAGTGGTACTTCGCATTCAGGCAGGCCGTGATCGCGTCCGAGAAAATGACCGAGCTCATGGCCGCCAGCCGGGCCGAGTCTGCGGTGTCCAGATGCTGGGTGCTGATCAAATTGCGGAATGCGCGGCTGTACTGGGCCGAGGGATGATCGGACCAGAACTTTCCGATCTCGGTTTGCGCCGCCGTGCGCTCGGTGCTATTGAGGGCGCCCAGTGTTTTTGTAAGGTTGAAATCGCGCGCCCAGGCGGCGCTCGCCAACGCCAACGGCGGACGAACGTCGTCGAGGAATTGATCGGCGCTGTGCAAGCCGAAAGGCTTGAATTGTGCCAGCCAGGGCGCCACCGGCGGCGGCGGCGTATTGGGCGGCGGTGCCGGGAAGGTGGGGACCGGCTCCCAGACCCCGGGGCCATGGCCGGGCGTATAAGTCACCGGCGCTTCGAGTCCATCGTTGGCCCTCAGCGCTAGCCATTGCGCCGCGACGATGCGCCCGACGTTGATGCCATCCGCCTTGGGCTGCCCGTCCGCGATCGCGCCGAGCGAAGTGGCCAGGGCCGCATCCAGAGCCCCTTGCTGGGCGGGGAAGTAGTGCACCAATACGTCATGCGCCGCGCTGATCACCGCCGCATCCTTCGAGGCGTTACGGGACGCGGATACCTGTACCGCGAACGGCTTGAAGCGATGATCGATCGAATTCACCGCATCGAACATCGCCACATCGACATAGGAGAAATAGACCGGTGCGACCGGTGGGCCTTTCTTGGCGGTTACCACCACCGTGGACAGTGTAATCGCGTCCCAGTCGGCGACGGCGTTTTGTGCCATCGACGTGGAAGCGAATACCATTCCCACAGCCAATCCTAGGATTGGCGGCAATATTCGTATGGACATGCTTGGACTCCCGTTGTAGTGCTGAAGATTTCTGCGGGCGGCATGCTTTCGCACTCGCGATGCGGATGCGCTAACTTTCCGACCAGTGGCCCCCGATAGGGAGTGAATGCCCCGCTACGGGGTGCGAACTTTGGAACAGACTCCGTGTGATATCGTTTCGACGGGCCGCAACGAGCGTCCGCCGATCACAGGGGGGAGGGAAGTGCGTGAAAGCCATGACATGCGGTGAGGCCGTGATGAAATTACTCGCGGACTACGAAGTCGACACGGTGTTCGGCATGGCCGGGACGATGACGGTCGAGCTCTATCGCGGCATCGGACTTGCCGGGATCCGCCACGTGCAGTGTCGCAACGAGCAAGGCGCAAGCCTCATGGCCGACGGCTACGCGCGCGCGACCGGCAAGCCCGGCGTCTGCACGATCATTGCCGGCCCGGGCGTCACCAACGCCGCGACCGGGATCGCGCAGGCTTACTGCGATTCGCAACCCATGCTCGTGCTATCCGGAGCGTGCGCGACGAGCACGCAGGGAAAAGGCTGGGGAGCGATCCACGAACTCGCCGACCAGGCGGCAGTCACAGCCGGGTTCACGGCGTTCAGCGCCATGGTCCGATATCCGCAAGAGTTGCCGGAGTTGATTGCGCGTGCCTATGCGGGGTTTCGCGGCAGCAGGCCTCGCCCGGTGCATCTGTCGCTGCCTCGGGACGTCCTTCCGGTACCCGTCGAGGCCGACTGGAAGACCCGCCGCGCTCCGTCCTTGCCGATGCCCGATCCGGCGGCGATCGACGAGGCGGCGGATCGCCTCGCGCAGGCGAAGCGTCCTCTGATTCTCGTCGGCGGCGGCGCAGTCGGAACGCGCGAGGCGCTCGCGGAGATCGCCGAGCACATCGGGGCTCCGGTTCTCTCCACGAATGCCGGTAAGGGAATACTTCCGGAATCCCACCCTTTATCCCTGGGTGGCTCGATCGTGCGCAAACCGAGCCAGCAGGCGCTGGCCGACGCAGACGTGGTGCTGCTGGTGGGCTCGGAAGTGAGCGCGGGCGACAGCTTCGTCCCGACGCTCGATATCTCCGGCGACATCATTCGGATCGACATCGATCCCACCGAGCTGGCATCGGTGTATTCCGCTGCAGTGCCGATTCAGGCCGACGCCCGCGCCGCCATGCTCGCTCTGTCGTCCGCCGTCGCCCGCCGCAGGCCGACGGCGCAACGCTCGCAAGGCGAGATGCGGGTCCGAGATGTCCTCGCGCACATTGCCGCGACCATGACCGACGTTGAGAAGCTGCACGCGCGCGTATGGAAGATAGTGCGCTCGGTTCTTCCGACGGACGCAATCGTGATGGGCGACGCCTCGCAGATTGTCTACTCCGGCTCTTTTGCGATGCCGATGGAAATGGAGCGTTGCTGGTACTATCCCGGCACTTATTGTTCTCTGGGCGTCGCCTTGCCGATGGCCATCGGCGCCAAGATCGGCGCGCCGCAGCGGCCGGTGATGGCCGTCGCGGGCGACGGCGGGATCATGTTCACGATCAACGAGCTGGCCACGGCGGCGGAGGAACGTATCGCGCTTCCTGTCGTCGTGTGGAACAACGATGCACTGAAAGAGATCGTGGATCAGATGGACCAGCGGCAGATTCCGCGCATCGGCGTGGAGCCCAAGAGCCCGGATTTCCTGGGGCTCGCACAGAGCCTGGGCTGTCATGCGGCTCGTGCGGAGAGCGCCGATCATTTGGCGCAATCGTTGAGGGGTGCCCTTGCCGCGGATCGTCCGACCCTGATCGAAGTCCGCCAGGACAGCCGGTGGCTGAGGATCTAGCCGCAGCGCGACCGCCAGCTTCACAGCATACTTGCGCCGGGTGCCCTTAGGATCAGTCCGGATGCAGCGCGCGGGGACGCCGCACGGAGTTCTGGTCGCTGATCTCGTCGCGCGGCCGGTAAGGCGCCTCGAGGAAAGCCCTCTCCCCGGCATCGAGCTTGAGCTCGAGCGCCTGCACGGCGACGTCGAGGTGCGCCGTCCTTGCGGCACCCACGATCGGAACGTTGTGGTTGGAGTTGCCCGCGACCCAGGCCATCGCGACGTGTGCCGCGCTCACGCCGCGGTGCGCGGCCACCTCGCGCACGCGGCGTGCGATCTCACGATCGATGTCGTCGCCGTAGAATTCCTGGTAGATGTCGTGCGACGTGCGCGCGGTGGCGGCGTCGCGTGCAAGGAAGCCGCGCGCGAGGGGACTGAAAGTCGTGACGGCAATACCCCTGTCCCTGCAGTAGGGGAGCATCTCCCGCTCTTCCTCGCGATAGAGCACGTTGTACTGGCACTGCATGTTGATGAACGGCGTCCAGCCGTTCGTCGCCGCCACGTGGTTCATCTTCGCTAACTGCCACGCATACATCGTGGAGGCGCCGAGGTAGCGCACCTTGCCGGCACGGACCGTGTCGTGCAGCGCCTCCATGGTTTCCTCGACGGGCGTGTCTGCGTCGAAGGCATGAATGACGTAGAGGTCGACGTAGTCGGTACCCATCCGCGCCAGCGACCGGTCGATCGAGGTCGCGATGTGCTTGCGCGACAGGCCACGATCGTTCGGGTCGTCGCTCATCGGATAGTAGACCTTGGTCGCGAGCACCAATCGTTCGCGTGAGCTCATTCCGAGCAGGTTCTGGCCGACGACCTCCTCGTTGCGGCCCGTGGAATACCAGTCGGCCATGTCGAAGAAGATGATGCCCAGGTCGAGGGCATGCCGCAGAATCGGAATCGAATCGTTCTCGTCGAGCACCCAGCCCTTCCAGGTCGAGCTGCCCATCGACATGGTACCCAGGCAGAGCTGCGATACCTTGAGGCCCGTCTCCCCGAACCGGATGTAATCCATGCGAAGCCCGCTCCGCGGTGTGGTTTGATTCCCTAACGAGCTTGCATTCTGACACAGGCCAGAACTCGGAACGAACCGCTTCCATGCGGGTTAATTCCAACCTGAGTCCCCGCCCTCCTCGGGACCCAGAACACGACCGATATCGAAAGCTGCAACCTCGTGTCCAAGCTTTTGCCCAGCAGTCTCGTCGGACAGGAAGTGAACTCCGGCGAATATCCGGCTCAACGAGGCTTCTTGCTCGGCGGCGGAAAAGCTGCGGAAATTCCGTTCGACTCCGGGCATGACTTCGGAAGTGACGACGATGCTGAATTGATCTCCGAAAAAGGATGCGAGCACGTGGGCCGCTGCGCCGCTGATCGCGGCATGGGCACCCGGATAAGAAGGATCCGGTGCGGTGTTGCCGCTTTGGGGGAGCCAGGTGGGATCCGCCAGTGTTTCGGGGTTCCCGTCCGCGGCCCCCGCGCGGATTGCCGTCACCGGTCTCCAGAAATTGTAGGTGTACTTGGCATCGTAGAAGGCGATGACTCCATCGGCTACGGCCGCGTTGACCAGTGCGAACAGGAGGGCGCTCCTGGCCGTATTCAGGCCACGCGCCTTTGCCGCCGTTTGCGCGATCTCGTTCCAGTAGTTCTGAATGGCGCCGTTCCAGAACTTTCCGGTGAGCGCCTGGTCGGCAGTCGCACTTGTGCTGCCGGCGATTCCGACTGATTTCACCTGATTGAATACGTCGCTGTAGAGGTCGCTGGTCAGCGCCGGAGGTGGACCGGGGCGATATTGGTCAGCCCGGCGCAACAAAAAAGGTGTCACTCGCGACCAGTGGGTGAACTGAGGTTGGCTCGGGAAATTGGGCGGCGTCGACTGATAGTTCCCCGGGGCGCTGCCGAACACGTAAGGTATGGGTGCGGCGTCCGACCCGTCGTCGCTGCGCAGAGCCAGCACCGCCTCTGCGACGGCACGCCCGACGCGAACGCCCTCGTTCTTGCTTGCCTCGTCCGGAAGCTGTGCAAGGAATTGCTCCAACTGTGCATCGATTCTCGCCTGGAAACTCGGGTACAACGCCGTGAGCACCTCGTGCGCCGCTGCCGCGGCCGCGGCGTCCTCAGAGGCCGGCTGTGAAACCCGATTCACCTCGACCAGGAAGGAATCATGGGTTCGCCCGATACTGTTGACGGCATCGTAGATCGCCGCATGCAGGATCGCGAAGCTGCGCGTCGGATGCACGGTAGGCGGCTGCGCACCCTTGGTGCGCACAATCGTCAAGAGAGTCTTGTTCCAATCGATGACGGGGTTGTCTGCATCCGCGACCGGAGCGCCATTGGCAGATCCGAAGGGTGCCGAGATACTCGCGCAGAGGAGCGCCAGGGCAGTCAAATATTTTTGCATGGTTCAAGTCTCCGAGAGTGCAGGATGACGGAAAAAAATTCGGGGCAGCGCCGGCCGGCGCCGGCCCGCGTTTCCCACAGGACTCGCCGAGGCGATCATTTATTCCCGCAATCGAAAATTTCTCACTCCTGCGGCGATCGCTCTGGCGTTGCGACCACCTGTCGGAGTGTTGCACCCGGGGATCGGGTTGCGAACTACCAGCGCTGATTCTTGGGCAGATCGTCGTTGATCGAGTAGTAGTCCGATTTGTCGGCCACGAATATGTGCTGTTCGACCTCGATGTGCGTCGGAGTGTCGAGCGTTCCGGCCGTTATGCTCAGCTCATCGCGGTCGAATTGTCTCCAGAACAAGTTGCCTCCGCAGCGGCCGCAGAATCCTCTTTCGGCGGTATCCGACGACCTGTACCACAGCAGGGTGTCGGCGGCCGTCAACTCGACGTTTGCCGACGGCGCGCTCGTCATGGCCACGTAGTGACCGCTGGTTCGCCGGCACTGGGAGCAGTGACAGGCGATCACGCCGCGGAGCGCGCCCCGGATCCGATAGCGGACCCCGCCGCACAGGCACCCGCCGTCGTGTGTATCGATATCAGTCGCCATTCTTCTCCCCTAGACTCGATCGACGCGGCACGAAAAGCATCCTCGTTTGGCATTGTGCAGATGGATGTATGACACTTTCGAATCATCGAACATTCCGCGGAGCGTCGCCGCGACGTCCTTGCCTTCGCAAACCGTTGCGTCGGTCATCATATGCGCGGAGTCATAGGCGCGAACCGACATTTGGCGAAGACCCACATAGTCCGGGACCACACCAGGATCAAGCTTGCATTGCTGCGCGGCTTTGCGCACGAAAATCGGCCCCGATGACCTATACGGCGATGAAGCGGGCTGATGAGAATATGGAAGAAGGATCAGCTCCTCGCCGATTTCCGCATCGACGAGACTGACACGACAGGGGAAACCCGGTTTCGCCGTCGCGGTCACGCGCCGGGCATTGAGATCGGACAGCGCTTGTTCCGGAAGCGAAAACAGCGGAGCGAACGGTTCAAAGGGCAAACCTACGAGTTGGAAGGACATATCGCTGCACCTGAAATGAAAACCCGGGACGAGCATCATCGGCCAATCCACGCTACGCGTCTCGCCGTTTTCGGACCTCGAATGCCAAATCACTCGTGCTGCATTCCTACGTGCGCTGCCGCCGCGCCGCAATGAGTTCGTTGTAGGCCTCGATGATCGTTCGATTGACGTTCTCAATGAAATGGGGACTCAAGTCGTACGTTCTGCGCTGCCGAGGTGCCGACGCATGGTTTCGCAATATCGCGGCCAGGCGTGCAATGTCGCCGATCGGAAACAGGTCGCCACCGAATTCTTCTATCAGCTCACGGCAACCGTCGGCGGTTGAGGCAACGACCTGCAGCCCAGCGTCGTATGCCTCGAGCATGACGAGCGGCAGCGGCTCGCGGCGCGAAGGGCACACGAACAGATCGAATGCCTGATAATAATCTTTAATGTTCTTGCGAAAGCCCGGCATGCTCATGTTCGGCCCGAGCAGCCGTTCGAGCCGGCGGCGCTCCCGGCCTTCGCCGAGAATGACGAGTCGAGCGTTCGGCAGGTCGGCGGCGCGAAACGCCTCGATCAGATGATCAAGGCCCTTGCTGTGGGCCAGCCGGGCAACGGCGCCGACGAGGTATTGATCGGGAGCGACTCCCAGCGACTCGCGCAACCCAGCGATTTCGGCCGTATCCAAGCGCCTGTGAGGAGTGAAGAGCTGATTGAGTTTGAATACCTTCCCGCGGTAGGTTGGCGGAATCTCCCGCACCTGCCAATGGCCATTGCAGATGAGCCCGTCGAGTTCGAAGAAATGCGGACCATTGGCTCTGTTATGCAAAGTCGCGACCGACGATGCGTCGGGCCGTGCACGGGCGATGATGCGCGCGGATCTGCGTAGGTGCGTATGTATCACGTCCGGAAGGAATTCTTGAATGCGCCGCTGCACGGAGCGCTGTGTGCCCAGCAATCTTGGGACCGTAGAAACCAGTACCCGGGTCGAGAGCGCATCCACAACTGATGTGCCGAACCGGCTCCTGTGCGTGCGGCGCACTACCAGCATGACGTCGTGCTCGGCCGCCTGGAAGCTGGCGAGTTCCGCGGCGTAACGTTCGGAGCCTGCAAAGCCGCTGGAGAGTATGACGTGCATTATGCGCATGGATCGTGTGGCTGCTGCTTGAAGGGTTCCAAATGTGGAAGGTCGAACGTGCGACGGCGTGGGATAGCTGCTCGATCTATCGCTCACGCGAGACGCGGATTCGGCCGCCGCGCCGGGTTTCCTAAAATCTCCGCGACAAATATAACAACCCAGTGTCGATCTTGTAGAAAGTCTCAGGTCTTGGACTCTGCGGGTCGCTAGCCAGCACATGGTCGCGCGCCACGTTCTGTGCGTGGCGCAGATCGATGCCCAAATCCCAATGCGGAAGAATATCGCGCCACACGCCTCCGAGTCCGAAGTACAGCGAATAGGCGGGCGTCGCCACGTTGTAGCGGGCGATGCCGAGGAATAGGCCGAGTGCGAAACTGTCGGTAAAGCGATATCGGTAGTCGATGGCGCGAACACCGAGCAGCGAGTGTCCATCGACTTGGTCCAATTCGACGCGTACTCCCAAATCATTGTTTGCGGATACGGCGCGGCGTACCCCTAGCCCCAGGTGCGGATCGAAGCCGATTTTGCTGGTAACGACCGGAATCCCGGGAGCCAGGTCGGTGTGCACCCTGTTCGCATTGACACCCACGTCGACGAATCGCTCTGCACGCCTCTCTCCGGGTGCGCCGTCGTAGGAGTCTTCGTCGAGCGAGCCGTCGTCACGCGTGTGTTCATCGCCGCCGTAACGCACGAACACAGAGAGGCGTGAAAACGATTTGCCGTAAATGTCGCGTCCGCCGAACGCTTCCCCGCCGATCGTCACATCCTTCCATGGCCGGGAGTAGCGCACCGTCAGATCGTAGTAGTGGTGATACGGAAAAGGACCGGGGACGGGCGAATAAGTTCGCAGGTCGCCGCCATGGTAAGTTTGATTCACCAGCGTGCGGATTCTCTCCTCCAGGTAACCGCCGAACGGCGGCTCCCAACCTATCCGCAGCATGTTGCTCCGTGCGCCGACGCCATCGCCAAAATTTCGTTGATCGGCGCCCCAGTTGCCGAGCACCAGGCCGTTACTCGTCATGCCGTCCAGGAAAATATTATGGACGTACCAAATGTTCTGCCACTCCGCGAATTCGTATGTGAAATCGAAGTGGCGCGCGAGGCGCGGGACATCGATGCCAGCGATCAGCGCCGCATCACCGAGCAAGTAGCTTCCGCCATCCGAATTGACTTCGCCCGCATACTGTGTATACACGGCAACGGGCGTCTTGCCCGGAAATATGAAGCGTGTCATGTAAGAGGCTTGTTGGTTGCCTTGCGTCTGCGAAAGACCGCTCGGCTTGAAGAAGTCCCGCAACAGGAAGCGGGCCGAATCCGGCAAGCCGCTGCCGCCGCCGTATTCCAGGAGGCGATTGACGCCGAAGGACCACCCTGGGAACGGTTCTACCGACAGTTGTGTGCCGAACAGACGCGGATCGCCGCTGCTCTGCACGCCGTTGTAGAGGATGTTCTTTCCGGACTGCGACAATCGGGTCAAGAAGAACTCGTATTGGAATCCGAGCCTGGTGAGAGGTTCGTAGTTCGACAGAGTTACCGAGGGCGTGGTCGGCGCCTCGGTGCTGGTGAGCATGCTCGAGTCGGTGGCGGGCGACCACCAGTGATCGCGGTAGCCGATATCGAGCTGTGCCCAGTTGAAGCCGAGACTCAAAGTCGATCCGGTCGGTTCCGAACGGCCCTTGTAGGCGACCGCACCGCCGCTCAATAGGACATAGTCATTCGGCTGCACATACGCTTGCGCTGAGAATTCCCAGGAACTCTTCACCGGCAATCCGTGCCCGTCGGGCACCACGCCGGGGTCGGGATCATGCGTGAGCGCGCCGGTGGCGCTCGCATGGGTCACCGCATAGTCGCGCGAATAGCGCTGCAGATATCGCTTGACCTTGGTGCACAACGGTTTGTCGACCATGCATGCCTGCGGCAGGGCGTCCAGCACCAACTCGACCGCAAATGGCCGCTTGAGGATCGGTTCATCCGCGAGGATGAGCACTCGCTCTATTTGGCGTTCGATCTCCGGTTCCAGATTGAGCGGCAGGTAGCTGCTCACGCCGCCGGCCAGTGCAGCCTGCGTCAAACCCAACAGACAGATGAATAGGATCCCCGGCCTCAGCTGCTTGATCCATGGTGCCACTATATTCAACTCAACCCTCTGGCCGTTAGCCTATGGTCGCAGTACACGATATGACGCGTGAGACGGTCAAGGGTTTTATCATCCGAGTGGTACCCTTAGAACGGAAGCATTAGTCTTGGTGCCTGCGACACCGCAAGGACGGATCGTGTACTTACCGACGCATTTCCAGGAAAACCGCACCGGCGCGCTGCACGCGCTGATGCGTGCACGCCCACTGGCGACGCTGATTACGCTCTGCGAGTCGGGATTCGTCGCGAACCACATACCGGTCGAAACGCTGTCCGAACCGGCGCCGCATGGCTTGATACGAGGTCACATCGCGCGCGCCAATCCGCTGTGGCGGGATTATCGCGCCGACTCGGAAGCGCTCGCGATTTTCCATGGACCACAGGTGTACGTCTCACCCTCTTTCTATCCATCCAAACAGCAGACCGGCGAAGTCGTTCCGACATGGGACTATGCAGTGGTGCACGCACGCGGCTCCCTGCGCTTCGTGCACGACGCCGCATGGCTGCGGGCCTTCGTGGCGCGGCTTACCACTCTGCATGAGGCTTCGCGGCAGGCGCCCTGGAAGATTGACGACGCACCGCCGCCCTATATCGAGAAGATGCTCTCCATGATCGTCGGGTTCGAGTTCTCGATCGCGAGTTTGACGGGCAAATGGAAGCTCAGCCAAAACCATTCCGATGCCAACCGGCACGGCGTGGTGGCGGGTCTGCGCGCCGCTGAAGGAGAGGATTCCCGAACCGTCGCGGACATGCTCGAGTCGCTGGAAGAAGAGCGGCGCAACAAGCCGGGCGGATAGCTCCGCGGGCGCGCTTGGCGGTCGTCTGCATGAAAGTCATCGAGACCGAACGATTGGTGCTGCGTCAACTCACGCTGAGTGACGCCGAATTCATCTTCGAACTCCTGAACGAGGAGCCGTTTCTCCGATTCATCGGCGACAAGGGCGTGAGAAGCTTGGGCGACGCTCGCGCATACCTCGCGAAAGGGCCGCTCGACAGCTATGAGCAGCACGGTTTCGGTTTGTACGCGGCCTGTCTGCGCGACGGCACGCCGATCGGCATTTGCGGATTGGTCAAGCGCGAACGTCTCGCGGACGTGGACGTGGGATTCGCGTTCCTGTCGCGATACTGCTCGATGGGATACGCGGTGGAATCGGCGTCGGCGGTCTTGGTCCACGGCCGCAAGGTGCTGCGATTGCAGCGGATCGTCGCCATCACCTCGCCCGACAATGCAGGTTCGATCGCCGTGCTCGAGAAAATCGGGCTCAAGTTCGAACGAATGATCAGGCTCGCGGAACACAGCCCTGAACTCAAGCTGTTCGGGCCCGCTTGACCTAAGAATCGGATTGCAATGGCTGCGAGCCTCGAACTGGTATTTAATACGGCGCTATCGCATTCGATTGCGGCCGTTCATTCATCCGATTCGCGGAGGAGCCAATGCACCCTTTTCCACATCGCTACGTCGTTACTGCAGGCATGCGCCCCGATGGCGACGTGCCGCTGTCGATGGACGGCGTCAGAGTCATCGAATCGGCGCCGCCCAAGGAGTTTGACGGCCCCGGCAATCAATGGTCACCCGAAGGATTGTTGACCGCGGCGGTCGCAGACTGCTTCGTGCTGAGCTTTCGCGCCATTTCCGCCGCGTCGAAATACCCCTGGGTCAGCCTCGAGGCGCGCACCGAAGGTACTCTCGACCGCGTCGAGGGGAAGATGAGGTTCACCCGGTTCGACACGCATGCCAAGCTGCATGTGCCCGAGGGCGCGGATATCGAACGCGCGAAGAAGCTGTTGGAAAAGGCCGAACACGCGTGCCTGGTGGCCAACTCGCTCAACAGCGAACGCCACCTGACGATGGATGTCGCCGCAGGATAAGCGTTCGCGGCGTTCAAGTCGGCCGGACGGCCGACTTAGTCGTCCATCAAGAAGCTGCGAAGTTGCTCGCTGCGGCTCGGGTGGCGCAATTTGCGCAGCGCCTTGGCCTCGATTTGCCGGATCCGTTCGCGAGTCACGTCGAACTGCTTGCCCACTTCCTCGAGCGTGTGGTCCGTGTTCATGTCGATGCCGAATCGCATGCGCAATACCTTCGCTTCGCGCGGCGTCAGTTGCGCCAACACCGAATGCGTGGTCTCGCGCAAGGATTCGGTGGTCGCCGAGTCGATGGGCGAGGACACCGACGTATCCTCGATGAAGTCGCCCAAGTGCGAATCTTCATCGTCGCCGATCGGCGTCTCCATCGAGATCGGCTCTTTGGCGATTTTGAGCACTTTGCGAACCTTGTCTTCGGGCATTTCCATGCGCACTGCCAGCTCTTCGGGCGTCGGCTCGCGTCCCATCTCTTGGAGCATTTGCCGCGAGATACGGTTGAGCTTGTTGATCGTTTCGATCATGTGCACCGGAATGCGGATGGTGCGCGCTTGGTCGGCAATGGACCGCGTGATGGCCTGTCGAATCCACCAGGTTGCGTAGGTCGAGAATTTATAGCCGCGCCGGTATTCGAACTTGTCGACGGCCTTCATCAAACCGATGTTGCCTTCCTGGATCAGATCCAGGAACTGCAAGCCGCGATTGGTGTATTTCTTGGCGATCGAAATAACCAGGCGCAGGTTGGCCTCAACCATTTCCTTCTTGGCGCGCCGCGCCTTTGCCTCGCCGATCGAGACCTCGCGGTTGATTTCCTTGATCTCGCTGATGAGCACATGGAACAAGCCCTCCAGGTCTTTCAGCTTGTTCTGGCGGCGCTCCACCTCATCCTTGAATTTGGCGAGCGGCCCCGAATAGCGCTTCTTGGCCTTGATGTGCTTGTCGAGCCAGCGCGTGCTGGTCTCGTTCTTCGGAAAGGTCGAAATGAAGTCCTTGCGCGGCATTCCGGCCTGCTTGATGCAGAGAAACATGATCTCCTTTTCGAGCAGCCGAACTTCGGTCACGTGCTGGCGCAGATTGTCGATCAATTGATCGAACATTTTCGGCGAGAGCTTCAACTCCATCAGCTCGCCGCAAATCCTCTTGCGGATCTTCAGGGTCTTGGGATCTTTCGAGCCCAGTTTGTCCAATGCGTTCAGGAATTGATGGTAGACCTTGGTGATCGAGTTGAAGCGTTTCGCGGCCTCCTCGGGATCGGGACCCGTATCGATGGCTTCTTCGTCTTCGTCGCCATCGGAGTCATCGTCGTCGTTCGCGGCTTCCTCGCGCTCCAAAGCCATCATTTTCGGGTTTTGCGGCTGAGCTATTTCATCCGGCGCATTCGGATCCACGAAGCCGACGATGACGTCGACGAGGCGCATCTGACCGGCCTTCACTGTTTCGTAATGCCGCAGTAGCAAATCGTAGGTGCCCGGATAGCTCCCGAGCGCAACTTTCACCGCTTCCAAGCCCTCTTCGATGCGCTTCGCGATGCGGATCTCGCCTTCGCGAGTCAACAGCTCGACGGTGCCCATCTCCCGCATGTACATGCGCACGGGGTCGGTGGTACGGCCGAATTCGGCGTCGAGATTGGCGAGCGCGGCGGTGGCTTCTTCCACCGCCTCTTCGTCCGGGGCCGCAGTAGCGTCGGTCAGCAGCAAGGACTCGGCATCCGGCGCCTTTTCGTACACCGGAATACCCATATCGTTGATCATGTTGACGATGTCTTCGATCTGTTCTGGATCGACGATTTCGCTCGGCAAATGATCGTTGACTTCAGCGTAAGTGAGGTAGCCCTGCTCCTTGCCGCGCGCAATCAACAACTTCAGTTGCGACTGACGCTCGTCCGCGATTTGAGTCGCTGTGCCTGCTGGCGCTTTTTTGATCAAGGTGGACGCCTCGTTGGAAATCTGGACATTCAAATGCAAGCCGACAAGTATACGATCCTGGCCGGTTTGTGACCAGAAATGCTTGGGCTCAAGGGGCAGTTCGGGACCGGCCCTTGGATTTGAGAAGGAGACTTAATTCTGCCTTTTCGTCGTAATTCAAGCCCAATTCCTCCGCTTTTCTCAATAATTCGTCCATTCGGCGGCCCGGGCCATACGTCTCGATGAGCTTTTGGACCGCCATTTCCAGCTCTTTGGCGGCCGATTCGGGCTGCGCCACCAAGGGTTCCGCCATGGCGAGTTCGGCGAGGCGGCCATATTCGGGAAGGTCCCGAAAGCGCTCGAGCAGCGTCGCCGTGCTGGCGTTAGAGGCAGCCGCGGCATGTACCAGCAGTTCCTTGAGCACCTGGGCACCGGGCTTCTCCAGGCGGTCCAGGGCTTGCAGATCCTTGATTGCAGCCGCCGCAGCGGGGTGATGCAGCACGAGGCTGATAGCCTGCGTCAGCAAGTTGCCACGCCCGACACTCATTCGACCTCGAGACGGCCTCGAGGGTTCCGGCCGATCCGCGGGGATGCGCTTTTGCGCATCTGCGGTGACGAAAGACCTCTTGAGAGTCGCAGCGGGCATCCCGACTCGCGCCGCGAGACGGTCAGCCAGCATTTCCCGGTAAATGCCCTCGGGCATGCGCGTGAAGAGGGGCGCCGCCAGTGCTTTGAGCTTGGCGCGGCCGTCGACGTGGTTGAGGTCGACCTCGGCGATCAGGTGTTCGATCAGATATTCGGACAATGGAAGGGCGCTGTTCAGGCGATTCTCGAACGCCTCGGAACCCTCCTCTGCCACCATGGTATCGGGGTCGTGACCCTCGGGTAAGAACATGAACTTGAGCTCGCGGCCATCGCGCGCGAGAGGCAGGGAATTGTCCAGCGCCCGCCAAGCGGCTTGGCGCCCGGCTCGATCGCCGTCGAAGCAGAACACCACTTCGCTGGTGAGCCGGAAAATCCGGTTGAGATGCTCTTGAGTCGTCGCGGTGCCGAGGGTCGCTACCGCATACGTGATCCCGGCTTGATGCAGGCGCACCACATCCATGTAACCTTCAACGATCAGCAACCGCTTCAGATCCGCGCGTGCCTGCCGCGCCTCGTACAAGCCGTATAGTTCGCGTCCCTTGTGAAACAGAGGTGTTTCCGGGGAGTTCAAGTATTTTGGCTCGCCTTGATCGATGATTCTTCCGCCAAAACCCATGACGCGCCCGCGTGAATCGCGAATCGGGAACATCAGCCGATCGCGGAAGCGATCGTAGAATCCGGCCGTACGAGCGCCGGCGCGCGCGTCGCGTTCGATGATGAGGCCGAGCTGCAGGATTTCGCGCCGTTGTTCCTCCCCCGATCCGAAGCGGGTGAGCAGGGCATCCCAAGAATCGGGCGCATAGCCCAAGCCAAACTTATCGCTGGTGTTCGCGTCGATCCCGCGCACACCGAGGTATTTTCTGGCGCGCTCGTTGTCCGCCAGGTTTTGCTCGAAAAAGCGCGCGACCCGGGCCATGACTGTGTGCAAGTCGGCGGTGCCGGGATCGCTCACCGTGCGCGCATCGCGCGGCATTTCCAGTCCGGCGCGCTGCGCCAGGTCCGCCACCGCATCGAAAAATTCCATTTTCTCGTATTGCATGAGAAAGCCGATTACCGTGCCATGCGCTCCGCAGCCGAAGCAATGATAGAACTGCTTGTCGGGGCTGACCCAGAAAGAGGGCGATTTCTCGTTGTGAAAGGGGCAGCAGGCCTTGAACTCGCGGCCCGCCTTTTTCAGCGGAACCCGCGCACCGATAATCTCGACGACATCGGAACGGGCGACCACTTCGTCGATGAACGCCTGCGGAATGCGGCCGGCCATGGACCGCCTGCGATCAACTGCTTAAGCGGGCTTTGATTTTCGCGCCGACGGCGGCCATGTCGGCGCGGCCCTGCGCCTTGCCCTTGATGACGGCCATGACCTTGCCCATGTCTTTGAGGCTGGCCGCGCCGGTCGCCGCGACCGCATCACTGATCAGGGCATCAATCTCGGTATCGCTCAACTGGGAAGGCAGATAACCCTGCAGGAGCGTGATCTCCGCCGCTTCTTTCTCGACCAAGTCCTGCCGATTGCCGGCTTGGAATTGAACCAGCGACTCTTTGCGCTGTTTGATCATTTTCTCGAGAACGCTCAACACCTGGCCGTCGTCGAGTGTGATCCGCTCATCGACCTCGCGCTGCTTGATGGCGGACGTAATCATGCGAATGAGGCCCAACCGCTCCTTTTCGCCCGAGCGCATCGCCGCCTTCATGTCGTCCGTAATTCGCTCTTTAAGAGACATCCTTACGCGGACTACCCCTAGTAAGAGGGTCGCGCCGGGGGTGCCGGCGGCGGGGCGGAGGGGGCGCCCGTTCCGCGCATGTTCTCCCGCGACAGGCGCTTCAAATGCCGTTTTACCGCTGCGGCCTTTTTTCGCTTACGTTCTTGGGTCGGCTTCTCGTAGAATTCACGTCGCCGAAGCTCAGTGAGGACGCCGGCTTTTTCGCAGGCACGCTTGAAGCGGCGCAAGGCGGCGTCAAAATACTCATTCTCGCGAACTCGAACGCTGGGCATTCAAACCTCAAATGTATGGCGCGGCCGCCGGCATTCGGCGACAGGGGGGCGCATTCTAAGGTGCGCCCCCGCAAAAGGCAAAGGCTGCGAGCTGCGGATCAAGGGTCAGGGCCGTTTGAGCGAATTTTGGCATGGTTTATGCGCGTAATCGGAATTGAGAGCTCTTGCGATGAGACGGCGGTCGCCGTCTACGATGCGGATTTGGGGCTTTTGTCCCACCGTCTGCACAGCCAGGTCGCAATGCACCAAGCCTACGGTGGCGTGGTGCCTGAATTGGCTTCGCGGGACCATGTTCGGCGGCTGCTGCCGCTGGTGCGGGAGGCGCTGATTGACGCCAGGTCCGATCGGGACTCGATCGACGGCGTCGCCTATACCGCGGGCCCGGGCCTGGTGGGCGCCCTCTTGGTCGGGGCAGGCTTTGCGGCGAGTTTGGGCTTTGCCTGGGGCAAGCCGGCGGTGGGTATTCACCATCTGGAGGGACACCTTCTCGCGCCCCTGCTTGAGCCTCGGGCACCCGGTTTCCCCTTTCTTGCGCTGCTCGTGTCCGGCGGCCACACCCAGCTCGTGGACGTGGCGGGGCTCGGACAGTACCGCATTTTGGGCGAAACACTGGACGATGCGGCGGGCGAGGCGTTCGACAAGACCGCAAAGCTCTTGGGACTGCCCTATCCCGGAGGCGCTGGCTTGTCGAAACTTGCGGAGGGCGGGCGCAGCGGCCGCTTCGTCTTCCCCCGGCCGATGCTCGATCGCCCCGGCCTCGAATTCAGTTTCAGTGGCCTGAAGACCGCGGCCCTAGTAGCCTTGCGGGGCCGCGTTTTGGACGACGCGATTCGAGCAGACGTCGCGCGCGGCTTCCAGGAAGCGGTGGTCGAGACCCTGGCCGAGAAATGCCGGCGGGCGCTCGAACTGACGGGCCATCGGCGCCTGGTCATCGCGGGCGGCGTGGGCGCCAATATTCGCCTGCGCGAACGGCTCGCAGACATCGCACGCGGTGCCGGGGCAGAGTTGTATTTCCCGCGCGCCGAGTTCTGTACGGACAATGGGGCAATGATCGCGCTCGCGGGTTGCATGCGATTGGCGGCCGGCATGCATCCGCAGCGGGCGATCAACGCGCGGGCGAATTGGGCACTTGAGGATACGGGGGGATGAGACGTACCAATGGACAAGATCTTCATACACGCGCTGAAGACCGAGGCGATCATCGGCATTTTCGATTGGGAGCGGCAGGTCAAGCAGACAGTCATCGTGGATATCGAGATCAGCGCCGATGTCCGCAAGGCCGCAATGTCCGATTCCATCCACGACACGCTCAATTACAAGCGGGTCGCGAAGCGCGTTCTGGCGTTCGTCGAAGAATCGAGCTTTCACCTGGTCGAAACCCTGGCCGAGCGCATCGCCATGCTCCTTCTGGAGGACTTCGGCATCGCTTGGGTGCGCATATCGTTGAGCAAACCCGGCGCCATCCGCAATTCTCGCGACGTCGGTGTGACGCTCGATCGCGATCGCAACGATCTGGAAAAATGGCGCGCACATGTTGCGGCGGCCAAGCCTTGATGGTTCACGGCCGCCGCCCATGCCGCAACGCATTCTTCTAGATCGCGTCCTTTCCTGGCGTCAGGTCGGCGAGGTAGCCGAAGGCGCATCGCTTGCGCTGTCGGACGAAGCGCAGGCGCGGATCCGCGCGGCCAATGCCCTCGTGGAATCGATCGTCGTCAAGGGCGTGCGCGCTTACGGCGTCAATACCGGCGTTGGCGCGTTGTGCGAGGTGGTGATACCTGAACCCAAACAAGCCGAGCTGTCGCGCAATATCGTCATGAGCCACGCCGTCGGAGTCGGGCCCGCGCTCGAATCTGCCGCGGTGCGTGCCGTCATCGCGGCCGCCATCAACAATTTTGCGCACGGTTTTTCCGGTGTGCGGCCGGTGGTGGTGGATCGGCTGCTCGCACTGCTCGATCATGATTGTGTGCCCGAAGTGCCGTCCTTGGGATCCGTGGGATACCTTACGCACATGGCGCACATTGCGCTGGTGCTCATCGGGTCGGGCATGGCGCGGTCGAAGGGCCGAACCGTCGGCGGCGCCGAAGCGCTGCGGTCGATGCATCTGGCGCCTTTGGTGCTCAAGGCCAAGGAGGGCTTGAGCCTCGTCAACGGCACCCCCTGTGCCACGGGCATGTCGGCGCTGGCGCTTCGCCGGACCGAACGCCTCCTCGACTGGGCCGATGCTATCGCCGCGATGTCGTTCGAGAATCTTCGCGGTCAAGTCGCCGTCTTCGATGCCGACGCTCTGGGGTTGCGCGTGTCGGCGGGAATCCGCGAGGTCGGTAATCGCTTGCGGGCGGCCCTGAGAGGCAGTGCCATCCTCGGGCACAGCGCCGGCAGGCGCACTCAAGATCCGTTGAGCCTGCGTGCCGTTCCACAGGTACATGGCGCCGTGCGCGACCTGTTCGCGCACGCGGCCCGCGTCGTGGCCGATGAGCTTGCCTCGGTGACGGACAATCCCGCCGTC
>DATMNF010000078.1:0-6081 GCA_035569355.1 Steroidobacteraceae bacterium
ATCCGCCGTGGACGCCGCCCGGGCGCGCGGCCGAGCTTGAGAAGCTCTCGCTGGTTTTTCACTTGCCGGGGTTCGGTCACTCGTTGGGCATTCAAAGACTCGAAATGCAGGGTGCAAAACTTCACCTGATACGCGATTCGACGGGCCATGCGAACTGGCAAACGGATGACCCAGACAAGGGCCCGCAAAGCGGACTGCCCCTCATCCGAAGCCTGTCGATGCCCCATGCACGTGTTGACCTGGAGGACGCTCTGCGTCATCTGCGATTCGAAGGTACGGTTAGCGCGCAAGACTCGGAAGGGGCAAAGGGATTGCGGCCGCTGCGGATCGCGGGAGAGGGTGAGCTCAATGGCAGGGCCGACTCGTTTGAAATCACCAGCGACCCCCTTGCGGCCGCAAGCCGCGCGCGCCCGTACGGCTTTGATTTCACCGAACGCTCGAGCGGTTCGGTTCTTACCGGCGGCGGCGCATTGCTGCATGCCTTCGATTTTGACGCGATCGATGCGAAGTTCGAGGCGGCGGGAGAGGACCTGCAGGACCTGTTTTTCCTGACGGGCGTAACGCTGGTCAATACCGGCAGCTATCGTCTATCCGGACATGTCTCCCGTCGCGGAACTCACACCGTATTCAGCAATCTTGCGGTGACGTCCGCTCAAAGCGATGTGCTGGCCAAGGTGTCGCTTGATACCTCCAGCGGTCGGACAAGATTCGAAGCAGACTTCTCCTCGCGGGTCATCCGGCTATCGGACCTTGGCGTGCGTGCGGCGGGCCGTGAATACGACCCCGAGTCCGACAAGCTGCTGCTGTCAAACGCCATGCTGAGTCCGCGCGCGGTGCGCCGCGGGGATTGGACGGTGCGATTCAACGCGGACCGCGTTGACGTCGGCCACCTGTCGCTCCACGCGGTCTCGGGCAAGATGACGATCGAACGCGGTGTCTTGGTCGTGGCGCCTTTGTCGGCCGATGTGCTCGGCGGCAAGCTCGGCGCTCACCTCAGGCTCGACGCGAAAACGGATACTCCGAAAGCGGACGTGGACCTCAAGTTGACCGACGTTCAGCTTGCACGGCTCGATCGCAAAGGAGCCGGTCCGCCGCCCTTGGAAGGCTCGCTTCAGGGTCGAGTCAAAGTTACGGGCGACGGACGCTCGATTCATGAGATCGCGGCAAGCGCCAACGGCCAGGTGACCGCCGTAGTCGCACACGGCGATATCCGTGCCTCGCTCGCGGAACTCACCGGAATCGACCTCCGGGCGTTTGGCCTGTTGCTGAGCAAGAATGAACGAGCGACCGAACTTCGCTGCCTCGTTGCAAGCTTCGAGGCGCACGAAGGCACCCTCAATACGCAAAGATTGGTCGTGGACACGGACCCGGTGCTGATCACCGGCGAGGGGCGACTTGAGCTTGATACGGAGTCCCTCGATTTCGCGCTGAGCGGTCGACCCAAGAGTGGGCGGCTCTTTCGGCTGCGTACTCCCGTGGTGGTGCGGGGTACCCTCGCTCATCCCATCGTTGGGGTCCGGGCGCGAAACGTGGTTGCACAGACCGCTGAAGCGGTAGCGCTCGGCGTCGTCCTGACGCCATTGGCCGCGCTGCTGGCATTCATCGATCCCGGCCTTGCCAAGAATGCGGACTGTGATGCTTTGCAGGAACACGCGACGGTAGCAGGGCGGTAGGCGCGCAGACACGCGCGTGCCCGACGAAGTACACTGCGCGCATCGGCATTCGTGCAGGCCCGCCAATCTTGAACATTACAATTGCAACCGCGCGGCTGGATGATCCAACGGCGATGGCGCAGTTTCTGTCTCCGATTCCAAACGGGGATCAGCTGGCCAAGGTTCTGGGAAGCAGGAAACCAGTCTCCTCTCGAGCCTACGATGATGAAACCTGGACTGCTCGATTCGTCGCGAGCGACGGAGTGTTCGTCAAGTGCTTCACGGTGAGCGATATTACGATCGACCAGGCCGAGATGATTGCTGCCGTTTGTATCGATCCGAGCGCCTGGCAAGAGCCCGAATTTCGCGCGATGGTGACGGAAGTCCTGGCTCCGATGCCGGATCCGCCCACGTAGGAGTGCGGCGCATCAACGCCGCGCTCGCATCAATGCTGCGCTCGCATCAATACCGCGCCGCTGAGACTGAGTATCTTTCCCCGGACCGACGAGGGTAGTGCGTGCATGATGAGGCCGAGGGGAAAGGAAAAAGGGTAGGGCCTGTTGATGGTTTCAGATTGCTCGGCGCTCGTGATCACCTTCTGGGCGCACCAGCCGAACTGCTTGAAGAACTCGAACCAGTCGGCGACCTGAAACAAGAACGGCGCGGCCTGCAGACGCTTCTCCCACGCCCTCGGCATCCGGCGCTGTCCGGCATTGTCAAAATCCATGATCCAATTCCCGAAGGATGGCAGGGAGCCTAAATCTCGAGCCAGGGCCGCGGCGTCGTCGTTCGAAAAATATGGAATGACACCTTCGGTGATCACCAGCGTTTTCCGGGCTTGCGAACCGAGCCGGGCAAACAGTTCATTGCGCGACGCGCGATCCAAGAGATCCAGTCCCACCCGCTCAACGTGGCACATCGGCTCATGTTCCTTGAGTGCGGAGTCCTTGAATTCGACGATATGCGGAAAATCAACTTCGATCCAGCGCAGGTGGGCGGGAAGACTCATGCGGTAGGGTCGTGTGTCCAATCCCGCCCCCAGGTTGAGCACGGCAGCGATTCCCATTCCAAGTGCTTCGTGTATCAGGCAATCGATTGCTGAGGTGCGCACGATTACGGACCAGGCCACGAGCGCCGAGCGCGGCATCGAATGAGCGATCTGGCGTCCGCGCTCTCCCGCCAGAACTGTCGCCAACGGATCGTGAAAAGCGGCGCCGTCTCGTCGGCTCTCCTGTCCCCTGAAAGTCGCCACCCATAGCGCCGTGTCGGAGACGTTTGAAATCTTCCGAGATTGCGTGGACATCGCGTTACAGGAAGGCGAGAGCCCGGCGCGCCACGCGGCGCGCCAGGCTCGAGCTATCTGCCGTCAGATCAGCCGGCCGGAGCGGGGCCGGGTGGGCTTCCTTCCACCTGAATTGCCAACTTCACGTCCATCTTGAAGCCATACTTGTCGCCGAAATTGACCCCGAAATCGCCGCGATTGATGGTGGCCACCGCATCGGCGCCGCAAACTTCCTTCTTGTTCATGGGGTTTGGTTTGCACATAAAGGAATTGATCGTCAAGGTCACCGGCTTCGTCACGCCGTGCATCGTCAGGGTGCCTTGGGCTTCCGTCGGCGAGTCGCCGTTGAATTTCGTGAACTTGCCGCTGAACGTGGCGGTGGGGTACTTCGCCACGTCGAAGATTTCCGCCGACTTGGCGTGTTCGTCCAATTTCGCCATGCCGAAATTAACCGAACTCATATCCACGGTAACCTCGATGGAACCGGATTTCGCAGCCTTGTCGTACACGACTTTCCCGGAACTGGTGTTGAATTTGCCGCGCCATACCGACAAACCACCCATGTGGTCCGCCTCGAAACTCGGGTAGGTGTGCGCGGGATCGAGGATGTAAGTAACCGGCGCTGCGCCCGCACCCGCGCTCACCAGCGCTGCCATTGACGCCAAAACAATTCGATTCATTGAGGGCTCCTTGGAAGACTCTATGGGTATACTTTCGAGGTACCGCTGCCCGGCGATCTCGGGTGCAAATCATAGCCGATGTCGCCCATTTTCTCGTTTTTATCTTCCGTGAGGGCCTGAATGGAACTATTCGATGCGATTGAGACACGATCTTCCGCCGGACGCTTGACCGACCCGGGCCCGACGCCGGCAGAGATCGAACGGCTCCTGCAGGCGGCTGCGCGCGCGCCGGATCACGGGCGCCTGAAACCATGGCGTTTCATCGTTCTCCACGGACCCGATCGCGAAGCCTTTACGAAGGCCGCTGCCGCGGCCAAAAGGGCGCGAATACCGACGATGACCGAGGAGCAGATGGTCTTGGAGCGGGAGAAAATCGAGCGCTCGCCCACCATCGTGTTGGCTGCCTGTGTGGTGGATCGTGCGAAGAACAAGGTGCCGGAAATCGAGCAGATCATCGCCGTAGGTGCAGCGGTCGAGAATCTGCTCCTCGCAGCCCATGCTTTGGGTTACGGGGCGATGTGGAAGACCGGCGCCGCGGCCTATGACCCGGCCGTCAAGGCCGTCGTCGGCTTGCAGCCCGATGACCACATTGTGGCTATTCTGCATCTGGGGACGCGCTTGAAATAGGCCTCGCTCGCAGTGATGCCGCTTTAACCAAAGCCCACACGGGCAATCCAGGTCTGATGGCAAGTTCACGCGTGGCGGCCGCGGTTACCCGCGCCATGATTTGGGTTCCGCCGATATCGATGCCTATCAAGTCCGAATTCGCATCGTCTTTCGTTACGGTCGTGACCACTCCCGCCAGACTGTTGCGCACGCTCAAGTATTGCGGCGCCTGAGTCGACACGATGAGATCTCGTGCCAGCAATTGCACGCGCAACTTAGCACCCAACTCAACATCCGCAGCCGGAACCTTGAGTTCGCCCGAGCCCACCTGAATTCGGGTCAATCCGCTCAAGGAATCCACGCCGAGCACGGTTCCATCGAGTATCGCGCCCACCGCGTCGGCGCCGATGATTGCCCGCAAGCTCGGGTTCAGACTCATTTCACCGACGCCGCCTTGGGCGATCGTATGTCCTGAATCGAGCAGCACGATGTAGGTTGCGAGCCGCAACACTTCGTCGAAATTGTGGCTGACGTAAACCATGGGGATCGCCAACCGATCGCGCAGAGTCTCAAGGTAGGGCAGCACCTCCTCTCGTCGCGCCGCATCGAGCGATGCCAAAGGCTCGTCCAGCAGCAGCAGACGCGGCTGCGAAAGCAGCGCCCGCCCTATCGCCACCCGTTGCTTTTCTCCGCCTGAGAGCTGGTGGACGCGCCGTTCCATCAAGGGTTCGAGGTCGAGCAGGGTGGCGACGGCATCGAGATTGACAAAGGGCTTCGTCCGCGCGCGGTTCGCCGCGTACCGCAGATTGGCCGCGACACTCAAGTGCGGAAACAGCCGTGCGTCCTGGAATACATAGCCGATGCGACGAGCCTCGGGCGGTACGTCGATGCCGTGTTCCGAATCCAGCAGCACCTGGCCGTCGAGAGCTACCCGTCCACTGTCGGCATCGAGAAGTCCTGCGATGATGTTGACCAGCGTGCTCTTGCCGCAACCCGAGCGGCCGAACAGGGTAACGACTCCGGGTGTCGGCAGATCGAATTTTGCATCGAGAGCGAAGGACCCGCGGCGTTTTTTGACGGCGACGGTCAGCATCATCTTCCCAACAAGCGTCGCACGCGACGCGCGAACCACTCGGAGAGCAACAGGCCGCCCAAACCGAGGACGAGGGAGATGCCCGCCAACCGCGCCGCCGCTTCGTCGCCGCCTGGGGTTTGCAGGGCCGTGTACAAGGCCAGCGGCAACGTTCGCGTTTCCCCAGGAATGTTCGACACGAAGGTAATTACCGCGCCGAACTCCCCGAGTGCCGCCGAAAAAGCGGTGATCGCGCCCGCAAGCACGCCCGGGAGCATGAGCGGCAAGGTGATCGTGGCGAACCGGTCGATGGCACTGGCCCCCAGAGTGCGCGCCGCATCCTCCAGTCCCCGATCGATGTTCTCGAGCGAAATTCTCATGGCCCTAACCATCAGCGGGAATGACATGACCGCGGTCGCCAACGCGGCGCCGTTGCGTGTGAAAATGAGCTCGATGCCCGCCGTCCGCTCGAGCCACGAACCGATGGGTCCGTGGGTGCCGAACAGCACGAGCAAGAGGTACCCGATCACCACCGGCGGCAGCACCAGCGGCAGATGTACGAACGCATCGAGGAGGGTGCGCCCGACGAATCGCCGCCGGCTCAGTACCCAGGCAAAGGCAATTGCAAGCGGCAGGCTGAACACGACGCTGCGAGTCGCCACGCTCAAGCTCAGATGCAGCGCCTCAATTTCATTGGGGCTCAGCCACGTCATTCTGGATGAGTCACGGTGCGGGGCTTCATTAGGGCAGGCAGTATACTGTGACGGCAGAACACCTTAAGGATTTGCT
>DATMNF010000079.1:0-9365 GCA_035569355.1 Steroidobacteraceae bacterium
GGAACCGATCATTCCTTCGCTGCAGGCCGTCATCCAAGATGCTCGCGCCGTTGCGTTACAGTTGCGGCCACCGAGAATGCAGGAAGCCGGCCTGCTCGCCACGCTGAACTCTTTGTGGGTAGATTCCGGAGCGCTTTACCCCACCTTGCTGATCAAGCCACGCGCCCTGATCGAAGAGAGGGAGATCCCAGAAGACCTGAAGCCCGTCATTGTGCGCATTGCCCAGATGACACTGGACGTCGCCGCGCAAAATCCCTCGGCGAGCTGCGTAACTTGGGTACTCGAGCGCAGCGGCCAAATGCTGCGGCTATCGATCGATATGGTCGTGGAGGCCGATGTATCTCCAGAGCGGCCGCCACAAGAGCCGATCCCATCGGTAACGGCGCTCAATCCTTTAGGGGCGATTGGAGCTCGTGTGGCGCTCTCAGGCGGAACCTCCGACTGCGTCCGCAATGTCGCCGGGCGCAGGACAATAGTTTCCACCTGGAGGGTTTGAGGACCCCGGCCAGTTCTTAGGCCCTTGCCACGTCGGCGCCGACGATACGGTCTCCTCTGAGCCGCTCGGACGGCGTGATCAGCGGCAATTGGCGTCCGCGGAAACGGCTATCAGAGCCTCGTTCGCGACGCCGGATATTTCCCGATATCCACATCTTGGAAAGCTCGGATCTGCGGTTCTGGCGCTCCATTTCAGGTGAGCTCTTCCCACGGCACCCGCAGTCACTGAGATGGGAATCCACGCAAATCCGTCGATCCGCTGATTGAGGATCACCGCCTGCGGCGGCTGCGCATTCATGTCGTAGAGGCTCAAGACGATGCCATCCGCATCATCGTTGTAGAGTCTGATGTTGACCTCATCGTCGGCGAGAGCCTCCGCGCTCGCTAGAACCATCAGCAAGCCGAGCAGAATGAGAACCGGATTTATTGTACGCATTTGCCCTCCCAACATTGGCCGATCGAAGCGGCAGAGAACAGCGCCTGCCTGTGGCCTAGCGTCGGTGCCTCCGGTTGCCGGTCGATTTCGACAGGGGCGGACCCGGTTACCAATGAAATGTGCCGCTGCCCGGCCGACGTGCTTGATTGCATATCAGGGTGAATTACGGTTGAAACGCCCGCCGCCTGCTTGGACATTGACCGACAACGGACCGGCGTCAGTCTGATTGTCAGATCAACGCCAGTCAGTCGAGGGGAGTCAGGGCCATGTGGATCGTCGAGCTTGCTTTGCGCCGCCGCTACACGTTCATCGTGGTCGCGCTGCTCATTTTCATCGTCGGCCCGTTGAGCGTGCTGCGCACTCCCACGGACATCTTCCCCAATATCGATATACCGGTATTGAGCATCGTCTGGTCTTTCAACGGCTTCTCCGCGGAGGATATGGCGCACCGCGTGACCTCGCCCGTCGAACGCGCGCTCACCACCGACGTGGACAATATCGAGCACATCGAATCGCAGACGTTGAACGGCGTCGCCGTGATCAAGGTGTTCTTTCATCCCGGCGCAGACATCAATCGCGCAATTGCGGAGGCGGCGGCGAATTCATCGTCGCTGCTGCGCAACCTGCCGCCCGGGATACTGCCGCCGTTGATCCTCTCCTACAACGCTTCTACCGTGCCCATTCTGCAACTCGCGCTGTCGAGCAAGACCTTGCCCGAGCAGGAGCTCTACGACTACGGCAATAATTTCATCCGGACGCAACTCGCGACCGTGCAAGGTGCGGCCGTGCCCCTGCCGTTCGGCGGCAAGGTTCGGCAAATCATGGTGGATATCGATTCGCGCGCCCTGCAGGCGCGCGGACTCTCGCCGCTGGATGTGGTCAATGCCGTCAATGCCCAGAACCTCATCCTGCCGGGCGGCACGGCGAAGATCGGCGCGCTCGAGTACAACGTCAACTTGAACGGCAGCACCCGCACCGTCCAGGCGCTCAACGACCTGCCGGTGAGTACCGCGCCCGGCGGCCAGATCGTCTACGTGCACGATGTCGCGCACGTGCGGGATGGCTATGCGCCGCAAACCAACATCGTACGCACGAACGGCACGCGCTCGGCGCTGCTGCAAATCGAGAAGAGCGGCAATGCGTCGACGCTCGCGATCATTGCGAACGTCAAGGCGATGCTGCCGCAGATCGCGGCGGGGCTGCCGAAGTCGCTCGCCATCCAGCCGGTGTCCGATCAGTCGGTATTCGTCAGCGGCGCCGTCAGCGGCGTGGTGCGCGAGGCGCTGATTGCCGCCGCCTTGACGGGGCTCATGATCTTATTGTTTCTGGCGAGCTGGCGCGCCACCTTGATCATCGCCGTCACCATCCCGCTCTCGATCTTGACCTCCTTGATCGCGCTCGCAGCACTGGGGCAAACCATCAACATCATGACCTTGGGTGGGCTCGCGTTGGCGGTGGGCATTTTAGTGGACGACGCCACGGTCGCGATCGAAAATATCAGCCATCACCTCGAGGCCGGCACGGAAAAGCGCCAGGCGATTCTGCTCGCCTCCGCGCAAATCGCCGTGCCGACCCTGGTGTCGACATTGTCCATCTGCATCGTGTTCATTCCGATGTTCCTGTTGTCCGGGGTGGCTCGTTATCTGTTCGTGCCCCTCGGGGAGGCCGTGGTCTTCGCCATGCTGGCCTCGTACTTCTTCTCGCGCACCTTGATTCCGACGTTGGCGATGTATTTGCTGCGCAGCGCAGCGCAGGGCACAGCCGGCCGCGGCAAGCCGCCCGGGCCTTTCATGCGCTTTCAGCGCCGATTCGAGCGCGGTTTCGAGAAGTTCCGCGCCGTTTATCGCGGAAGACTGGAGTGGGGATTGGCACGGCCCGGTGCATTGGCGCTCGGCTTCCTAGGCGTGTGCCTGGGTACCGCGATGCTGGTGCCGTTTCTGGGCCAGGACTTCTTTCCAACCTCGGACACCGGCGAGATCCGGCTGCACCTGCGCGCGAAAACCGGAACGCGCATCGAGGAGACCGCAAGAATCACCGACACCGTGGAGACGCGCATCCGTTCGTTGATTCCCAAGGACGAACTCGGCAGCATCCTCGACAACATCGGTCTGCCGGTCAGCGGCATCAACTTGACCTACGATTCCGCATCGCCGATCGGCAATGCGGATGCCGACGTGTTGATCGCGCTCAATGCCAAGCATCGCCCCACGGCGCAGTACGTGCGGACGTTGCGCGCTGCGCTCAACACCGATTTTCCCGGTGTGTCCTTCGGCTTCTTGCCGGCGGATATCATCAGTCAAATTCTCAATTTCGGCCTGCCCTCCCCCATCGACATTCAACTCGTCGGCGCCGACGTGAACGGCAACCGGGCGGCGGCGACAAAGTTGGTGGCGCGGCTGCGCCAGGTGCAGGGCCTGGTCGACTTGCGCATCCAGCAGCCCGACGATGCTCCCGCGATCAATATCGATGTCGACCGCGCCGAGGCCATGAAAGCCGGCTTCCAGCAGCGCCAGATCGGGCAGAACCTGCTGATCGCACTTTCGGGAAGTTCGCAGACCTCACCCAACTTCTGGCTGAACCCGCAGAACGGAGTGAGCTATCCGTTGATGACCATGACGCCGCAATACCAGGTGGATTCGCTGGACGCGCTGCGCAATATTCCGCTGGCCGGCGGCGGCGTCGGGGTTGGTGTGACCACCGGGGCAGGAGCGGCCGCGGGCGCGAGTCCCGATACTCCGGGAGCCTCGCACTCGCAGATCTTGGGTTCCTTGGGCAGTCTCGATCGCGGCTCGCAAGAAGCCGTGATTTCCCATTACAACGTCCAACCGGTGATCGACGTCTTCGGGTCGGTCCAGGGGCGAGATCTCGGCGGCGTGGCGCGCGAGATCACCGGCCTCGTCGATCAGGCGCGCGGCAGTCTGCCGGCGGGTTCGAGCATCGTGGTGCGTGGACAGGTTCAGACCATGCAGTCCTCGTTCACGGGCCTCCTCACAGGGCTCGCTTTTGCCGTACTCCTCGTATACCTCCTCATGGTGATCAACTTCCAATCGTGGCTCGACCCGCTGATCATCATCAGCGGGCTTCCCGCTGCGCTGGTCGGCATCGTGTGGATGCTGTTCGTCACCGGCACGACGGTCAGCGTGCCGGCATTGACCGGGACCATCATGTGCATCGGCATCGCGACCGCCAACAGCATTCTCGTGGTGAGTTTTGCGCGTGAAACGCTCACCAATGGGGTCGAACCGCTGCGCGCCGCGCTCGACGCGGGTCTCGGACGGTTTCGCCCGGTGCTGATGACCGCGCTCGCGATGGTGATCGGCATGTTGCCGATGGCCTTGGGGCTGGGCGACGGCGGCGAGCAAAACGCGCCCCTCGGCCGCGCCGTGATCGGCGGGCTCTTTTTCGGAACCACGTCCACCTTGCTGTTCGTGCCTGTCGTCTTTGCGGCAGTCCACGGATGGCTCAAGCGCCGAGAGGCGCAAACGGCCGCGATGGCCTTGGGAGAAACAACATGAACGCCCATGATCCAAAAACCGCTCCATCCCTGAAACCACGGCTGCTGCGCTTGATACCGCCGGCGCTCGTCCTGATCGCACTCGCGGCGGGGATCCTGCCGCGGCTCAAGGCGCAAGCAGCGCTGCGTACCCAAACCCAGTCTTTCAGCGTCCCCGTCGTCACGGTGGTGAAGCCGAAGACGGCGCCGGCCATGCAGCGCATCGAGTTGCCCGCCGATGTGCAGCCGTATCAGGACGCCTCGATCTTCGCGCGCACCAATGGCTATCTCGCGCGTTGGTACAAGGACATCGGCACCCAGGTACCGGCGGGCGAGCTGTTGGCGTCCATCGAGACGCCCGAAGTCGACGCGCAACTCGAGCAGGCGCGGGCCGATCAGCATACGGCGCAAGCCCAGTACGACATCGCCAAGGTGACCGCCGACCGCTGGGTCGGTCTGCTCAAGACCAATGCGGTCTCGCGCGAAGTGGCTGAACAGGACGTTGCCGCAATGAAGGCGCAGGCCGCCACTCTTGCAGCAATGCAGGCAAACGTGAATCGGCTGAGTAAATTGCAGTCCTATGAACGAGTGGTCGCGCCCTTTGCGGGCGTGGTCACCGCGCGCAACATCGACGTCGGCGCGCTGATCGATTCGGGAGCCGCCGGCGGATCGAAGATGGAACTGTTCCATTTGGCGGAAACGGACAAGCTGCGAGTCTTCGTCGACGTTCCGCAGGTCTACGCGCAAGACATGCAGCCCGGTGTGCCGGCAACGCTCACCCTGCCTCAGCGGCCGCAGAGCGCCCTGCACGGCACGGTGGCGCGCACCGCAGGAGCGATCAATTCCGCCAGCCGCACCTTGCGCGTCGAGGTCGACGTCGACAACCGGGAGGGCGCTGTTCTGCCGGGCGCCTACGCGCTCGTCGATCTGGAGGTCACCACATCCCACCCGCTCCCCTCCGTACCCGTGAATACGCTGCTGTTCCGCCCGAACGGGGTGCAGGTGGCGGTCGTCGACGGGGCGGGCAAGGCGCAGCTACGGACGGTGACGTTGGGGCGCGACTTCGGCACGACCATCGAAGTGACCTCCGGACTCGACATGAGCGAACGCGTCATCGCCAACCCGGGCGATGCCATCGCGCCCGGCGATGCGGTGCACGTCGTGGAGAAGCAGTCATGAGCGTCAGTTTTGCAGTCATGAAGCTCGCCGGCGCCGGGACGCTGGCCACGGCGCTGCTGCTCGCGGGTTGCGCGACGGGGCCCGCCTATGTGCGGCCCAGCGTCGAAGTGCCCGGAGCGTTCAAGGAACGGGCCGCTACCGCCGCGGCACCTGCGCCGCAGCCGGGCTGGAAGCCCGCGGCTCCCCACGATGCTCAGGATCGCGGCGCCTGGTGGGAAATCTTCCAGGACGAGTCGCTGAATCAGCTCGAGGCGCGCGTTGCCGTATCGAACCAAACCATCGTCAAGGCAGTGGCATCGCTCGAGCAGGCGCGCGCGGTGGTGGGCCAAGCCCGCGCGGCGTACTACCCGACGATTCAAGCGGGGATCGAGCCCGATCGAACCCGCACATCGGCGACGGTGATCGGACGGCAGGGTCTGGCCGGAAGGACGGTGTGGGACAACACCGCCGCGTTGAACGCCTCCTGGGAGCCGGATGTCTTCGGCAAGGTGAGCCATGCGGTCGCCGGCGCCAAGGCGCGGGAGCAGGCGAGCGCGGCAGATCTGGCCTCGGTTGAGCTCAGCATGCACGCCGAACTCGCGGTCGACTATTTCGACCTGCGCGGCGTCGACACGCAGAGCGACCTGCTGCGCCAGACCGTCGTGGCTTTTCAGGCGGCGCTCGACATCGCGACCCAGCGATTCAACGCCGGCGTCGCGTCGGATTCGGACGTCGCCTTCGCACAGACTCAGGTGCAGACGGCGCGCGCACAGTTCATCGATCTCGGCGTCATGCGGGCCCAACTCGAGCATGCGATTGCCACGCTGATCGGCGAGCCCGCCTCGACATTCGTCTTGCCGCCGAATGCCACGCAGCTCGCACCGCCCGAGATTCCCGCCGGCGTCCCCTCGCAGCTGCTGGAACGGCGGCCCGACGTTGCGGCGGCGGAGCGTCTGATGGCGGCGTCCAACGCCGACGTGGGCTCGGCCACCGCCGCGTTCTTTCCCGATCTCATGTTGTCTCTTACCGGCGGCCTGGAGTCCGGAGGCTTCTCGCAATGGGCGAGCGCGCCCAGCCGCTTTTGGGCCGTCGGTCTGCCATTGGTGGGTACACTGTTCGACGGCGGCCTTCGCAAGCAGAAATTGAATGCCGCCAAGGCGACCTATGACTCGGCGGTCGCCGACTACCGCCAGGTGGTGCTGACTTCCTTTCAGGAGGTTGAAGACAATCTTGCGGCCCTGCGTGTACTCGCCGAGGAGTCGGGGACACAGCAGTTGGCGGTCAGCGCCGCGCAGCACGAACTCGATCTGGCGCTGCAGCGCTATCAGGGCGGTGCGGTCGGCTACCTGGAAGTGGTGACCGCGCAGAGCGCCGCCTTGACCAATGAGCGTACCGCCATCGACATCGCACGGCGCCGGCTCGATGCGAGCGTACTGCTGGTGAAAGCCCTAGGCGGCCTCTGGGACACCACCTGACCTGAAGGGCGAAAGGTCAATAAACCGTTTGGACCGGTGCGCTGAACGAATAACCCACACCGCGTTCAGTGACGATGAACTGCGGTTGGGACGGATCGGTCTCGATCTTGCGGCGCAGCCGCAGCACCTGAACGTCGATCGAGCGATCGTAGACCTCATTGTCGTACACGCGGCTTGCCTCCAGCAGCTGATCCCGAGTCAGGATCCGCTGCGGAGCAGCGAGCAGCGCGGCGAGTAAATTGAATTCCCCGTTGGTCAGCTCGAGCCGTTGTCCCGGCTGCTTTGTCAGCCGGCGCGTGCGTAGGTTCAGCTCGAACTCGGCAAAGCGGTAAGCGCGCACGTCCTTCTGATTCGCCTCGGTCGATGCCGCGCCCTTGGTTCGGCGCAGCACGGTGCGAATTCGCGCCAGCAGCTCCCGGGGACTGAACGGCTTGGTGAGATAATCGTCCGCGCCGAGCTCGAGCCCCATGATGCGGTCGGCTTCATCGCGCACGCCGGTCAGCATGATGACGGGTATCGCCGATTCTTCGCGCAATTTGCGCGCGAGCGTCATCCCGTCCTCACCCGCTAAACGCAGGTCGAGGACCACAAGATCGATGGCGTGTTCGGCGAGGGTCGCCGACATTTCCTTGCCGGTCGAGGCCACGCTGACTCGCAGCTCGTTCTGTGTGAGGTATTCTTGGAGCAAGCCCCGAATCTGGGGGTCGTCGTCGACGACCAAAATATGCGGCTGGATGGTCTCAGGCATACCGGTTCTCCGAAGCCAGACAGCGTAACTTTAGCACTGCGCGCCGCAACCGTGGCCGTCCTTGGCGAGCGCGCTCACGTGGCCGTATGCCGTCCGCGCTCACGCCTCAAGCCGCGGGGAAGGTCGCATCGATGCTCTTGCCATCCGGCAACTGACACTCGCCGCTGCCCCCGCCCGCCATTCCCTCGGAGGGGTGCACGAGCTGAAAATGGCATCGCATGTGCGTCGCGGTAGCCGTGGCAAGATTGGCAACCACCCGGCCGGTGTAGTGCGTGATGAAATCCGGCGTCGGTGCGCCGTCCCAATAGCCCGCACCGCGCCAGCCGGAGTGCCAGCCGACCCACAGCGGCGCGACGCTATCGACCGTCGTATCTCGCGTAATCTGAAAATATTGTCCGCTGTAGGTGGTGCCGTCGAACGTGACGGGACTCGAACCCGACGGCGATGAGCCATAACCGGTTCCCATCGTCGTGCAACCGGCCGCGATCGCGGCGAGCAGCGGCAGGATCAGTGCCGCATTGCGATATTTCATGTCGATATTTCTCTTGGTATCTCCGTCCGCGACATTGCGGGCGGTTCGTTGGTTGCCTCAGGGCGTCGATTCGACAGGAGTCCATGTCGCATCGGCGCGGTAGGTGGTCATCGCACCCGCGATCTTTGCCGTACCCGGGCCGAGATCCTTTTCGGACACGCCGCCTTCCTGGGTGGCGATGAAAGTCATCACTCCCGAATGGCGATACACAGCGGGATAAGCGACGACAGCGATTCCGCCGCCCGAGTTCGTCAGGACATGGAAGTTATAGCCGCGGAAGGGACTCGGTTTGCCCGCACCGGAATGCAGCGTCTGAATAAAACGAGTCGCCTCGCTGTCGCTCTCCGCGTGTGTTTCCGGCGTGATCAGCGTGTCGCAGATGAGGATTGCCGTCACTTCGTTTTCGCCGATCCGTCGGAAGAGGATCTCATCGGACCCGGCTTTCGAATCGAATCGCCACTCGCCGTTGCGCGACACGAGCGGAATGGGAAAGGGCCAATTCTCTGCGCCGATGTACAAGGTCGCGATTCCAGACTGGCGGACCCAGCGGTGCATTTCCTGATACTTCTGAACGAAACGATCACGCTCGAGGGCATCAACGGCCTCGTCATCGGAGCGGATGAGACCGCTTGCTCCTCCGAGAATCTTGATTACCGCTCGCTCGTCATGTTCTTGGGCGGCGGATACGAGAGCGCGGCTCGCGTCATCGGGCGACGGGAAGCCTGTTTGGCTCGGCCCAGCCAGACATGGTTTGACGGAAGCCGCCGCCAGCAGCGCGGATACCACGAGTGCAACACTTGCGGTTGACCTGCGGAGCGGACGTTTCTCGAACCCACACTTTGTTGCGCACATCATTTCAAGCTCCTTCATTCTTGCCTGTAGTCCTAGCGCCATATTCATCGGTGACCTCCGCCTCCATGAAAGCCGCCGCCTCCGTGGAAGCCGCCACCTGCATGCGAGCCACCGCCGAAGCTCGCCCTTCCCCGGGAAGAAAATGTCCGTGCATCGCTTCCGTGATTGAAGCCACT
>DATMNF010000080.1:0-16010 GCA_035569355.1 Steroidobacteraceae bacterium
GGGTCGAGCCTGCGCAGGGTCACCAAGTAGTACTTGGCGCTGTCGTTGGCGGGTTCGATCAGCCGATCCTGCTGCAAGCGTTCCGTGGCGTTCTTCAGCAGCTGCGCCCAGGCGTCGGTGTCCGCTTCGCGGCGCGCGGCGGCGAGCATGGCTTGCGCCGCCTCGACGTTGGCCGGCGCTGCGATCCCTTTTGCGGCATCGAGCCAAGCGGACGCGCGAGCAAAGTTCCGGGCGTCGATGGCGCCGCGCGCCTCCGAGAGAAGCCGCATGGCCAGCACGTTCTCGGCGTCGCGTGCCGCACTGTTGTTGGGATCGAGACGCAGCGCCTCCCGTATATAAAAGAGCGCGCTGTCGCTCTCGGGTTCGATGAGGTGCGCCTCGCTCATCCGTTGAGTCGCAAGGCCGACCAGCGGCGTCGCCTTGTCTGCATCGGTCTTGACTTCATTGCGTACGCGCACCGCGGCTTGCGCCGTTTTCACTTGTTCTCGCGATTTGGCGAGCTGCGCCGTCAAGAACGCAATGCGGCCGTTTTCGACTCCCGATTTGCGCGCCGTCTCGATGGCGGCCGCCGCTTCGTCGAGCCGCTCCTCGAGCAGCGCATTTTCCGCTTTGGCCAGCAGCCGCTCGCGAACCTCGGCCAAGCCGGCGCGCGCCTGTACGTCGGAGGGATTGAGCGCTTGGACTTGCAGGTACAGTTCCAGCGCATTGTCGCCGGCCGGCTCGGTCAGCCGATTGGCGGCGAGCGCGGCGGCAGCCTGCGCTAGAATCGGCGACTCGGCTTGGGATGGACGGGTAACGCCCGCGGCGGGCCGCCGCCGACTGGCATCGTCCTCTGAATTCCGGTTCATGAACCAAGCGGCGACCGCGATCACACCGAGGATGCCGACCGCGCCTCCCACCAACGCACCGCGATTCGATCGCGACGGGCGTTTACTTACGGGCGCGGCGGCGCCGCGCCTGCGCTGCTCGTCGTATTTCTTGACGGCAGCGTCCGCGAATAGCTTGGCCCGACCGGGCGACATGGGCTTGTGGATGAATCGATAGACGGTTCCCGCGCTGATCAGTCCGGCAAGCGCTGTTTCGGCGTCGCGGTTGCCGGCCACTATGACCACTAGATCGGGGAATTGCCGCTTGATCTGTCCGATGAACACGGACGGAATATCGGTCAAGGTCTGCACATCGAGCACGAGGATGCCGACTTCGCCGGCCACCAACAGATCGCTCACTTTGTCGGCAGAGGGAACGTGCCAAAGTCGGCGTGCGCTGCCCACCGCCTCGCGCATGGTTTGCAGGAACGCTTCGTCGGTCGTCAGCACCACGAGCTCGACGATGTCGCTCGCGAGGCTGAACCGCAGCGCATCCAGCGAGGCGCCCTCTTCTTCGGGAGCTAGCACCGCATAATCCTTTCGTTGCGACCCTTGGGGGGCGGTCCAAGCTACCGCACTGCAGCAACCCAACAACCACAGCCCTCTAGGCTAGTGTCATTCCACGGGCGACGCTATACGATACGGAGTCTTGAAGAACAGACAATGTCTGTTGCGCTGCGATAAGTAAATTCTGTGACCGAACACTCAATTAGCGGGGCGGAAAACGCCCACGGCGGGGGAGCATTGAGCGGGACAATCGGGATTACGTCAAAATTACCGGTGGACCAGCGCGCTGCGCTGGAGCAGCTGCTGTTCTTCAACGTCAATCAACATCGCGTGCGCGTCGGGATTCAGCAATCCATAGACACCTACGGCGTGCCGGAAATATACGAGGAAGAGGGGAGTTTGCGGGTGCGCGTGGGCGACGTTGCCGGAGTGCAGACGCTATTCGCCGTCTCGGACATGGGGAGACCCCTGGGTGTTGCCGTCTTCGTGCGCGCCGCGCATGAACGCTTTGCGGTGTTGCATCTTGGCGTAGAGCCTCGCTTGAACGCCACTCCCGAGGTAAATACCCGGGTACTGCTCAAGCTGATGCACGAGATTCGCAGTACGGCGCGCCGCACGCGTGGAGTCGATTGCATCGAGCTGGTCTACAAGGATTGTCACGCCGTGCGTATACACGGCTGAGCCGGTTTGAGCGCCCGATGGCGAGCCAACCCGATCGGCGAAAACTGAGGGTGCAGCGTCACGCCGACGGCAAACTGCGCTGCGCTTGGTGCCCGCCGGACCCGCTGTATCTTGCCTATCACGATACCGAGTGGGGAGTGCCGGTGCATTCCGACCCGCACCTCTTCGAGATGCTGTGCCTGGAAGGCGCGCAAGCGGGCCTGAGCTGGCTCACCGTTCTGCGCAAACGCGAATCCTACCGCCGAGCGTTCGACGGTTTCGATGCCGAGAAAATGGCCCGCTATGGCGCGGTCAAACGCAGGCGCCTATTGCGCGATCCCGGCATCATCAGAAACCGGCTCAAGGTGGATGCGTTCATTTCCAATGCCAAGGCGTATCTTGAGGTCCGTGCGTTGTTCGGGTCCTTCGACGCCTATTTGTGGAAATTCACCGGCGGCAAGGTGATTCGCAGGCGGCCGTTGTATCTCGGCGGCATTGCCCAAACGACCGCTTATAGCGATGCGATGAGCAAGGATCTGAAACAGCGCGGCTTCCGCTTCGTCGGATCCACCATTTGCCACGCGTTCATGCAAGCCGTGGGGATCGTCGATGAACATCAACGATACTGCTGGGTCGCAAGCAAAGGAAATCGGCGTAATTGATCGGAAGCCGCCGAGCCTGCGTGCTCGCCGGATCCAAGCCGGGGGGCGTATCGCCGCGAGTCAGGTTCTGCCGATCGTCTGTGCGGTCTGACCGAAGAGAATTTTTCGGGACTCTTCGCTCACCGTCGGGTTGGTGCTGATCGCCGCGCCTCGCTCATAAGCGCGCACCGTGGCAGGACGGCTTCGGATGCGCTCGAACCAACCCTTGAGGTTTGGGAAGTCGTCAAGATTCTGACCCTGCGCTTCGTGCGGCACGACCCACGGGTAGGCGGCCATGTCGGCAATGGAATAGGCGCCGGCGATGAATTCGCGGTCGGCGAGGCGCTTATTCAGCACCCCATACAGGCGATTCGTTTCATTGACGTAGCGCTCGACTGCATAGGGAATCCTTTCGGGGGCGTACCTCGCAAAATGATGATTCTGGCCGGCCATGGGTCCGAGCCCGCCCACCTGCCAAAACAACCACTGCGTCACTTCGACTCGACCCCGCAAGTCGCGCGCGATGAATCGCTCGCTCTTCTCGGCCAGATACAACAGGATCGCACCGGATTCGAAGACGGATACCGGCGCTCCGCGCTCCATCGGAGTGTGATCGACAATTGCCGGCATGCGATTGTTCGGCGAAATAGCAAGGAACTCCGGCCGGAATTGCTCGCCCTTGCCGATATTGACCGGAATGATGGTGTACGGCATCCCGCTCTCTTCGAGGAAAAGAGTGATCTTGTGGCCGTTCGGTGTCGGCCAATAGTACAAATCGATCATGGGTGCACCTCCGGGGGGTCGAGCGCCATCTTATGATCGCGCAGTATCGCTATGCAGACGTCCTCTTCGCGGGGCATGGCGCGCATGTGTGCGAGCCGCTCGCGCGCACGCGCGTTCTTGATCCAGGGCAGCAGCGGGCTGTCGAACTTGGCCGCGGTCGCCATGCGCCACTCCAGAACGTGCTTTCGCTCGGCAATCGCCCGTGCTTCCTTGCTGTCGGGCGCGACTAGTCGCCGTTCGATGTTGAAGCCGACCATTTGCGCGACGACGGTGTCGCCCCGCTGCATGGTCTTCGACAATTCCAAACATAATTCGCGGCGTTCGGCCGCCGCACTCGATTCCCGGCAGGCCTCTGCCAGCGCTGCGAACGGCGGAATGATCTCCCCGCCCGCGATTCCGACGACGGTCGACAACCTTGCCGAGTCCGACGCTGCGAAGCCGGCCGGCAGCTTGTCGCGGGCTGCCTCGAGAGCGTCGATCATCAGTACGACGATACTATTCCAATACAGGTCGAAGCGCGCCGTATGTGCCATATCTGCGAGGACCCTGTCCACCTCGGTCGAATCCTTGCTCTTTTCAGCCGCGGTCAGCGTCTGCAACCACGCCGCACCGTTGTCCGCGTCGACCCACCGCATGACCGTGGCGACATCGCGTATGTCGCAGCTTGGCGTTGCCGAACACAGTTGCAGGTGCAGCCAGCCAATGCGCGGGTCTTGCGGAGCCAATTCGCTTGCACGAGCGGCCAGATCCAATGCCGTCGGCTTGAGGCTGACCGAGCCCGCCTTGGCGTTGGCCGTGGAGCCGATGTAGCGCAGGGCCGCAGCCGTGGCGAGCGAGTTGGCATCCGCACGCGCAATGAGGGCTGCCGCTGCCGCCGTTCTCCAGGTCCGATATTTGTCGGACTCGGCCGGTAGGTTGTGCCGCGACGCGACCGCCCCGGCCGCGAAGGCGGCCCCCGAGCAGGCCGCACCGAGTGCGACGAGCAATAAACTGCACTTGACCGTGAAGCTGCCCCAGGACCGACGCGGCGCAGGCGGAGTGCTCAGAAGGGCTCCTAAGTGTGGGCGCGGCTGCCGGCGGCGGTCAGGCCCGCGGTAATCGCCAATCGCATGGCGTCCTCGACCGAAATGTCGAGAGGTTCGATGTGATCGCGCGGTAGGTAGATGGTGTAGCCGCCGAAGGCATAGCTCATGGGGAAATACACCGTTACCCAGTTTTGGCCGCCGTGGGCCTGCAGCACCGACGGGACATCTTCACGGGTGACGAAACCGATTGCGCGCACATCGGCAAATCGCGCCAGGACGACGCGCTGCAAATCGCGCTTCTCGCCGCTGCCCGACGGCAGCAGACTGACGACGTCGCGAAACCCGCCGTACAGCGTCTTCACGAAGGGAATCCGTCCCAGAAAATCGTCCCAGTACTTGAGCAAGATCTTGCCGGCATAGGCGTTGACCAAGCTGCCGACGACCAGCAGCAAAACAAATCCCGCGATCAACCCCAAGCCGGGCCAATAGTGCTCGGGGCTCACCAGTCCCAGCGCGATCAGCGCGCGGCGCAGCCAGCCTTCGACCGTATGCACCAGCCACCAAATTACATAGACCGTCAATGCCAAGGGCAAAACGGTCACCAAGCCGCTCATGGTCAGCGTCAAGATCTTGCGCATGGGGTTAATCATCGCATGATCGCGCGGCGCGCGCCGATCGATTCGCCTACATGGTAGCGACGCAGAGCGGCGCAAGCTAGGACGATCAGGGCTGGCGCGGGAGTATGAATCTCAAGCCCTGGTAATTCAGGACGACCCCGTCGCGCCGAATCCGCTCGACCGTGGGACCTTCCTGCAGGGCGGCGCCCTCGTGATACTTGCGCATGTTGACGTACACGAAGCGTTCGGAAGGTTTCGTCGCGTACACGTGAACGTCGAGATGCAACTCGGGCAGCGCTTGCGAACCGCTCAAGCTGATTTCACTGATGGAGGGCAACACTTCTTGAGTCTCGGCGTTGGCTTCCTGGTCGCTCAAAAGCGGGTCCGCGCGCCGTGCGTGGTGCGTGCCGCCGGTCGCGGCTTCGCCGCTCGCGGCGGCGCGGGTTAGCGATGATGGCGCGGGGTTCGAGCTCAACAATGGCGCGACGGGAATCTCCGGCGCGTACACGGGCGCCGCGTCCAGTGGACTGAACGGTTTGGCGGAATCAGGCGCGGCGTCCGTTTCGGGGGCGGCAACAGGAGTGGGAACGGCGGCCGCCGGCCGCACCACGTGCGCAGCGGGAGCGGTTTTCCGGGTCAAGACGAACGTCAAGACCAGCAAATTGACGCCGAGCAATGCACCGAGTACTGCAGCCCAGAGCGGCAGACGATTGCGCCGCTGGGTGGTGCGCGCATCGATCAAGCCCGGCGCGGACTGCCGCTGTCGTTCGAGTTCCGATTTCTTGAGTGCGTCGAGAATGAAAGACATGAAATTCCTAACTGCCGCGCGGTGCACTGGCGAGCAACAACGGAGAGCCCGGTTCGGCCAAAGCGGTATCGAGCACGAGTTGGGTCTGCACGCCCGCAATGCCGTCGACGGTGAGCCGATGTTCGCGCTGGAAATTTTGTACGGCAATCGCCAATTGTTCATCGTAGACGTCGCCGTGTTCCGGATCCGATGCCGCGCCTTGAAGGGCGTTCAGACTGCGCCGCAGCCAACGCACTTCGTCTCCCTTCATCCCGACCGACAGCAGCCGGGTATGGGCGGTCTTGGGTTTCCATACGACGGTGAATTCCCCGAACCAATCCCGCGATACCGCATCGAGGGGCACTCGTTCGTTGTGTTCGCCCAGGTTCAAGGTCGCGAATCGATCGTCCAAAGCGGATAGAACGACGCGATGCCTTTGCCCGCGATCGTCGGTGAGCGTCAAGATGGCAGGCCTGTTCAGTGCCCTGACTTGCGCCCAGGAGCCGTGCTGCTCCAAGCACGATAAGCCGGCCTTCGCCGCCTGCCCGCACGGGTCCTTGTCATCCGCCATTGCCGTCCCCCAAAGGGAGAGCAGGCGGCGAAATGCGGCAGCATCGCCGGTGTTGGCGCTGTTGGCGGCGAGCAAGGCGTTTATCGATGCGCTGGCGGCCGCGGCCGCAGACACGGTCGCCGACGGCGCCATCGGCACGAGGGGCGGTACCGTCCCGGGAGCCGGCAAAGCCGTGGAGAGGGTCGTCAGGGCGGCGGCGTGCGGCGGCTGAGTTGCCGAGACTCGCAACGGGGAGATTTGCCGCTGCCACAAGTTCCAGCCGAGAAAGACGATTGCGCCGATAGCGAGGAATCCTAGGGCCCCGGCGGCCCAGCCCAGCCACATGGGCAGGAAGCGCCGGCCGTAGACCTCTCCGGCGGCGAGCCGCACCAGTGCGGGCGTCACCTTTCGTGCCTCTTGAGTGTAGGCACCCAACAAAGCGCGGTCGCACGTCACGTTGATCACGCGCGGGATGCCCGCCGACAAACGGTGTACTTCGACGAGTGCGGATGGGGTAAAAATTTCCTCGACGGCGCCGGCGACGCGCAGCCGATGACGCACGTAGCCCCGCGTCTCCTCGCGCGACAAGGGCTCCAAATGGTATCGGCCGGTGATGCGCTGGGCGAGCTGCCGAAGTTCCGTTCGATCGAGCAATTCGCGAAGTTCCGGCTGACCGATCAGAATGATCTGCAGCAGCTTCTGCGTGGGTGTTTCCAAATTCGTCAGCAGCCGAACCTGTTCCAAAACCTCGGCGGAGAGGTTCTGCGCCTCGTCCACGATGACGATGATGCGCCGCCCGGCGGCATGGGCCTCCAGGAGGCGCCGATTCAATGCATCGACCATCTGCTTGACGCTGTCGCGATCCGCGCCGCCTATATCGAGACCGAGCTCTTCGCAGATCGTCAGCAGAAACTCCAGCGGCGTGACCCGCGGATTCAATATGACGGCGACGTCGGCATGATGCGGAACGCGCGACAGCAGGGTACGCACCACGGTGGTCTTCCCCGTGCCTACCTCTCCGGTCAGCTGGATGAAGCCGCCTGATTCGTTGATGCCGTAGAGCAAATGCGCCAGAGCTTCGGCATGGCGCTCGCTCAAATAAAGATAGCGCGGGTCCGGCGTGATGGCGAAGGGCTTCTCGTTGAGCCCAAAAAAGCGCAAGTACATGGCGGGCCCTAGGATACCAACTCAGGGCCTGGGTCCGGCACCGCTTGTCGATCGTGTCAATAGGCTGGCACGGGTCAGCATGGCAGGCCCAAAGCGGGCGCGGATATCGTCGATGGCCGAGTCCAGGCGCGCGCTCGGGTTGGCACCGGGACCGAATAACTCCGCCTGCCGCGGCACAGCTAAGTCGCTGACGCCGACGCCCAGCAGCCGCACTGCAGCACCCGGCTGGGTTGCGAGCCATCGCTCGAGCAGCGCCTTTGCGGCCGCCGACACCACCGCCGTGTCCTGGGTAGGCCTTCCCAGGGCACGTTGCCGAGTGTAGGTCGTGAAATCGGCGCGGCGGATCTTGACGCTCACCGTGCCGGCGGACAATTCGTGCGCCCGCAGGCGGGAGGCGGCGCGGTCCGCGAGCCGCAGCAATTGCGCCGTGAGCAGCGGCGGCTCGCGAAGGTCCGTGGCGAAAGTCTGCTCCGCGCTGATCGATCTCTCCTCGCGATTCGGCTCCACGGGCCGGTCGTCGAGGCCCTCTGCCAAGGCAAGCATGGATTGCCAGCGCTTGCCGAAGACTCGCCGCAGCACGTCGTCGCCGGCTTGGCGCAAATCGCGAAAGCTGCGAATTCCCGCGGCCTGCACGGCGGGCAATGTCCGAGGGCCTACGCCGAACAATTTCTCGATCGGCAGCCCATCCAAGATGTCGCGCATATTGTCGGGGCCGATTCGGCACATGCCGTCGGGTTTGTTGAGGTCAGAGGCGATTTTGGCGAGCAATTTGTTGGGCGCCACTCCTACCGAGGCGGTGAGGCCGGTTTTCCGGACCACGCGCCGGCGGATATCGCTGCCGATCGACTCTGCGCTGCCCAGGAGCTGCTGGCTCGCCGTGACGTCGAGAAACGCCTCGTCGAGCGAAAGGCCCTCTACGAGCGGCGTGAACTCTCGGAAAATCGCGAACACTTGCTCCGACACTTCTTGGTAACGCCTCATTCGCGGTTGCACGCAGATGGCTTGCGGACAGCGGCGCAGCGCCTCGCGCATGGGCATGGCCGAGCGCACGCCGAAGCGGCGCACGACGTAGTTGGCCGCGGCGACCACGCCCCTGCCGCCGGTGCCGCCGACGATCAAGGGCTTACCTTTGAGCTCTGGGCGATCCTGCTCTTCCACGGACGCGTAGAAGGCGTCCATGTCGATGTGCAGTATTGCCCGCGCGTCGGTGCGCCGCATCGATCACTCCACGGTGATGGTGATTCTCTTCGAGTGAAGCGGTGGATCGAAGGACTTGTGCAGGTAATCCGCTAGTACCAGTTCCAGGGTGTGCTTGCCGGGAGCCAACGTGAGCGTCGCCTCGGTTTGGCCCTTGCCGAAGTGGACTATCTTGTCGGTTGCCGGCAGCGGCGCATCCAGTTTGAGTTCGCTGAAGTCGGTATCGATCAACAAGTGATGGTGGCCCGTGTTGTCGAATTTGACCCCCGCCGGTGCGATTCCCATTCCTTTCAATCCAAAGCGGATGGTGACCGGACCGTGCACCTTCGCGCCGTCGTGCGGAGCGATGATGTAAACCTCGGCGCCCGTGACGGGGGGCGTACGCTCTTGCGCCAGAGCGAGAGTCGCAATCAAGATGACGCCCATGGCGAGAAGCAATCGATTCATGCGGATATCCTCAAGGCAACGGCCGGCCGGGGCATATTACAGCCGCAGCAGGCTATGTCGCCATGCCCTTCCTCGCGCCCGCGCCGGCCGCCAATTCGCACGGCGCGAAGTCATCCACATCGATGAGATCCGAGACTTTGGCATCGTAGTCGCGCAACACGGCCGCTTCGGCCTCGCTCAGGATGCCGGCCTGCAGGGCCTCTGCGATCTGTCCCGGTAGGTCCAGCGCGGTGACCCGACCGGTCTTGATGCCGTCCACGCGGATGCGCTTTTCCAGTGATTCCGCCATGGTCGACAGAATCAATGCCTCTTGCAGCAAGCCGAGCGGGTTATTCGAGGCTTTGGTCTTGTAAATATGCCGACTCAAGCGTTCGCGGGCTGCGGTCGGGTTCATGATGAGATCGACGATGTCGCGCCCCAACCGGTCGCTCGGCGGGGAATACGTAAGTCCGCGCGGAAAAATGAGCAGCCGTGTGATCGCAGCAAGTGGGCGATTCGGGAAATTGCGCAGGAACAGATGCAATTGTTCCTGAGCCTGATACAGGAGGCTCCGGCACGCCCATTCGACCAGAGGCAGGTCTGCAGCCTCGCGCCCCTGATTCTCGTGGTGCTTCAGCACCATCGAAGCCAAGTACATAGCGGACAGCACGTCGCCCAAGCGCGCCGATAGGGTTTCCTTTTTCTTGAGATAGCCGCCCAGGGCCAGCATTGCGATATCGGTGGCCAGCGCAAATGACGCGCTATACCGGTTCACATGCTGGAAGTAACGCGCGGTGGGACCGACGCGCGGCACTCGGGTGAACCGTGCCAGGGTGAGTCCCAAGACGAGCGAGCGCGCCGCGTTGGAAATGGCGAAGCCAATATGACCCATGAGCGCACGGTCGAAGTCCACAACGCCGGCGCCGCGATCCGGGTTGCGCGCCGCGTTCATTTCCCTCAAAACGAAAGGATGGCAGCGCACCGCCCCTTGGCCGAATATGATCAGGCTCCGCGTCAGGATATTGGCGCCTTCGACCGTAATCGCTACCGGTACGATTTGATATCCGCGGCCCAAGTAATTTCTCGGTCCCAGGCAAATGCCCTTGCCGCCGTGCACGTCCATCGCGTCATTGGCGATCATTCGCCCGAACTCGGTCGCGTGATATTTCAACATGGCGGACGGCACCGAGGGCTTTTCACCGCCGTCGATCGCGCCCGCGGTGACGGAGCGAGCGGCATCCATGATGTAGGTGCGCGCCGCCATGCGCGCCAAGACCTGCTCGACGCCTTCGAAGCGTCCGATCGACATATTGAACTGCCGGCGTATTCGCGCGTACGCCGCTGAGGCATATACCGCCGCTTGCGCGCCGCCGGTGGCGCTGGAAGGAAGCGAGATGCAGCGCCCCACCGACAATTGCTCCACCAGCATGCGCCATCCCTGGCCGGCCATGCTGAAGCCGCCGATGATGGCATCGATCGGGACGAATACGTCGTGCCCTTGGATCGGCCCGTTCTGGAACGGTACATTGAGCGGAAAGTGCCGCCGGCCGATCGTGACGCCCGGAGTATCGCGTGGAATCAACGCGCAGGTGATCCCGAGATCGGCACGCTCGCCCATGAGCCGATCGGGGTCGAACAGGCGAAAAGCGAGGCCCACCACGGTCGCGACCGGCGCCAGCGTGATATAGCGCTTCGAGAAGTTGAGCTTGATCCCGATGATTTCCGAACCCTGCCAATCGCCTTTGCAGATGACGCCGGTATCGGGAATGGAAGCCGCATCGGAGCCCGCGCGCGGGCCGGTGAGGGCGAAACAAGGCACTTCCTCGCCGCGTGCGAGGCGCGGCAGAAAATGATTCTTTTGCGCTTCGGTGCCATAGTGCAGGAGCAGCTCCGCCGGTCCCAAGGAATTCGGTACCGCAATCGTCGAGGACGCCGTGCCGGAGCGCGAGGCGATCTTGACGAGCACGCAGGAATGCGCATACGCCGAGAACTCGAGCCCGCCGTAGCGGCGCGGAATGATCATGCCGAAAAATCCGTTGGACTTGATGAATGCCCACACCTCGGGCGGCAGATCGGCACGGATGTGCGTGATGTCCCAATCGTCGAGCATCGCGCACAAGTCTTCGCAAGGTCCGTCGAGAAAAGCCTGCTCAGCCGCCGTGAGGGTCGGGGCCTTGGCCGATATGAGCTTGGCCCAATTGGGGCCTCCCGTGAATAACTCCCCGTCCCACCACACGGTTCCGGCATCCAAGGCTTCGCGTTCGGTGGGCGACATCGGCGGCAACAATCGACGATAGCTCCGCAGGAAAGGCCGGGTCAGCATCGAGAGCCGCAACGGCCGGACATTCAGCAGTGCCAGCAAGGCATAGGGAGTGGAGACGACTACCTTCCACCAATCGGGCGCGCTGCCGAAGAGCCAGTAGGACAGCAGCAAGAGCCCCAGAACGAGGGAACTCGAGGCGAGGCTCGCACGCCGATAGGCGAGAACGAGAATGACTCCTAGGAATGACGCGGCCCAGGCGAGAAACTCAGCCAAGCCTGCCGCTGCGCCGTTCATGGCAGGCGGCTAAATCAGGTCCTTCACGCCGTCGCGTTCTTCCAGCAATTCACGATGCGTCGCCTGCATCTTGTCGCGGCTGAAATCGTCGATGCTCAAGCCTTGCACGATGCTGTACTCGCCGCCCTTGCAGGTTACCGGATGGGAATAGATCACCCCCTGCGGTATTCCATAGCTGCCGTCCGAGGCAACCGCCATGCTGACCCAGTCGCCCGGGGGCGTGCCCAGCATCCAATCGTGAACATGGTCGAGGGCCGCCGATGCAGCGGAAGCGGCGGAGGACGTGCCGCGCGCCTTGATGACTGCCGCGCCGCGCTGCTGCACCGTCGGAATAAAAGTGTCCTTGAACCAACTCGTCTCGACCGCCGACAGCGCCGGTTTGCCTCCGACGGTTGCATGATGCAGATCGGGATATTGGGTCGCAGAATGGTTGCCCCAGATGATCATCCTTTTGATCTGCGCGAGGGGCGCGCCGCTCTTTTCGGCGAGCTGTGCCAATCCGCGGTTGTGATCCAGCCGGGTCATCGCCGTGAATCGCCGCGGCGGAAGCGAGGGGGCATTGCGTTGAGCGATCAGTGCATTGGTATTGGCCGGATTGCCGACCACCAGCACCCGCACATCGCGATCGGCGACCGCGTCCAACGCCTTTCCCTGGGCCGAAAAGATCTTGGCGTTTTCCAACAAGAGATCCTTGCGTTCCATCCCCGGCCCGCGCGGCCGCGCGCCGACCAACATGGCGAAATTGCAATCCTTGAAGGCGATACTCGCGTCGCTCGTCGCCGTGACTTTGTTGAGAGTCAGAAAAGCGCAGTCGTGCAACTCCATCACTACGCCCTGAAGCGCTGCACCCGCGGCTGGTATCTCCAGCAAATTCAGGTTGATCGGTTGATCGGTGCCGAGCATCTGACCTGATGCCACACGAAACGCGAGTGCGTAGCCGATATTCCCGGCCGAGCCCGTGATGGTGACAGTGACTGGCTTCTTCATGACATCTCCCGCCGCAAAACGAAGGATGTTAGCCGAAAATCACTGCGGGGCACTTGCGGCAGCAAGTAGCGCTGTAACGCACCCTTATGGCACGCGCGTACGCCCTGGTCCGGCGATGCAACAGGGCCCCCGCTCCAATGTCCTGTTCATCAAAGCTTGCATGTATGAGTGTTATATGTAACTATATCACCAAGTCACCGTAACACCACGATGACTGCAACACCACTGAAAGGAGACTCTCATGAACACCCGGATCTCAACAAAGCTCGCAGCCCTGGCCGTCGCCCTGATGCTGAACAGCCTCCTCGCCGCCGGCATTGCCTACTTGTTCAACAGCCAGCTACAGCAGCATGTGGCCGTCGCGTCGCTGGCGCACGCCGGCGTGGCCATGAGTGGCGCGGTCTGAGCATCATTGTCCGGGCGTTGCCTTAGACTAGCGTGCTACCGAGCCGTAACAGCATATCGAGTGAGGAATGGACCCTAACTGGAACGACAACCAGCCCATCTATCGCCAGCTGCGCGATCGAATGGTCGCCCTTATTCTCGAGGGCGCGCTCAAGGAGGGCGACCCTTTGCCCTCCGTGCGGGCTGTTGCCGCCGATTACCGGCTCAATCCATTGACGGTGCTCAAGGGTTATCAGCAGTTGGTCGACGAACGCCTGGTAGAGAAACGCCGCGGCCGGGGCATGTATGTGAGCGAGGGCGCTCGGCGGCAGCTCCTGGCCGGAGAGCGGGAACGGTTCCTGCACCAGGAGTGGCCGCAAATTCTGGCGGTCATCCACAGACTCGGCTTCTCCGCACAGGAACTGTTCGCGCAAACACCGGCGCACACCCACCCGGCACCGCCGCCCCGCGGCGGCGACTCCAAAGAATAGCGAGACATCATGACTGCGCTCATCTCGGCTCGTGATCTGACGAAGAAGTACGGCGCGCATGTGGCGCTGGATCGCGCCAATTTTTCCGTGGAGGCCGGGCGCATCGTCGGGCTCATCGGACCAAACGGCGCCGGGAAAACCAGTGCACTGCGCGCCATCCTCGGATTGACCGCCTACGAGGGCCAGCTGCAAGTGTTGGGCCGTGAGCCGTTTCGCGAGCGCAGCGAGCTCATGCGTGACGTCTGCTTCATTCCCGATGTCGCCGTGCTGCCCGGGTGGTTGCGCGTAGATCACGCCATCGACTTCGTCGCCGGAGTGCACCCGCGGTTTCGCCGCGACCGGGCGGTAGCGCTGCTGGCCAAGACCCAGATTACGGGCAAGCACCGCATGCGCGAATTATCGAAGGGCATGAAGACCCAAGTGCACTTGGCCTTGACCATGGCGATCGATGCCAAATTATTGGTGCTCGACGAGCCCACCCTAGGCCTGGATATTCTCGCACGCAGCGCCTTTTACGACGCGCTCGTCAATGACTACATGGACGAGACGCGCACGATATTGATCACCACGCATCAGGTGGAGGAAGTCGAAAATCTGCTGACCGACGTGCTCTTCATCAACAGGGGCCATATCGTTCTCGATTCGTCGTTGGAAGAGATCGCGACTCGATATGCGGCGGTCGCGGTTCCCGCCGACCGCATCGACGCGGCGCGAGCCGAAAAGCCGTTCCATGAGCGCCGGATGCTCGGCAAAGTCGTGCTGTATTACGAGCATCCCGACCTCGCGAAGCTCGCGGCGTTCGGCGAGTTGCATACGCCCAGCGTCGCGGATCTATTCGTCGCCAAGTTGTCGGGAGAGCCGGAATGAACACCGTCATCTGGCTGGTACGCCGCGAATTTTGGGAAAACCGCGCGATTTGGATGATTCCGGCGGTAATCGGCGCGCTCATGATCCTCGCCGCACTGTTCGGAAGGATTGAGCTCATGTCGATTCCCTCCGAGGTGCCGAGCCGAGCGGTCGGCGAGGCGTTCTTGGTGGGGGTCGGGTTGACCTTTTTCGCCGTCTTGTCGATCTACTCGACCTGGTACCTGCTCGATTGCCTGTATGCAGACCGCAAGGACCGCAGCGTGTTGTTCTGGAAGTCATTGCCGATTTCAGACTGGACGACTGTCCTATCCAAGCTGGCCACCGCCCTGCTCATCATTCCATTGGTTTATTTTGTAGCGGCCGATCTGACCACGCTTCTGATGGCATTTATCGTCTCCGTCCGCGCGAGCTCGTCCATCGGCGGCGCCTTGTGGCACGTCGACCTCTGGCTGCAGATGCAGGTTCTGTGGGTATACCTGATCGTCACGGCCGCAATCTGGTACTTGCCGCTAGCCGCGTATTTGCTGGTCGTGTCGGCCTGGGCCAAGCGCGCAGTCATGCTGTGGTCCATCCTGCCGCCGCTGGCGTTGATTCTTGCGGAGCGCTGGTTCGTCGGCACACATGTGATCACGAGCCAGCTTGCAAACAGGTTGCTGAGCCTGCCGAACGTGGCGTTTCATAGCAATCCCGGCGACAAATTTTGGGTGTCGACCGTCGTCGACAATGAAGTCGTGCGGACCCCGGCGAGCATTTCGAGTTTCATCAACGCCTACGGATTCTTTTCCAGTCCGGAAACCTGGATCGGCGTCGCCGTCGGCGCGGCCCTGATCGTCTGCGCCGTCCAGCTGCGAACGCGGCGTACGGAGACCTGACGCGCTCTTAGGCCTCGCTGCCGGGCGGCTCCGGGGCGAGGAATTTTCCGCCGCCGCGGTCGCGTTCCTTCTTGGGATTCACGACCAAGCAGTGCAAAATAGCGCCCTGAGTTTGATTCATGATTCAAGGAGCGCCGATGTACAAGACCAAGATCGATCTTTCGGAGAAGACCCGCCGCAACGTCATCGTCATTCTCAACGATCGGCTGGCCGATGCGATTGATTTGCAGAGCCAGGTCAAGCAGGCGCACTGGAACGTGAAGGGTCCGAATTTCATCGCCCTGCACGAGCTGTTCGATAAGATCTCCGATGTTGTCTTGGAACAAGTCGACGAAATCGCCGAGCGTGTGACGAGCCTGGGCGGCACTGCCGAAGGCACGGTGGCAGTGGCCGCGAAGCGCAGCAAATTGAAGAACTATCCCTTGAGCATTACGGCCGGCAAGGATCACTTGTTTTATTTGTCGACGCAGCTATCGGTGTTCGGCAAGTCGGTGCGCGCGGCCATCGATGATGCGGACAAATTGGGCGACGCGGATACCGCGGATCTTTTCACCGGAATTTCGCGGGAAGTAGACAAGTACCTCTGGTTCCTCGAGGCCCATCTGCAGGACAAGGCCTGATGGCCG
>DATMNF010000081.1:0-6878 GCA_035569355.1 Steroidobacteraceae bacterium
CAGGCGTTGTGCGCCATCTACGACAATTGCAACAGCCTGCACACCAACGCCTATGACGAAGCGGTTACCACGCCCACCGAGGAGAGCGTGCGCCGCGCCATGGCGATCCAGCTCATCATCAATCGCGAATGGGGCTTGGCCAAGAACGAGAACCCCAACCAAGGCAGTTTCATCATCGACGAATTGACCGACCTGGTCGAGGAGGCGGTGCTCAAGGAATTCGACGCCATCGCCGATCGCGGCGGCGTGCTCGGCGCGATGGAAACCGGCTACCAGCGCGGCAAGATCCAGGAAGAGTCGCTGTATTACGAACGCCGCAAGCACGACGGCTCGTATCCCATCATCGGAGTCAACACGTTTCGCAGCCCGAACAGCGAGGCGGCACCGCAGCCGATCGAGCTCGCGCGCTCGACCGATGCGGAGAAGCAGTCGCAGCTCAAACGGCTCAACGCCTTCCAGCAATCTCATGCCGAGGAGTCGGCGCGGCTGCTCGAGCGGCTGCGGCGCACGGTGATCCAAGACGGCAATACGTTCGAAGTCTTGATGGATGCGGTGCGCGGGTGCTCGCTCGGCCAAATTACGCACACCCTGTTCGATGTCGGCGGCCGCTACCGGCGCAACATGTAGGTTTCCCATGCACGAGTACCAGGCCCCGTTGGCCGACATGAAATTCGTTCTGCGCGAGCTCGCGGGCCTCGAAGTGCTCGCCGAGCTGCCGGGCTTCGAGGAGCTGACCTTGGACGTGGCGGAGGCGGTGCTCGACGAAGCCGCCAAATTCGCATCCGGTGTATTGTCGCCGCTCAACCAGCGGGGGGATGTGCAGGGCGCGCGCTGGGACAACGGCAGGGTCCTGACCGCCGAGGGCTGGAAGGAGGCGTACCGGCAATTCGTGGCCGATGGCTGGGCGGCGCTGTCCTGCCCGGCGGAATTCGGCGGCCAGAATTTGCCTCGGGCCCTCTCGGCGCTGATCGAGGAGATGTGGAACGGCGCCAATGTCGCTTTTGCTCTTTGCCCGATGCTGACGCGCGGCACGGTCGACGCCATTGAGCTCAAAGGGTCGCAGGCGCTTCAGGCCTCGTACCTCGCCAAGCTCGTGAGCGGAGAGTGGAGCGGGACCATGAATCTGACGGAGCCGCAGGCGGGCTCGGACCTCGCGGCCGTCCGAACGCGTGCGGTGCCCACGGGCGACGGCCGCTACCGGCTCGAGGGCCAGAAGATCTTCATCACGTATGGAGAGCATGATCTGACCGAGAACGTCGTGCACCTGGTCCTGGCGCGCGTCGCCGGAGCCCCGGAAGGCGTCAGGGGCATTTCGTTGTTCGTGGTGCCTAAATTTCTGGTCAATGACGACGGTTCCCTGGGCGAGCGCAACGACGTTCACTGCGTATCCATCGAGCACAAGCTTGGAATCCATGGGAGCCCGACCTGCGTGCTCGCCTACGGGCAAAACGGCGGCGCCATCGGTGAACTCGTCGGCGAGGAGAACCGCGGCCTCGAGTACATGTTCATCATGATGAACGCGGCTCGCTTCTCCGTGGGTGTGGAAGGAGTCGGTCTGTCGGAACGCGCATACCAGACCGCACTCGCGTACGCGCGCGAGCGAATACAAGGCACGGAGGCCGGCGTGCGGGGGGGTCCTCGCGTACCCATCATCCACCACCCCGACGTGCGCCGCATGCTGCTGCTCATGAAGTCGCAGACCGAGGCGATGCGCGCGCTCGCCGCGGTTGCCGCCGTGTCGCTGGACGCCGCCCGCCTGCATCCGCGCGCGGAAGAACGTGAACGTCATCAGGCCTTTGCCGATCTGATGATTCCCGTGGTCAAAGGCTGGTGCACCGAGAATTCGATCGACATCGCTTCGTTGGGGATTCAGGTGCATGGCGGTGTCGGATTCGTCGAGGAGACGGGCGCCGCGCAGTATCTGCGCGATGCGCGCATCACGACGATCTATGAGGGTACCACCGGCATCCAAGCGAACGATCTGATCGGCCGCAAGCTCTCGCGCGACGGCGGCCGCGCGGCACAGAGCGTCATCGGCGAGATGCGCGCATCGGTCGCCGCGGCGGCAAATCTGCCGGAGATCGCCGCGGCGCTTGGCGCAGGAATCGATGCGCTGGAGCGGGCGGTGCGCCACGTCGTACAGAACTACGGTAAGGACATCCGCGGCGTGTCGGTCGGCGCCGTGCCGTTGCTCAAATTGTTCGGGATCGTGGCGGGAGGCTGGCAACTGCTGCGCTCGGCGTTGATTTCCCAGCAACGGCTGGCCACGCCTGCGAAGGGCGGCACCGACGCGGCCTTCTATGGGGCGAAGATCGCGAACGCCCGGTTCTATGCGGACCACGTGCTGCCGCACGCACCGGCGCTCGCTCACAGCGTCGTGCATGGCGCTGCCGGCGCGCTCGCGGAGGGTGTGCTGTAGGAACCTATCCGCGCCGCATCGTATGCCTGACCGAAGAGCCCACCGAGGTGCTGTATGCGCTCGGGATGGAGGATCGGATCGTCGGCATTTCCGGGTTCACCGTACGCCCCAAGCGGGCGCGCAGCGAAAAGCCGCGGGTCTCCGCATTCACCAGCGCCAAGATCGACCGCATTCTCGCCCTCGAGCCGGATTTCGTGGTCGGCTTCTCCGATATTCAGGCCGACATCGCGCAGGCGCTGATCAAGAGCGGAATCGAAGTCTGGATCAGCAATCATCGCTCGGTCGACGGGATCTTGGGTTATGTGCGCCGCCTCGGTGCATTGGTGGGTGCCGCCGACGCGGCCGAACGCTATGCCCTGGAACTGGAGGCGCATATCGAGCACGTGCGCCAAGCAGGCGCGCGACTCAAGCGCCGCCCGCGGGTCTACTTTGAAGAGTGGGACGAGCCCCTCATCACCGGCATTCGTTGGGTCAGCGAACTGATCGGAATTGCCGGAGGCGACGATGTATTTCCCGAACGTGCGCTGTGCGCTTTGGCCAAGGATCGGATCTTGAGCAATGCCGGTGAGGTCATACGCCGCTCGCCCGATATCGTGCTGGGGTCCTGGTGCGGCAAGCGCTTCCGCCCCGAGCGAGTGGTCGCTCGCCCGGGGTGGGATGCGCTGCCAGCGGTGCGCGACGGGGAGTTGCACGAGATCAAGTCGCCCATCATCCTGCAGCCAGGCCCGGCGGCGCTTACCGATGGCCTCGATGCCATTCACCAAGTCGTACGGCAATGGTCGACGCGCCGCTGACCGTCGTCCCGGTGCCTTCCCCCTGCATCAACATTTGCCGGCTCGATGCGAGAGGGTTGTGCGTCGGGTGCCGGCGCAGCATGAATGAAATTGCCGAATGGCCGGGTGCCAGCGAGGCGCGGCGCCGGGAAATCCTCGCGGGACTCGCGAGGCGGCCGGTTGCCAGCCCCTGACGCTGTCTTACTGAACCGACACTTGCGCGCACGAGGCGTCGCTGCCGATGATCACTGGGGGCCACGGCCGTGCGCCGAACCCGCCGGGGCGTCAGATCGTGCAACCACCCGCAAAACTCGGACCTTTGAAGCTGTCGCGCGACGAACAGGAGCAGCTCGAACGCTGGGCGCTGAGGCGCGCGGCGTGCGCATCGCTGGCACTGCGGGCGCGGATCGTGCTCGGCTGCCAGGCCGGTAGCTCGAATCGAGAGTGTGCGAAACAGCTGAACATCACCCCGCAGACGGTCGGCAAATGGCGCGCGCGCTTCCTCGCAATGGGCGTCCGAGGTTTGATTGATAAGCCGCGCTCGGGCGCACCGCGCTCGATCAGCGACGCGTTGGTGGAGGCGGTGCTCGTCAAGACGCTGCACGAACAGCCGCCTCACGGCGGGCGTTGGAGTAGCCGTCGGCTCGCCGCAGCCGTTGGGGTATCGCACCGGACGATCTTGCGTATCTGGCACTTCTTCGGCTTGTAGCGCCGGGTCCGCTGCCCCGGCATTCACGATCGGCCGCTTGACTTAAAGCTCGGCGCTTCAATGAATTTGTGACCCAAATAACCCTGCTCCGAGGCAAAGAAACTGCATTTCGGCGGCTGATTGCCGCGGATCGAAACAAATGCACGCGTCTCGACACTACGACACATCGACACTCGCGGGAGGGGCGACTAGAACGCCAAGGCACAGTTACGTTGCACGGGGAGACGGACGATGCGCCTACACCTCTCAGCGATTCATGCGTTATTCGCCGCAGCGTTCGTTGGATTGAGCGCTCTGGGTGCGGCGTCCGGTGCGGAGCCGATCGATCCCGGAGTGCGTCATGCGGTGGCCGACAACGGTCCGCCCCTGCCGCTGCCAGGGCTCACGGCCCTCGAGCTTGCATTCTTCCAGGACGGACTGGCGCGATTTTCTTCGGTCAAGGTCGTCGTCAGCCCGACGGGCGACAACAGCGGCTTGGGACCGCGGTACAACTCGAATCAATGCTCTTCGTGCCACTTGCAGCCGTTTGTCGGTGGATCCAGTCCGGCTCAGAATCCCTTGCTGGCCGTCGCAAGCTCCGACGGAGCGGCGAACCGCGTGCCGTGGTTCATCACGGCGAACGGACCGATCCGCGAAGCGCGCTTTGTTGCATCCGCCGACGGAGTACCCGATGGCGGCGTTCACGACTTGTTCGTCATTACGGGCCGCAGCGACGCGGGAAGCTGCAATATTGCGCAGCCGGATTTTGCGCCGGCCGGCAATGGGCTGACGGGCCAGGGCGGAAACCGCAACATCGTCTTTCGCATCCCGACTCCGCTCCTGGGTGCCGGTCTGATCGAGGCGATTCCCGATGCCGCGATCCTCGCGAACGCGCGCGCCAACTCGGCGGAAAAGCGCCGCCTGGGCGTGTCCGGGCATCCCAACGCGCATCAAGGCGGCAATGTCAATCGCAGTGCGAATGACGGCACCATCACGCGCTTCGGCTGGAAAGCCCAGAACAAATCGCTGCTGCTGTTCTCGGGTGAAGCCTATAACGTCGAAATGGGCGTCTCAAACCTGCTCTTTCCGCAAGAGCGCGACGAGACCACGGCATGCCAAGGCGGCAACCTGACGCCCAACGACACGAGTACCTTTGCGTCCGCCGCGCCTACCGGGGTCCTGTCCGACATGGAGGCGTTCGCCGATTTCATGCGCACGCTGGCAGCGCCGGTGCCGGCCCCGCCGAGCGCCTCGAGTCAACATGGCAGCGCGCTGTTCGCTAGCGTGGGTTGCGCGCTGTGTCACACCCCGGCGCTGATCACGGGTGCCGCCGTCGCGAACGGTGATGAGAACACACCGAGCGCCGCCCTGTCGAACCAGCAGGCACGCCTGTTCTCGGATCTTCTCCTGCACCATATGGGCACGCGATTGGCGGACGGGATTACTCAGGGCGCCGCCGGTCCCGACGAATTCCGCACCGCGCCGTTGTGGGGAGTCGGGCAGAGGGTATTCTTCCTGCACGACGGCAGGACCGGTAACCTGATTCAGGCGATCAACATGCATGCCAGCGAGGGCAGCGAGGCAAATCAGGTCGTTCAGAATTTTTCCGAACTGAGCGCCCAGGATCAGCAGGACCTGATCAACTTCCTGCGCTCACTATAGGAGAAGGGCCGCGCGGACGCCTAGCGCGGCTGCATTCTGACGGCGCCATCGAGACGGATGGTTTCACCGTTGAGCATCGCATTCTCGAGGATATGCCCGACCATCGCGGCGAATTCGTCCGGCTCGCCGAGCCGCGGCGGGAACGGCGTCTGCTTGGCCAACGAGTCCTGAGCCTCCTGCGGCAGACCCTTCATCATCGGAGTCGCAAAAATCCCCGGCGCAATCGTCATGACGCGGATACCGGAGGACGCCAGCTCGCGCGCCATGGGCAGCGTCATTGCGACGATGCCGCCCTTCGAGGCCGAATACGCCACTTGACCGATCTGGCCGTCGAATGCGGCGACCGAGGCCGTCATGACGATCACGCCGCGCTCGCCTGCGGCATTGGGATGATTGTGCTGCATCGCTGCCGCGGCCGCCTTGGCAATCAAAACGGTGCCGACCAAATTGATTTCGATAATTTTTCTAAAGAAGGCGCCGGTCATGGGACCCTGGCGCCCGACCAGGCGCGCGGGGGTCGCGACCCCTGCACAATTGACCGCTGCATTGACGCTGCCCATTCGTTCCCTGGCGCGATCCACCGCACTGTTGACCGCGGGTTCGTCGGTGACATCGGCCGCAATGAATGCCGCAGCCTCGCCGAGCGACGCAGCCGCCGCGCTGCCTTGGGCTTCGTTCACGTCGAGAAGCGTGACTTTCCCGCCGGCTGCGGCGATGCGGCGTGCGACCGCAAGGCCGAGCCCCGAAGCGCCGCCCGTGATCACGGCGCGTGTTTCGTTTAGTTGCATGGGACTTTAGTCTCTCACCGTCATTTGAGGCTGATGGTCGTGTTCACGCCGCCGGCGCTGCCGCTGTCGTCGAACCAGCGTGCGGTAACCGTCTTGGTCTGCGTGTAGAACTGCACCACTTGTTTGCCATAGGGTCCGAGGTCGCCGAGCTTCGAGCCGCGCGATCCCGTGAAGCTGAAGATCGGCACGGGGACCGGAATCGGTACATTGATCCCGACTTGGCCCACGTCGATCTCGTTTTGAAACCGGCGGGCGACGGCGCCGCTCTGCGTGAAGATGCCGGTGCCGTTGCCGAAGGGGTTGTTGTTGATGAGAGTGATCGCCTCGCTCAAGCTATCCACGCCGACGATGACCATCACGGGGCCGAATATTTCGGTAGTGTAGATTGTCATTTCCGGGGTCACTCCGGAGAAAATCGTGGGACCGATGAAGTTACCGTGCTCGTAGCCCTGCACTTTGACGCCACGGCCGTCCAGCTCGAGTTTGGCCCCTTCCTTGATGCCCTCTTCGACGAGTCCAAGGATGCGATGTTTCGCATTCTTCGAGAC
>DATMNF010000082.1:0-14139 GCA_035569355.1 Steroidobacteraceae bacterium
TGCACGCGCATCACAGAATCGCTGCTGCGAGCCGCACCTCAAGCTCTGGCGGAAGCCAAAACCCTCATCCGCGACGTAGCCCATGCGACGGCCCCAAACCGCGCCGCCGTATCCCGGGAAGCGGCTGCACGGCTGGCGCGGTTGCGTGTCCAAGCGGAGGCCCAGGAAGGTTTCAGCGCATTCTTTGCCAAGCGCAAGGCCAACTGGCGACAGGATTGACCGGGCCGCGTAGGTGGGGCCGCCTAGGCCGGGCCGCGCAGGCCCGGCCGCGCAGGCCGGGCCATGCGAGCGCGGGCCGTAAGATAAAAGTGGGGGCGGGCGTCCATGCCCAAACCATGCCCAAATCCCTTGGCCATCCTGGAAGCCGGCGTCCTTGGCCTGTCAACATGGGTGTCCCCTAAGGTAAAGCGACGGCCCTACAAAGATCCCCTCAGATGGTTGTCCGCTGGATGGACGGCTCCCCGGTAACTCCCGGTTTATGGTCTACTAGGAGCCTGTCTGAGTATTGCGCGTGAGCCGCGTTGGCTGGGAGAGCGAGCGGATGCTAGGCGCGCGGCGCCGGCCGTAGCGGCACTACGGTCAAGCCGCGCAACGCCGCAGACGCCCCTCTCCCAGCCAACCCGAAGGGACCGGGCAGATTTGCTTTCATGCGTCGTTGTCGCCTCCTCATTGGGTCTTACCCAACTTTGTCGGCCGAATCTCGATTTCAGGTGATTTGATGAGCGAAACCCCGCGCGATGTCATGGAGTACGAGGTTGCGATAGTTGGTGGCGGCCCCGCGGGGTTGGCTTGCGCCATCCGGTTGAAACAACTGAACCCCGCCTTGAGTGTCTGCGTGCTGGAAAAGGCTGCGAGCTTGGGGGCACATTCTCTATCCGGTGCGGTCATGGAGCCCGGGCCGCTCGATGAGTTGTTGCCGGAATGGCGGGCCCACGCGCCCGCCATCTGCGTGCCGGCTGCCCGCGATGAGTTTCTGTTCATGACCCGCAGCAGACGCCACCGGTTGCCGACGCCGCCGCAGATGGCTAATCACGGCAACTTCATTATTTCGCTCGGTCAGCTGATTCCGATCCTGGGTCAAGAAGCCGAAAAACTCGGCGTGGATGTATTTGCGGGGTTTGCCGCTGCAGAAGCTCTGTTTGACGATGCCGGGGCCGTCAAGGGCGTGCGCATCGGCGACATGGGGGTGGAAAAGAACGGGACGCCGGGACCGAATTTCGCCTTGGGACCCGAGATTCACGCCAAAGTCACCATGTTCGCCGAGGGCTGTCGCGGCAGCGTCTCGAAAACTTTGATCAGGCGGTTCAATCTCGATGCCGGCAAGTCGCCGCAAACCTATGGACTGGGATTCAAGGAGTTGTGGCAGCTGCCGCCGGGCCGGGTCCAACCCGGGCTCATTCAGCACACCGTTGGTTGGCCGCTCGACTCGAGGACCTACGGCGGCAGCTTTCTATATCACCTCGACAACGACCGGGTGTATGTCGGGTTCGTGGTCGGACTGGACTACGAGGATCCGCGCTTCAAACCGTTCGAGGCTTTCCAACAATACAAGAATCACCCCGACTTGAAGGGTCTCTTGAAGGGCGGCGAGATCATTGCCGGCGGCGCGCGCACAGTGATCGAAGGCGGTTATCAATCGATGCCTACCCTCGAAATGCCCGGTGCGATGCTGATCGGGGATGCCGGGGGCACGCTCAACACACCCAAGATCAAAGGCATCCACCAAGCGATTCGTTCCGGAATGACCGGCGCGGCACATTTCGTCGAGAAAGGCGCCACCCTGGGGTTCGATAAACGCTGGCGCGAATCGAAGGGCGGTCGGGAACTCTACAAAGTGCGCAACATCCGGCCCGGATTCCGTCGCGGTTTGTGGTTTGGACTCGCCAACGCCGCGCTTGAAACCGCGACCTTGGGAAAATTACCGTGGACGCTCGCCAATCACGCCGACGACACGGCGCTGAAGCGGCTCGATGAGTACGAGAGTCCTGATCGAGGCTGGGGCGACCGCGAGTTGCCGCCGCGCGACCGTCTGGCGTTCGTGTTCTTCGCCGCGACCACGCACGATGAGAACCAACCCGTGCATCTGCACGTGGCGGACACCACGCTGTGCGCAAAGCGTTGCATCACAGAATTCGGCAACCCATGCACGAACTTTTGTCCGGCGAACGTCTACGAGATGATCGACGACGGCAACGGCGGGAAAAAACTGCAGATCAATGCCTCCAACTGCGTGCATTGCAAGGCCTGCGACATCAAGGAGCCCTACGCCGGTCAGATCACCTGGGTGACGCCCGAAGGCGGTTCAGGCCCCAACTATCAGAGCCTCTAGAATCAGTCCCAGGGTTCCAGCCAGTTTACCCAGTTCGGTTGAGTCGCGCCTGGGTGCCGAGGTGGCGGCGCATCGACTCGAATTCGACGCCGCGCAGCTCGATGCCGCGCGTCGACTCGATCGCTTGAGCGCGGATCTTTTCGAAGCGTCGCAATCGATCGGCGGGAGACTGCGTGAGCACTTGCGATGGCTGCCCCTCTCCTCAACCGCAGCGTCGCCGCAACGCGGACTGTATTTGTGGGGCGGCGTCGGACGCGGCAAAACAATGCTGATGGACTGGTTTTACGAGTCGCTGAGCTCAGCGAGGCGCGAACGCACTCATTTCTATCGCTTCATGCGCAAGGTACACGCGGAGCTGCGCGGCGCCGCGCGCCGCACGCAACCTCTGGAGAGCGTGGCACAGCGCATCGCGCAGCGGGCGCGCGTGATATGCCTGGACGAATTCTTCGTTGCGGACATTGCCGACGCGATGATCCTCGCGGGTCTCTTCGATGGACTGTTCCGCCGGGGTGTGACGCTGATCGCGACCTCGAATATTCCCCTTCAAGATCTGTACAAGGACGGCCTGCAACGCGAACGGTTCCAGCCGGCGATTGAGTTGATACGGAACCACGTGGAGGTGGTGAACCTGGATGGCGGCATCGATTACCGGCTGCGCCAGCTGGAGCAGGCGCCGACCTACCTGGATTCGACGCGCGAGCGCACGTCGGCGGAGTTGCGGCAGCGCTTTGCGGCGCTCGCCGGCGGCTCGGCCGCGGGACCGAGCGTGCTGTCGGTCGAAGACCGCAATATTGCCGCGCTAGCCACCGGCGCGGGTATGGCGTGGTTCGAATTCAGCGAACTCTGCGAGGGGCCGCGCAGTCAGAACGACTACATCGAGCTCGCGCGCTCGTACCACACGGTTTTCATTTCGAATGTGCCGAAATTCACCGAAGGCGACGAAGATGCCGCGCGCCGCTTCATCATGTTGATCGACGAATTCTACGATCGCGGCGTGAAGATCGTGGTATCGGCGGCAGCACCGCCGGCAGCCCTGTATGGCGGCGAGCGGCTGCAGCTCGAGTTTCAGCGCGCCGCGAGCCGCCTCGTCGAAATGCAGACCCAGCATTATCTTGCCGGTCAACATCGTCCGTGAACCGCACATCGGCCGAAGCACGTCTCGCCAAGCCCTGGCATAATTCGCCGATGGAGCTGGTTGCCGAGTTCAAAATTCACTACAAACAGATCTTGGGACCCGGAGGCGAAGTCGTGGCGGCGTTGCCGCAGTTTGCGCAGGACCCCGCGCTGCTCCTGCGCATGTATCAAGCCATGACGCTGGTTCGTGTTTTCGATGCAAAGGCGGTGAACCTGCAGCGCACTGGACAGCTCGGCACCTACCCCTCGTGCCTGGGCCACGAAGCGACGCATGTCGGCGTAGGCGCCGCGATGCGGCCCGAAGACGTGCTGGCGCCGGTTTACCGCGAATTTGGCACGCAGCTGTGGCGCGGTGTGACCATGACCGAGATATTGACATACTGGGGAGGCGATGAACGCGGCAACAACTTCGGCGTGCCGCGCGGGGACTTCGCCTGGTGCGTGCCCATCGCGACGCAGACATTGCACGCCGCCGGCGCAGCCATGGCATTCAAGGTGCGCAAGGAGCCGCGCTGCGCCCTCGCCTACATCGGCGACGGCGGAACCTCCGAAGGTGCTTTCTACGAGGCGCTCAACTTGGCCGGATCGCGCGCCCTGCCCGTGGTATTCGTCATCGTCAACAACGGCTGGGCGATTTCCGTCCCGGTGGCGGCGCAGACTGCCACGCAAACCTTGGCGCAGAAGGCCGTGGCGGCGGGTATTCCGGGCGTTCAGGTCGATGGCAACGATGTATTCGCCGTCCGGGCGGTGGTCGAGGAGGCTCTCGAGGCCGCACGGCGCGGCGCGGGTCCCACGGTGATCGAAGCGTTGACTTACCGTTTGAGCGACCACACGACTGCGGATGACGCCAGCCGCTATCGGTCTGCCCAAGAAGTCAAGGATGCGTGGGCCCTCGAACCCCTGATTCGAATCCGTGCATTTTTGGTCGAGGCGCAGCTCTGGGATGCCGCCAAGGAACAAGCGTTGCTGGCAGAGTGTGCGATCAGAGTCGACGCGGCGGTGACTGAATACTTGGCGAAATCGAGACCGTCTACCGACGCGATGTTCGAGCATTTGTTCGCCACGCCGCCGGCGCACCTGCAACAGCAACGACTCGTCGCCCGCAAATACGGCTCGAAAATCAGCGGTTCTTGAATTGGCGAAAATAACCATGGTTGAAGCCATCGCATTGGCGCATTGCTGGGAGATGCAGCATGACGCCAACGTGGTCGTAATCGGACAGGATGTGGGGGTGAACGGCGGTGTGTTCCGCGCGACGGCGGGGCTCCAGGAGCGCTTCGGCAGGGACCGCGTGCAGGATACACCGCTGGCCGAAGCAACCATCGCCGGCATGTCGGTCGGGATGGCGACGCACGGACTCAAGCCCGTGGCTGAGATCCAGTTCATGGGATTCTTGTACCCCGCGTTGGATCAAATCGTGAATCACATGTCGCGGATGCGAAACCGCACCCGCGGCCGTTTGAGTTGTCCCGTCGTCATTCGAATGCCGCACGGCGGCGGAATTCACGCCCCCGAGCATCATTCGGAGAGCACTGAAACCATGCTCTGCCACATTCCGGGAATCCGCGTCGTATGTCCGTCTTCGCCGGCGCGCGGCTACGGGCTGTTGCTCGCCGCCATCCGCGATCCGGACCCCGTCATGTTTTTGGAGCCCGTGCGCCTGTACCGCGCGATGCGCCAGGAAGTGAACGACGACGGCAAGGCCCTACCGCTCGATGTTTGCTTCATTCTGCGCGAGGGCTGCGACGTGACCATCGTCACTTGGGGTGCGATGACCATGGAAGTGCTGCGGGCGGCCGACGAACTCGACAAGCGCGGCATGAGCGCCGAGGTGCTCGATCTTGCGACCTTGAGCCCGATCGACCTCGATACGATTCTCGCATCGGTGAGCAAGACCGGCCGGCTCGTGATCGTGCACGAGGCCGCACGCAATGTGGGAGTGGGAGCCGAAATCGCGGCGCTGGTCGCGGAGCACGGTCTGTACGATTTACAGGCACCCGTCCAGCGCGTTGCCGGTTTCGACACCATTATGCCGCTGTTCAAACTCGAGCACGATTATATTCCTAGCGTGCAGCGAATCATCGACGCGGTAGAAGTCACCTTCACCGGCTAGGACCCCACCCGCATGAGCACATTCAGGCTTCCGGATTTAGGTGAAGGCTTGGCTGAAGCCGAGATCGTCGAATGGCACGTCAAGGTCGGCGATCACGTGCGGGTCGATCAGCCCATGGTCTCGGTGGAAACGGCCAAGGCGGTTGTCGAAGTGCCGGCGCCTTTCAGCGGCGTTGTCACGGCCCTGTGCGGTGCGCCCGGCGACATCGTGCCCACCGGCGCGCCGCTCATCGAGTTCGATTCCGGGACCGTCGTCGGCTCGATGCCCGCGACCAGCGAGGTCGAGTATGTCGAATCCTTCACCGCAGGGGGTGCGCGCGGCAATGGTACCGGTGCACGCCCGCGCGCGGTGCCCGCCGCCCGAGCGGTCGCGAAGAGCTTGGGTGTCGATCTCGCGGCAGTTCAAGGCGGCGGCCGCGCCGGATTGATCACAGTCGATGATGTGTTGCAGCACGCCAATGTGCCGGCCGCCAAGAACGACGGTGCGGGCGGCGCGAATGGCGACTCGATCGACGGCAGCCACATCAGCGGGTCGGCAGCCGCTCGCGCGATTGCGGCGCTGGGTCCCGCCGGCGGCACCCTCGAGCCATTGCGCGGCGTGCGGCGCGCGATGGCGCAAAGTATGTCGCAGTCGCGGGATCAGATACCCGGCAGCACGGTGTGCGACGACGCCGACATTCATCGATGGACCGAGCGCGGCGACTATATGCTGCGCCTCATGCGCGCGATGATTTGTGCATGGCGTGCCGAGCCGGCTTTGAATGCCTGGTACGATGCGGCTACTCAGTCGCGATTTCTCGTTGGACATATCGACCTGGGCGTAGCCGTCGATACGCCCGCCGGACTCATCGTCCCAGTGGTGAGGAGGATCGAGAGCAAATCGCCGCAGGAGTTGCGTGCGGCCATCGCCCGGCAAAAGGAAGCGGCGCACCAACGCAGCACTTCGCCTTCGGACCTGCGCGACTTTACTCTGATGCTGTCGAATTTCGGAACTCTTGCCGGTCGCTACGGCATCCCTTTGGTGGTGCCTCCGGCGGTTGCCATCTTGGGCGCGGGCAAAGTGCGAGAGGATGCGGTGGCCGTTGCAGGCACGGTGCAGGCTCACCGGCGCATGCCGCTCTCCTTGAGCTTCGATCACCGCTGCATCACCGGCGGCGAGGCATGCCGCTTCTTGAGCGCCGTCATTACCGATCTCGAAAAGCCGGATTGAGGAACACGTATGTACCAAGCTTCCACGGAACAACATCGCAAGATCGTGTCCGCCATCGGACGCTCCGCGGTTCGGCCGCTCAAATCGATGCGCAGCCTGGATTGGCCGCGCTTCTTGCGTGCCTACTATGCCAATGTCGACGCCGAGGATCTCGCCGCGCGCGAACCAACCGAGCTTGCCGCTGCGGCGCTATCGCACTTGCTGTTCGCGCGACAGCGGCGAAGATCGGCCCTCGTCAGAGTGTTCAATCCGACCGTGCGCGAGCATGGCTACACTTCACCGCACACCGTCATCGAGATGGTGAACGACGACATGCCCTTCCTCGTGGATTCAATCGGACTGGCGCTGACTCAACGAAGCCTCACGCTGCATTTCCTTACCCACCCGGTCTTTGCGGTGACGCGCGACAGCTCCGGGAACTTGCTCTCCCTGCGCGAGCGCGGCGAAACATCCAAGGCCGACGAGCAGCCGGAGACCAAGAAATCGCGGCTGGAATCGTTTCAACACATCGAAGTGGACCGAATCGTCGATCCCGCCGCGTTGCATTCTCTTGCGATGCAGATCGAGCGCAGCATGCGCGACGTGCGGGTCGCGTGCGCCGACTGGCTCAAGATGCAGGACGCCGCGCAGCAAGCGGCGCAAGAATTGAGCGCCCTCAGCGAGCGCTTGGATCCCAGCGCCTTGAACGAAGCGGTGGCGCTCCTTGCATGGATGAAGGATCGCCACTTTACTTTTTTGGGGTACCGCGAATATCGCCTCCACGGCCGCAAAGGACGCGAGGCCCTGCAACCGATCGCGGCCACCGGCTTAGGGATCCTGCGGCCCGGCCACAAGCCGCCGGCGAGCACGGCCCGCACACTGTCGAGCGATATCCGCCGCCAGAGCCGCTCGCGCGACATCGTCCTCGTCACCAAGGCGAACTTCGAATCGACCGTCCACAGGTCTGGCTACCTTGACTACGTCGGCGTCAAACATTTCGACGCCAACGGACGTCTGACCGGCGAGAAGCGATTCTTGGGTTTGTGGACGTCCACGGCATACAGCAGCAATCCACGCGAAATACCCGTCCTGCGCCATAAGGTGGCGCAAGTGGTGGAGCACTTCGCGTTGGCGCCCGACAGCCACGACGGCAAGGCGCTGCAGCACATTCTCGAGTCATTTCCGCGCGACGAATTGTTCCAGGCGAGCGTCGCCGAACTGAATCGCATCGTCACGGGCGTCTTCGGACTGCAAGAGCGTCCCCGAGTTCGCTTGCTGCTGCGCCGCGACCCGTTTCGCAGGTTCTATTCCTGCCTGGTGTACGTGCCGCGCGAAAAATACAATACGCAGGTCCGTCAGCGCATCGAACGAGTCATTGGCGACGCATTTTCCGCATTCAGCACGGAATCGCAGGTGCAGATCGCGGAGTCGAACCTGGCGCGCATCCACATCGTCGCGCGCACCCGCCCCACCGACAAAAACCGGGTTCACGCGGACGCCCTAGAACTGCGCATAGCCGCGGCGGTCCGATCTTGGTCGGACGGCTTCAAGGCCGCGCTGCTCGGGCGCCTCGATGAAGCCTACGCCTTGCAGCTTTTCGACAAATACGCGCAGGCGTTCCCCGCGGCTTATACGGAGGATTTTTCGGGCGATGCAGCTGCCTTGGACGTATCGTTTCTCGAGGCCGTCGAGAAGGAACCGATGCGCCTGCATCTAGACATTTACAGACCCGAGCCGCGACGCAAGGACAGGTTCTTCCTGAAGATCTTCCGAAGCCAGGATGCCATTCCGATTTCCGACCTATTGCCCATGCTCGAGAACATGGGGCTCAAAGTGATTGCCGAGCGGCCCTACGAGCTGGAGTTTCCCGGGGGCCGACGTGCGTGGATCCAGGACTTGGAACTGGTGATGCAGGCGACCACGGTGACCCATTTCGAGGCGTTGGAGCGCGAGATCAAGAGTACCTTCACGGCCGTTTGGACTGGTCGCATGGACAGCGACAGTTTCAATCAGTTGACACTGTCGGCCGGCATTCAGTGGCGCCTCGTGATCGTCATGCGCGCCTATTGCAGATATCTGCTGCAAACCGGACTGCCGTTCAGCCAGGGCTATATCGCACAGGTCCTGGTGAACAATGCGCCGATCGCGAAGGTCTTGGCCGATTTGTTCGTGGCCCGTTTCAACCCGGAGATATCCGCACCGGCGCGAGAGAGAGCGTGCGTCAATCTCGATCGGCGCATCCTCGCTGCGCTCGAGGAGGTGACCCGCTCGGATGAGGATCGAATCCTGCGGGCCCTGTGGAATGCGCTGTCGGCGACCGTCCGCACCAATGCCTATCAAACCAACGGCGCCGGTCAGTTCAAGGAGTACCTGTCCTTCAAACTCGAAAGCCAGCAGCTGCGCGAACTGCCGCTGCCCAAACCGCTGTTTGAAATTTTCGTGTTCTCGCCGCGCATGGAAGGCGTGCACTTGCGCATGGGCTACGTGGCGCGCGGGGGCATCCGTTGGTCGGATCGGCGCGAGGACTTCCGCACGGAAGTGCTCGGACTCATGAAGGCTCAGAACGTCAAGAACACGGTGATCGTCCCCGTGGGAGCCAAGGGCGGCTTCGTCGTGAAGCGGCTGCCCGCCGAGCGCGAAGCGCAACAAGCCGAAGTGATCGCGTGCTATCAAACCCTCATCAGAGGTCTTTTGGACATCACGGACAACATCGTCGATGAAAAAATCGTCGCCCCCCGCATGGTGGTTCGCCACGACAAAGACGATGCCTATTTGGTGGTGGCCGCCGACAAGGGCACCGCGACCTTTTCCGACATCGCGAACGCCATCTCCGAGGAATACGGCTTCTGGCTCGGCGATGCGTTCGCGTCCGGCGGCTCCGCCGGTTATGACCACAAGAAGATGGCGATCACCGCGCGCGGCGGCTGGGAATGCGTGAAGCGTCACTTCCGCGAAATGGGCGTGGATATCCAGAGCCAGAACTTCACCGTCGCCGGAATCGGCGACATGGCGGGGGATGTTTTCGGAAACGGCATGCTGCAATCCCCTCACATTCGCCTGGTTGCGGCCTTCAATCACCTGCATATCTTCATCGATCCGGACCCCGATCCCGTGCGCTCGTTTCGCGAACGCGAAAGGCTGTTCAAGATGCCGCGCTCGAGCTGGGAGGATTACTCGCGCTCGGCGATTTCGAAGGGCGGCGGAGTATTTTCCAGATCAGCCAAGAGCCTGACCCTGTCGCGCGAAGCACAGGAGCTGCTCGAGCTTCCGGCTCAAGTGACGCCCAACGAAGCCATCAAGGCCATTCTCAAGGCGCACGTCGATCTGTTTTGGAACGGCGGCATCGGCACCTACGTCAAGTCCACCTTCGAGAGCCACAGCGACGTCGGCGACCGCAGCAACGACGCCGTGCGGGTCGATGCCCGCGAATTGAATTGCAAGGTCATCGGCGAGGGCGGCAACTTGGGTTTGTCGCAGCTCGGCCGCATCGAGTTCGCCCGGCGCGGCGGCCGGCTCAATACCGATTTCATCGACAATTCCGCCGGCGTGAACTGTTCGGACGTCGAAGTCAATCTGAAGATTCTCCTGAACGGCGCCATGCGCGCCGGCGAAATCACGCTCGCCGGGCGCAATCGGCTGCTGGCGCAAATGACGGACGAAGTCGCGGCTCTGGTGCTGCGGAACAACTATCTTCAGAGTCAGGCGATCAGCACCAGCGAGTTCCACTCGAAGGAGCGGTTGAGCGAGAGCGCCTTCGTGATCCGTGCGCTGGAGCGTTCCGGAGATTTGAACCGCTCATTGGAATTCCTGCCGACCGAAGAGGAAATCGCGGAGCGACGCAAAGCGGGCGAGGGATTGACGCGCCCTGAACTCGCCATCACCTTGAGTTACGGCAAGATTTGGCTTTACCGGGCGCTCATCCATTCCAATGTGCCCGAAGACCCTTACCTGTCGGCCGAGCTCAAACGCTATTTTCCGGTTCCGGTTCAAAAGCGCTTCGCAGCGCGATTGAAACGGCATCGCTTGCGGCGCGAGATCATCGCAACGGCGATCACCAATAGTTTGATCAATCGCATGGGCCCCGTATTCCCGGTGCGCGCGCAGGATGACACCGGAGCGGATCCGGCCGCCACCGCGCGCGCCTACAGCATTGCGCGCGAGGTGTTTGCCGCCCGCTACATTTGGACCCAAATTGAGGCGCTCGATAATCTCATCCCCGCGTCGGTTCAGTACGCGGCAATGGCTCAGACCGCGCGCCTGCTGCGGCACACGACCTATTGGTTGCTGGAGAACCGGCGCGAGGACCTGGACATCGAACGCGCGGTACTGCGTTACGCCGCGAAGGTCGGGGAACTGTTCCACGAGCTGACGGCGGTTCTGGGCGTCACGGACCAGACGCGACTGAACGCCGCGCGTTCGCAGCTCATGGAGAAGCACGTGCCGGAAAATCTTGCCGCTCGAATTGCCTCGCTGGACGTGCTGCATTGCGCGTTGGACCTTGTTGAGGTCACCAGAGAAGCGCGCGTGAAGATCGGCTATGCGGCCAAGGTGTACTTCGACCTCGGCGAGCGCATCGGCTTGACTTGGATCAGAGACCAAATCGAAAGTCTGGCCGTGGAGGGTCACTGGCAGGCAGTGGCGCGCAGTACCTTGCGCGACAATCTGTACCAACTGCAGCGCAAGATCACCGGGGCGGTGCTTGCTTTCAAGGGCCGGGACGCCGCCGCGCGCGTCGACCAATGGATTGCCCGCCATTCGGCTCCGGTGGATGCGCTGAAGCGGGTCGTCGTCGATCTGCGCACCGGTACGCCGCCCGATTTCGCGACCCTCTCCGTCGCTTTGCAAGCGATCAGGCGCCTCGCGCAGGATTGAATGAGTGAGTCCTGAGATCACGAATTTCGGCCGCGAGTACTTGCAGAATCGCATCTCGGGGGAATTCGAGCTCGCGCGACATATCGGCATCGTCGTCGAGTCGGCCGACGACGGCGGCGTCGTGATGCGCGCTCCGCTCGCACCCAACGCCAACTACAAGGGTACCGCCTTTGGCGGCAGTTTGTACTCGCTGGCGGTGCTCACCGGTTGGGCCTGGGTCACTCGCTATCTCGCGGCGCGAGGCCTGTCCGCCGATGCGGTGATCCAAGAATCGAGCATGCGTTTCCTGGCGCCCGTGCACGGCGAGCTGCGCGCCCGCGTTTCGGCGCCTGCCGACACGGAGATCGACAAATTCCGCAAAATGCTGCAGCGTGCGGGCCGGGGGCGAATTCGCTTGCGGGTGCAAATAGACTACGAGCAGACCCTGGCCACGCTCTTCGAAGGTGTGTTTGCCGCGGCCATACATCGATAGGAGGAACCGTGCCCGGAAAATTGATCTTGGTGCGCCACGGACAAAGTGTTTGGAACGTCGAGAATCTCTTCACCGGCTGGCACGACGTCGACCTCACCGATCAGGGCCGCGTGGAGGCCGCGCAAGCGGGACGCGAGTTGTTGCGCGAGAAGCTCGAGCCGAAGATCGCCTTCACGTCGGTGTTGAAACGCGCAATCCGCACGCTGTGGTTGATTCTTGACACCACCGATCGCATGTGGATACCGGTGGAGCGTAGCTGGCGTCTGAACGAGCGGCACTACGGCGCCTTGCAGGGACTCAACAAGGCGCAAACCGTCGAGCAGCACGGCGAGGCGCAGGTCAAGATCTGGCGGCGCAGCTACGACATTCCGCCGCCGGCTCTGGGCGTGGACGACCCGCGTCATCCGCGTTTCGATCCTCGCTATGCGGACGTCGACTCCGCATCGCTGCCCGCGACGGAATCGCTCAAAGACACCCTGTCGCGCGTTCTGCCTTACTGGGAATCGCGCATAGTTCCCGAACTTCGCGCCAACAGGGACGTGCTCATCGTGGCGCACGGAAATTCACTGCGTGCCTTGGTCAAGATGCTCGACATGATGTCCGAGAGCGACATCGTGGAGTTCAATATTCCGACCGGCATTCCGATGCTCTACGAATTGGACGAGCAGCTACAGCCGCTGGGCCGCCGATTTCTCGGCGACCCGCAAGCAATTGCCGCAGCGCAAGAGGCGGTGCGAAGACAAACCGAGAAGAAATAGCGCGCCGCTCGCGCGGCGGATCACGAATCGGGAGCGATGGCCAACTTCAGACCCGATAGCGCGTCGGTGAAATCGACTTGGCATGACAAGCGAGAGGTGGCCTCGCGGAAATCCGGCAATTCCTTGAGTAATTCCAGCTCATCGCTCTGCGGTTTGGGCAAGCGGCCGGACCAGGTTTCGTCGACGTACACGTGACAGGTCGCGCACGAACAAAGTCCGCCGCATATCGCGGCGACTCCGTAGTCGAGCTCGCGCAGGATTTCCATGACCTTCAAACCGGGTTTTGCCTCGATGTCATGCTCCTTCCCATCCCGGTCCACCACGATCATCCGCGCCATTGAGCTCTCCGTTTGGTATTCCCCCGCGTGGGGTTGCATCAGGCCAAGTAGTGTGCCGGAAGTTAAGGAGCGCGACTACTTGCGTCTGCAATGAGGCGTGCCGCAAGTTTCCGGGCACGCGCTGCAACGGAATCCTGCACTGCCCCGCCATGCAGGTTCAAGTAGAGATCGCACCACAACAGGCAAACGTAGTCGTAGAGCCAAGCCAATAGGTGCAGTCGCCGATCTTCATGGGGCGTCGCCGGCCGGCCGGCGTAGCTCGCCAGCAGCCGATGCCGAAGCCCGTCGTCGAAATCGTTATTGGCGCTCCAACCCGCTAAATCCCATAGTGGATCGGCGGCGTGTGCATACTCCCAATCGAGCAACACCAACGCGTGGCCGCCGTCGATCAGATTGAGGGTATGTAAGTCGCTGTGGCACATGACCGAATCGACGGCCGGCAGCTCCGCCAGTTGAGTCAAGCGCAGGCTGGCCGCGCTCCTGAGAATGGCCGCCCCCGCCGGGTCCACCGCCACCTCGCCCGCCGCCGCCTCGCCCGCCGCCGCAGTGCGTGCCGCCGCAGTCCCCGAAACCCTTGTGCCGCCGCTCTGGGCCGCCGCTCCGAGATAGTGGTCAATCCACTGCAGGGGGCTCATGAGTCGTGCCGGCACCGGTAACGGCAACGCCTGGATACGACGCACGAGTTCGCCGATTCTTGCGATATTGGAGGGCTCCCGCGCATCCGCGGGATCCCATGGCCGCCCTTCCACCCATCGTGAAATCAAGATTCCGCGTTGCGGATCGCACTACTCCACAACGGGCGCAAGCCCGGCGGGGACGGCACGCTCGAGTACGCGCGCCTCCCAAGCGCGATCGAGGCCCAGCGAGATGCGATCCGCGCCCGCCACGCGCAGGGCGTACGCGCGCCCGTCGCGCAGGACCCGAAAGGTCTCATT
>DATMNF010000083.1:0-36174 GCA_035569355.1 Steroidobacteraceae bacterium
AGGTCCACGTCGCCACGCTCAAGAACGGCCGCGAAGTCATCGTCAAAATATTGCGCCCCGGAATGCGGGAAATCATCGATCTCGACCTCGAAGTGCTGCAATACCTGGCGGAGCTGGCCAATGAGTACTGGAAAGACGCGCGCCGCCTTCGCCCGGTCGAGCTCGTGCGCGAATACCGCAAAACCGTGCTCGATGAATTGGATTTGCTGCGCGAAGCCGGCAATGCCGCGCAGCTGAAGCGCAATTTCGCCGGCTCGACGTTGCTGTACGTGCCCGAGGTCCACTGGGACTATTGCCGGGTCGACGTCATGGTGATGGAGAGAATTCACGGCGTCATCGTGAACGATCTCGAGGAACTGCGTGCGCGCGGCACGAACATACGCAAACTCGCGGAAAACGGCGTGGAGATCTTTTTCACGCAAGTGTTCCGCGACAATTTCTTTCATGCCGACATGCACCCCGGCAACATCTTCGTGCAAATCGATGATCCGCAGAACCCGCGCTATGCGGCGGTGGACTTCGGGATCGTCGGTACCCTGCAAGCACGCGACCAGCACTACTTGGCCGAGAATTTCATGGCCTTCTTCGACCGCGACTATGCCCGGGTCGCGGCGTTGCACGTGGAATCGGGCTGGGTGCCGCGGGGTACGCGGGTCGACGAACTGGAATCCGCGGTACGTACCGTCTGCGAGCCGATTTTCAACAAGCCGCTGAAGGAGATCTCCTTCGCACAAGTGCTCCTGCGGCTGTTCGAAACCGCCCGCCGCTTCGACATGCAGGTGCAGCCCCAGCTGATCCTGCTCCAAAAGACGCTCTTCAATATCGAGGGATTGGGCAGGCAGCTATATCCGGAGCTGGATCTGTGGCAGACGGCGCAGCCGTATCTGCGGAAATGGAGACGCGAGCGGATGAGCCCGAGGGCCCTATTGCGGCGAATTCGCACCCAATTGCCCGATTCTCTGGTCGCCCTGCAGCAGGTCCCACAAATATTCCAGACCGCCGTGCGGGACGCGACCGACGGACGCCTGCGGTTGCAGGTCGATAGCCTGCGCGTGACGGAGCTGCGCGACGAAATCCGGCGCAGCGATTCGCGCCGGGATACCGCGATCGCGGCGGGCGTGCTCTGGCTGTCCGGATTGATCTGGCTGGCCTTCTCGAGGCAAGTCTTGTGGCTGGGCTGGTCGCAGATGACCGCCGCCATAGTACTGTTCGTCTGGTCACGATCCGCCAGGTCGCGCGGCGGCTCATGAGAATCCCGCTCGAAGGCAGGACCAGCTATCGCGGCCGCAACTCGCGCCCGAATTGGCTCATCCTCGCGGCCTTCATCGCCCCGGCTCTGGGTGCATGGGCGCTGGGCGCCATCTTCTCGCCCGGCACGTCGGCGGCGGCGAGTCATTGGTATGCCGCGCTCACGAAACCTGTCTGGGCGCCGCCTAACGCTTGGTTCGGGCCGGTGGGACTCGTGCTCTACGTGTTGATGGGCACTTCCGCCTGGTTCATCTGGGGCGAACGCTATCATCGCGGCCGAACTGAAGCGCTCGCCGCTTACGCCCTGCAGTTCCTGCTCAACGCCGCCTGGGCGCCGCTGTTTTTCGGCGCGCGAAGCATCGGTGGAGGTTTGTTCTTGAGCATTGCGCTCTGGGTGTCGCTCGGCTGGACCATCCGCGAGTTCGCCGTCGTCAAGTCTTCGGCGGCGTGGATGCTGGCGCCCTACATGCTGTGGGTCAGCTTCGCCGCCGCGCTGAACCTCGCGCTCTGGAAACTGAATCAGTGACCGCGACCGCCCTACCCACCATGAGGTTTCACCCCTGATGGACTCGGCCGCAGCAGCACCCCGCTCGAGACTCTCTTGACCATCCTCCGCGTCATGCATCGAACCGAGTACCGTTACCAACGACCCGTGGTTCTGGGTCCGCATCGGCTGATGTGCCGGCCGCGCGACAGCCACGACCTGCGGCTGCTCGACACGGGCATCACGATCACGCCCCAACCGTCCGAGCTGCGCTGGATGCACGATGTGTTCGGCAACTCGATCGCAATCGCAACGTTTTCGGACGCGGCCGCCGAGCTCGTATTCGAATCCACGTTTCGTGCCGAGCATTTCCCGCTACCCGAGCGAACCCTCGTCATCGACGACTACGCCGCCACGTTGCCGCTCAGCTATTCGAGCTCGGAAGCGGTGGATCTTGGACCATCCAAGGCCAGGCAATACGCGGATCCGGAACATCAGGTCGACGCTTGGGTGAAAGCTCTGCTCGACAAGACGGGAACCGGAACGCTCGATGTGCTGATGGCCATGATCGCCGCCATCAAATCCGAGTTCACGTACAACCGGCGCGAGGAGGTCGGAGTTCAAACACCGGTGGAAACGCTTGCTCTCAGGGCCGGCAGCTGCCGGGATTTCGCCGTCTTCATGATCGAGGCGGTGCGCTTCCTCGGACTCGCGGCGCAATTCGTGTCCGGATACCTCTATGACGAGGCGCTGATCGACGCGGGCGGCGGCCTTTTGGGCGGCGGCGCCACGCACGCCTGGATCCAGGTGTACCTACCCGGAGTCGGCTGGGTGGAATTCGACCCGACCAATGCGCTGGTCGGCGGCAGGAATTTGATCCGGGTCGCGACCGCGCGAGAGGCAGCGCAAGCCGCGCCGCTCGTCGGTTCCTTTACCGGCACTCCCGGCGATTTCCTTGCGTTGAATGTCACGATCGAAGTGGCCGCCGAATAAGAGACGCCTCGATTCGGCAAGAGTTACAAACCGGCGGCGCCCGGCCGATTGCGTTATCCTCGCCGTTTTGAATTCCACCATTCAGGCGAAAGATTCTCTTGCAAGAAAAAACCCCGCGCGATTCCGACGAATTAGCGGCCTCCGCGCAGCGCCGCTTCACTTCGCCGCATCAAGCCGCACCGAGTACCCATTTGTTGTCGAACGGAAACTATTCGGTCATGTTGACCGCGGCCGGCTCCGGCTACAGCCGCTGGCGGGACCTGGCTCTGACACGTTGGCGGGAAGATCCGACCTGTGACCCCTGGGGCTCCTACATCTTCCTGCGCGATGTCGCGAGCGGCGACGTGTGGTCGGCCGGATATCAGCCGGTTGGATCCGAACCCGACAGCTATGAGGCCGCATTTTTCGAAGATCGCGCCGAGATCACGCGCCGGGACGGACGCATCCTCACTTCGACGGAAATCCTCGTGTCGAGCGAAGAAGATGCGGAAGTCCGCCGAGTATCCGTGACCAACGAGGGAACCGGCAGCCGCGAGATCGAATTGACGAGTTACGCCGAAGCCGTGCTCGCGACATCCGACTCCGATTCAGCGCACCCCGCATTCTCCAAGCTCTTCGTTCGGACTGAATTCATCGCCGAGAGCGGCGCGCTGCTCGCGACGCGGCGGTCCAGAGATCCCGGGGAGCCCGCGGCGTGGGTGGCCCACTTCAGTGCTCTCGAGGGGATGGACATCGGTGCTCTGCAGTTCGAGACCGATCGAGCGCGCTTCATCGGGCGCGGAAAGGATCTACGCAATGCCGTTTCGATCGTGGATGCTCGACCGTTGTCCAATACGGCGGGGACGGTCCTCGACGCAGTTCTGGCACTGCGCCACCGTGTTCGAATCGCGCCCGGCGAAACCGCGCGCGTTGCTTTCTGGACCAGTATCAGCGCCGGCCGGGCCGAGGCCATGGGGCTGGTCGATAGGCACCGCGACATGGCTGCGTTCGAGCGCGCAAAAAACTTGGCGCGGACGGAGGCGCAGAAGCAACTGCGCCAACTCGGCATCGACTTCGGCGAGGCTCGTGCATTTCAGCGCATCGCCAATCTGGTGCTGTACTCCGATGCATCGCTGCGGGCATCCCGCGGCATTCTCGAAAAGAATCAACTGGGCCAATCCGCGTTGTGGCCTCACGGTATATCCGGCGATTTGCCGATCGTGCTGCTGAGGATCGACGACGACGACGGCCTCGAAATGGTCAAGCAGTTGCTCCGCGCACAGGAATATTGGCGGCGCAAACGGCTGGCCGTGGATCTCGTCATTCTGAACGACCGGCCGCCGTCGTCCGCTTCGGATCTGCAGCAAGCTCTGGATGCCGCGATCGGAACCTCCCAAAAGCGCCGCGCCGAGGACGGTACCCGGCGCGGCTCGGTGTTCCTGCTGCGGGCCGACGTGGTGACCCCGGCGACACGCGATCTGTTGCTGACGGCCGCGCGCGCGATATTCGTCGCGCGGCACGGCACCCTGAGCGATCAGCTGGCACGGCTGCCGGAACCGGAACCGGTGCCGCGGCAGCGCATGCGTCGCACCGACGGACCGACCAAGGACTTTGCCGCGCGTACCGTGCCCCCCCTCGAATTCTTCAACGGGCTCGGCGGATTTTCACAGGATGCCCGCGAGTACGTCGTCGTTCTCGACGAGGGTCAATGGACGCCCGCCCCATGGGTCAACGTGATCGCCAACCCCCAGTTCGGATTTCTGGCTTCCGCCGATGGCTGCGGCAGCACCTGGTCGCTCAATGCGCAGCAGAACCAGGTTACGCCTTGGTGCAACGACCCCATCAGCAATGCGAGCGCAGAGGCCATCTACATCCGCGACGAAGAAACCGGAGATCTCTGGAGCGCCACTCCGCTACCCGTTCGCGAACCATCCTGCGCCTATGTCGTTCGCCATGGATTCGGGTATACCCGGTTCGAGCATGTCTCGCATGGTCTCTCGTTCGATCTTCTGCAATTCGTGCCGCTCGAGGATTCGATCAAGATTTCGCGGCTCAAAGTCGTGAATCGCTCTGGGAAATCTCGGCAACTGTCGATCACTCACTACGTGGACTGGGTGCTCGGCAACCAACGCGGCCGATCGGCGCCTTTCATCGTGACCGAAATCGAGCCGAAAACGGCTGCCGTGCTCGCGCGCAATCCATGGAACACGGACTTTCATTCGCGAATCGCATTCATGGACATGGCGGGGCGCCAGCAAGCGTGCACGGCTGACCGCGCCGAATTCGTCGGGCGCCACGGATCTCTCGCCGAGCCCAAGGCGCTGCTCGGCACCGAATCCCTGTCGAATCGCGTCGGCGGCGGGCTGGATTCCTGCGGCGCGATGCAAACCAAGATCAGTCTGGAGCCTGGCGAGGCAACGGAATTGACGCTTCTGCTGGGCGAGGAGGCGTCGTCCGCAGCCGCCGTTGCGCTCATCGAACGCTACCGAACCGTCGACCTCGACGCCCTGCTCGAGGAAGTGACCGGATTTTGGGATGAGGTGTTGGGCACGATCCAAGTGAAGACGCCCGATCGCTCGATGGACATCCTGGTCAATGGATGGTTGTTGTACCAGACGCTTGGCTGCCGAGTGTGGGCTCGGACGGCTTTTTATCAATCGAGCGGAGCGTACGGTTTCAGGGACCAATTGCAGGACGTCATGGCGCTTACTGTCGCGAGACCCGGGATTGCCCGCGAACATATCCTGCGCGCCGCGGCGCGTCAGTTCGAGGAGGGCGACGTCCAGCATTGGTGGCTGCCGACAACGGGCCTCGGAGTGAAGACCCGCATCTCCGATAACCGCATATGGCTGCCGTTCGTTGTCGCCCACTATCTGGAGGTCACGGAAGATTTTGCCGTGCTGGATGAGGAGGTGCCGTTCCTGTCGGGCGGCCCGCTGCCGGCAGACAACCATGAACTCGTTTCTGCGCCCGAGTCCAAAACTTCGGGCTCGCTGTTCGAACACTGCGTCCGTGCTCTCGATTCGAGTCTTGCAATCGGCTCGCACGGTCTGCCGCTGTTCGGCGCCGGGGATTGGAACGACGGGATGAATCGAGTCGGAGCGGCCGGACGCGGTGAAAGTGTTTGGCTCGGATGGTTCTTGCACGCCACGCTGCTCAAGTTTGCGCCGATCGCCGAACGTCGCGGCGAGCCCGCGACCGCGGCGCCGTGGCGCAAACATGCCTACGCCCTGCAGCAGGCCATCGAGCGTGAAGCGTGGGACGGCGACTGGTACCGGCGGGGTTACTTCGACGACGGCACGCCCTTGGGATCGGTCGCCAGCGACGAATGCAGGATCGATTCCATCGCCCAATCCTGGGCGGTGATCTCCGGCGCGGCCGAGACCGAACGCGCGGTACGGGCGATGTCGGCCGTCGACGCCCAACTCGTCAGCCGCAGCGACGGCTTGGTGAAATTGTTCGCCCCGGCGTTCGATCGTACCGCGCACGATCCCGGCTATATCAAGGCTTATCCACCCGGGATCCGAGAAAATGGCGGTCAATACACGCATGCGGCCATGTGGACCACCCTTGCGTTCGCGCTGCTCGGCGACGGCGATCGCGCCGGCGAGCTATTCTCGATTCTCAACCCCATCAACCACGCAAGCACGCGGGCGGCCATTCATCGCTATAAGGTCGAGCCCTATGTCGTCTGCGCGGACGTGTATTCGTCCCCTCAACACGTCGGCCGGGGCGGCTGGACTTGGTATACCGGGTCCGCGGGATGGATGTACAGGACCGCGGTGGAGGGAATTCTCGGCGTCGAGTTGCGCGGCAAGATCTTGAAAATCAATCCCTGCGTTCCCCGCGCGTGGGCCGGCTTCGAGGTCACTTATAAGCATGGATCCTCGCGCTACCGCATCGCGGTAGAGAACCCGCATGGGGTGAGTCGCGGAGTCATCAAGGCAACTCTTGACGGACGCGAAATGCCGACCACGCCATTCCTCGAGATCACTCTAGTGGATGACGGCAGCTACCACTATGGACTCGTGACCCTCGGCTGAGTACTCGCGATCTGCGGCTAAAGGCTAGTCACCGCGGCCGGCGCTTGCCGCTTTGTCGCATCGCGGTGACGGCGCGCATCAGCAGCATCCGGCCGAGCGCTCCGGTAGGCAGCATTCGCAAGAGGCGCAGCGCGAGCGCGGGTCGCGCGACGATGAGGCCCGCGGCGAGAGCGCCCAATGTCGAGAGGCCACGTCCGCTCATGATCATCTGGACGGTCCTGCTGCGCGGAAACCCGCCGTTGGATGCGCCTGTGGCGCCACCTCCGTTGGCCTCGGGCGGCGGGTCGAAGATCTCCCGCAATTCCGCGCGCGACGCCGCGAGCCTCGCGAGAATCTCAGCTCGAGCTGCTTCGTCGCGATCTATTGCCATTGGCCGATCACTCCTGATTCGACGAAGACATCAAGTGATCGAGAAGCTGGCGGTCTTCCTGCCATTCCCGCTGCAGGGAGCCAAACAACTCCGACCTCGCCCGCGTGGCCCTCGAGCGGTATACGACCGCCGCGACGGCGGCTGCGAGGAAGCCGCCTCCCATACAAGCGATCGCGGTCACTCGGTACGGCGTGTCCCAGGTATAGGCAACTACGGCGAGGCAGCCCATGAAAACCGCAAAAACGCCGCAGATTGCGACGATTGCGGACATGACTAGCTGCGCTGCAAATTCGCGTTGGGCCCGGCCGAGATCCAGGCCAATGAGGTCGATATACGCGATCAGGTGGCGCAGCAGCGCCGGTGCCGCTCTTGGGATCAACCACAGCAGGCGCACCGGCGGCCGCCTCAGGAACGGCGCGTCGCTAGAATTCCCACGACGGCGCCCACCAGTGCGGCAATGCCGATGGCTTGCCAGGGGCTTTCGCGCACATAGTCATCAGCCGTGCTGGCGACGCTTTGCGCCTGCTGCCTTATGGCGTCGGCCCCATCCGCCAGGGTTTGTTTGGTTGCGGCGACCGCGCGCTGAACTTTGCTGCGCACGCGCACGACGTCCGCGTCCTTTAGATCCGCGATCCGCGCCATGAGATCCTCAACGTCCGCAAGCAAGTTCTTGATCTCGCTCGACGCGGCGGCCTTGATGTCGCTGACGCCGTCGCTCAAATCATTACCTAGTTGACGTCCGGTCGCACGCACCTGATCGGCAGTTCCGCCGTATGTGGATTCCATAGTTATCTCCTGTAGAAGAGCAAGGACATTATCACAGGTAGTGTGGCGGCGGCTCGCGGCCGCCACCATCGGCTCCGACCCCAGCCGTCCTGTAGGAATTGCCCCACATGTTAAACTTTACAGGCTATAGCGCGGGCGTTTCCACATGAAAATCTTGGGCGAGGAATTGGGCGAGGTCGGCCGATGGTACATTGCCTTGCCGCCGTTGCTATTGATCGGCTTCCTTATCGGACTGTTCTTCCTCGCGGCGGCGGGACAATCGCGGCTCAACGCGGCCAACGAACGGGTGCACGCCTCGCAGTTGCGGCAGCAAGCCTTGAGCGAATTGATTGCGCTCATGACCGATGCCGAGTCGGGGCAGCGCGGCTATCTCCTGACGGGCGAGAGCTCGTATCTGCAGCCATATACCGAAGCGGTGGCAAACGTCGAGGCCGCGCTCGATCGGGTACGCGCGGCCTACGGCAACAGCGACAATCGCGAATTGGAGGAGCTGCGAATTCTGACCGGAAAGAAGCTCGGCGAGATCGAGGATACGCTCGCCCTGTTCAGGAAAAGAGGGACGGCGCCCGCGGTGAACCTCGTCCGGACCGACGTAGGCAAGCTGGCCATGGAAGAGATCTCGCGGATCGTCGACACCCTGCAAACTGCCGAAGCGCATGAACTCTCCGCGGCCACGGCCCAGTGGCAGGCGGACTTTCGAATGTCGCGTTGGGTATCGGCCGCCGGCGTGATCCTGAACATCGGCCTGGTTTTACTCGCGACGCGTCTCGTCTACGGTGATATGCGCCGTCGCGCGCGCCAAGCCACCAACCTGCGCGACCAGAAGCAGGAGCTCGAACACCAGGTCGATGAACGGACCCGGGAATTGACCGCTCTCTCGACCCATTTGCAGGGAGTATCGGAGCAGGAGAAGTCCGCCCTGTCGCGTGAGCTGCACGACGAGCTCGGCGGCCTGCTGGTGGCCGCCCGCATGGACTTGTCCTGGCTGCAGCAGCGGTTGCCCACCAGCGATCCGTCCATCGAACAACGCTTCAAGCGCATTCACGAATCCCTGAGCGCAGGCGTGGACCTCAAGCGCCGGGTCGTGGAGGAACTGCGCCCCACCTTGCTCGACAACATGGGGTTGTTCGCGGCGCTGCGCTGGCAATTCAAGGAAACTTGCCGGCGGGCCGGCCTCAAGTGCACGGAATCGATTCCCGATTCAGAACCCAAATTCAATCCCGATGCCGCCATCGGCGTGTTCCGTATCGCTCAAGAGGCCCTGACGAACATCTTGAAGCATGCGGAAGCCAAGTCCGCGGACTTGGTCATCCGCATCGAATCGGAAACCTTCGTGTTGCGGGTCACCGACGACGGAAAAGGAATCCCGGCGAACCAGCTCCAGACCATCACCTCCCACGGCCTCGCATCGATGCGCCACCGAATCTCGGCGCTCGGCGGCAGCTGGGAGGTGCGCAGCCCGAGCAGCGGGGGCACCACGGTAACCGCTCTGATTCCCTTGCCCAGAATGCTCGAGCCGTAAATCGGCTGCGCGAATCAGCTGCGCGGCGAGACCGCCGTGCCATTGTCACCGCCAATCACCACTTCGACGCGGCGGTTCAGCTGGCGTCCGCCGGAATCGCTATTGTTGGCGACCGGGTACGCCTTGCCGTAACCCTGGGTTCCGATTCTCGAGGCATCGACACCGCGCAATAGGAGGGCCGACTTGACTGCATCGGCGCGGCGCCGCGACAGCTCTTCGTTATAGGAATCCGAACCCACGCTGTCGGTGAATCCGTCGATTTGCACACGCCGATCCTTGTGCTCGTTCAAGAACTGTGCGAGCTGGTCCAGCTTGCGAGTGGCGCCCGGATTCAACTCCGCCCTCCCGGTATCGAACAGCACATCGCCGAGCGTCATCACGAGCCCGCGGGGCGTGGGTGTCGCCTTGAGCTGTTCGACTTCCGCTTGCAGTCGCGCCGCCTCCTGCGCCGCCTGATCGCGCTGGTCGAACGCCTCGTTGGCTGCCAACCTGGCCTCGGTGGTCGCAAGCTTCGCGTTCTGCACTTCCCGATTGCGGGCGGCCAGCATGATCTGGTCGCGTTCCGCCTGTCCCGCCGCCACCCGGGCGTCGTCCGCCTTCGCCGCAGCGTGCAGCTGCGCCAAGCGGGCGTTCTGTGCCGCCATATACGCGGGCTGCGCGATGTCGGCATCCCGGTGGTGCAGTGCTGCATCGTCCGCTAGCGCAAGATCCGTCTGCGCGGCCTGCAAATCGAGGGCGGCGTACTTGCTGACATTCGGGTCCAGTTCCGCGGCTTGCACTGCGGCGTGCGCGCTTTCGAGCGCGGCGTTCGGAGGCGGCGTGGTGACGCACGCACACATGGCCAATGCCAGACCCATCCCGCTGAGTGATTTTATGTTCATGGAAGGCTCCTCATTCGCTAGGTTGCGTGGCACGCATCGATTCATTGCGCAACGCCTGCATGCCGGCATCGAATTCCATCGCGGTTTTGTGCGCGCGCTGTTGCTGCGCCGTGGCTTCGGCGATCCGAGCATCTATGTCGGCTTGCTCTGCCAGGTGGTTCGCCGCCACGGCCTCGCGGTCGGCCGCGGCTTTCTCGGCACGCGCGAGTTTGTCGCGAGCTGCGGCCATCTCCACCGGCGCGAATTCGGGCGCACCCGCCTGCTCCGCGCGCTGTACCTGGGCCTTCGCGACCGCGATCTTTTCGTTGGAAACTGGGGTGCTGACGCAAGCCGCCAATCCTATGATGGCGGCGCAGAGCGCGGCGGCCCTGGTCAACTTCGATGATTTCACGACCATGTCCCTGACTCCTCTTTCTGCCGGCGATTCAATGGCGCCGCATGAAATCGTAGACGGCCGGTTCGGGGCGTGATGTCGGAGGAGGACGCCGCAGAGAGTGTCTCTGCGGCTGATGGTGCTGTAGGCGATGCGGCAGATCGGGAAGGGCGCGGCATGGTGCGCCGCCTCAAAGAGCTGCGCTCAGTGTTTCGAGAGATGCGTCTCGCAGATCTCGTGCAGGACTTCCGGAAGCTTGCCGTAGTCGCGCGCTTTGTCCAAAAAATGCGTCGCGCCGAGCGCGATGGCCGCATTCTTGTATTCGGGCAGATCGTAATTCGTCAACACGATGATTCGCGGCTTCAGCTGGGCCGTCGCAAGAGCGCGCATGACGCCGAACCCCGTGCCCTGCTTCAGATGCAAATCCAAGATGATCACATCGATCGAATCACGCTTCGCGGATGCCACCGCCGTTGCCTCGGTGTCCGCCGTGCCGATCAATTCCACCTGAGGAATTTGCCTTATCGCCTCCGTCAATCGCTCCGTCAGAACCTTGGAGTCTTCGACCAGCAGGACTCTCAAGCTCTGAGGCATTGACATTGCGTCCATAATAGATGTGTACATGCCGATGACAGTTTAACGTCGCGCATCGCTGACCGGCCAGCGCGGCTTCGCAGGTTCTGATGTAGGAGAATTCTCACGCTCCGCCTTATTGAATGAGCCCGTTGCGCAAGGCATATGACGTAATATCGGCATTCGCCGTGAAGCTCATCTTCTCCAGGATCCGGCTCCGGTAGGTGCTCACGGTCTTCACGCTGAGGCTAAGCTCGTTCGCGATGTCCGAAACACCGCGTCCTGCCGCCAATTTGCAGAAAATCTGGAATTCGCGGGTCGACAGCCGTGCATGTAACGGCTTGTCGGGATCGCCGTCGAGATCGGCAACCAGAATTTCGGCGAGCGCCGCGCTGACATAACGCCGGCCGGACAGCACGGTGCGCACCGCCTTCATCAGCTCGTCGGGCGCGCTGTCCTTCGACAGATAGCCGCTCGCACCGGCGCGCAGAACGTTGACCGCATATTGCTGCTCCGGCAACCCGCTCATCACCAGTACCCGGACGCCGGGATGGCCGGTCTGAATGTGTCGCAGGATATCCAAGCCGCTGCGGTCCGGCATGTGAATATCGAGCAATACGAGATCCCACTCCTGTTCTCTCAAGAGGTCGAGAGTCTCGTTGCCGCTGGCCGCCTCGCCTACGGCATTGATGCTCGAATCGGCTTCGAGGAATTGCTTGAATCCGGCGCGGACCACCGCATGATCGTCCGCGATCAGTACTCTTGACACGTTGCTTCTCCGTTTGCTGGGCGTTTAAGAGTTCGCGCACTCTTGGTTCTGCGAATACCCGTTGAGCTTGTTATACAGCGTCTTGAGACTGCAGCCCAGTGCATCGGCCGCGCGCCGCTTGTTGCCTTTGAAGTAGTCGAGCGTCGCCTCGATCAGCGAACGCTCCATGTCGTAGATGCGCGACCCCACACGAATGTTGAGGTGCTCGCCGTCGACTTGAGCGCCCTCGCGCGCTCCTCCCGGGAGCAACGGTGCCAGATCGAGGACGACGTCGCCGAGAATGTATGCACGCTCGATGCAGTTCTTGAGTTCGCGGACATTGCCCGGCCAGGAATGCTGCTTAAGCATCATGCGCGCAAGCGCCGAAAGCCGCTTCTGCGTGCCGCCCTGCGCGTTCAGTTCGGCCAAGAAATGCTCCGCCAGAAGTTCGGCGTCGTCGCCGCGGCTGCGCAGCGGCGGCATTTCGACCGGGAACACTGCCAGTCGATACAGCAAGTCCTCGCGAAGCTGCCCGTTTTGCACCGCCTGCAACGGACAACGGTTGGTCGATGCAATGACGCGCACGTCGGAGCTGATTTCGGTGCTTGCCCCGACGCGATAAAATTTTCGCGTCTCGAGCACGCGTAGGAGCCGCGTTTGCATTTCGATGGGCATTTCCGTCACTTCATCGAGCAGCAGCGTACCGCCCTTGGCGCGCTCGAACGCGCCCGCGTGCACCCGAACGCCGACCGAGGAGCTTGCGTTCTCGAAACCGAACAATTCCGCTTCGATGAGCGTGGCGGGGATGGCGCCGCAATTGATTGCAATGAATGGTCCGTCGCACCGCGCGCTGCATTCGTGAATCGACCGCGCGGCCAATTCCTTGCCAGAACCGCTTTCGCCGGTCAGGAGCACGCAAGCTTCTGTGGGTCCTACACGCTCGATCAGTCGAAACACTTCTTGCATGACCGGCGATTCGCCGAGCAAGGATTCGGCCGCGTTCAAGGACGGCACCTTCAGGGGCGCCGGGCGCCCGGAAAGACCATAGCTGACATTGTTCATTACAAGCCCCCTCCTGCTTGCGGCGGTGTAATCGTTACACTGAAGAGGCTAGATTTGTAACCTGTACAGGGCGAGGTAGCCAGGGTTAGGCTCTGAACCTCGGTTCAGAATTCGCGCTATTTCGTGTCAGTGTTTGTCCGACACGCCATGCTTTAAACGTCTGATGGCTAAGGGAAACTCGCGCCCGACCCGCAGCGCCAGCAGCTGGTGAACTGCGGTTCGAGCTGCTCGCCGCAGACCTCGCAGGTCCAGGATGCGCCGGTTGGGGCGGCGGCGGCGCGCGCCAGGGCGCGCAGGGCGAGCGCTTCGTCGGCGTCCTCGACAAATAACTGCGGCCAGGTCTCCAGCATCGGCAAATCGCCCAGCGCGCCCGCCAGATATTGGTTGCGCAGCTCGCTTCGGATACCGGCGGCCAACAGCACGTTGCGCGCATGTGCAACCTGGATCAGCGATGCGGCGCGGAACACTCGCTTCATGGGACCCATATGCCTCGTTCAGAAACCGGGCCTACGCGGAGGAGCCCGGCTCCTCACGCAGCGACCTCAGAAAAACCGTGACATCCTCCCCTCGCTCGAGGACTTCTACCAAGGCGGAGCCCACTACCACGCCATCGACATGCCCGGCAAAGCGCGATACCTGTTCGCGGGATCGGATTCCGAAACCCGCGCACACGGGAACTTTCGCACAACCTCTGACTCGGTCCATGTACTCCAATACGTCGAGCGGCACCTCCGCGGAAGACCCCTTGGGTGTTCCCGTCGTGCCCGTCAATGTGACTGCATAGACGAATCCCTTGGCCTCTCGGCACAACATCGCAAGGCGATCGGGAGGCGTCACCGGGGTCACCATCTGCACCAGCGCTAGGCCCTCCCGGTCTAGCGCCCGGTTCAGATCGTCGCTTTCCTCGAAGGGTAGGTCGGGAACGATGAATCCCGCGACCCCCGCGGCGGCGGCCGCGAGCGGCAGCGCTTCGAGACCAACGCTGAGCAGTGGATTCAAATAGCTCATCAGGAGAATGGGCGCCGCGGGCCTCGGGTCCAGAGCCGTGAGTTGCTCGAGTATCCAGGGCAGCGTGACCCCGTCGCGGAGGGCAACATAGCTCGCGCGCTGTATGGTGGTTCCATCGGCCATGGGATCGCTGAAGGGCACTCCGATTTCAACCGCATCGCAGACGCTGGCTACGGCTGCAAGATTGGCCTTGAACTCGGCGCGCGTCGGAAATCCGGCCGTGAGAAAACCCACCAGCGCCGTCCGGCCCTCATCGGTCGCCGCTTGAATGGCCGCGGAGATGCGCTCACGGGGCGCCGCCATGCGCGCTTGCTTCATCATCCGAGCCCCTTCATCCGAGCCCCTTCAACAGCGTGCGCTGCAAGATAGGCATGTCCTTGTCGCCCCTCCCGGAGCAGCCGATCAAAATTCGCGCTCCGGGGTGGGCTTGGGCGTAGCGCCGCGCGCCGAAAAACGCATGGGCACTTTCGATGGCGGGCAGAATGCCCTCGCACTTGGCGCATTCGGCGAGCGCATCCAAAGCTTCGTCGTCAGTCGCCGACTCGTAAGCAACCCGCCCGCTTTTCATCAAGTAGGCGTGCTCCGGTCCCACGCCGGAATAATCGAGGCCGGCCGACACCGAATGAGTTTCCCGCACCTGGCCGAATGCGTCCTGCAGGATCAACGTATAGCTTCCCTGCAGCACGCCCGGTGTGCCGAACGTCAGCGAGGCTGCGTTGTCGCCTAGCCCGGCGCCGCGGCCGCCGGCTTCCACGCCGATGAGCTTTACCGCGGCATCGCCGAGGAAGGGATGAAATAAGCCAATCGCATTCGAGCCGCCTCCCACGCATGCCACGGCGACATCCGGCAGGCCGCCCGCAAACTCCAACATCTGCGCTCGAGCCTCGCGTCCGATCACGGCCTGCAGCTCGCGTACCAGGTATGGATACGGGTGCGGTCCCACCGCCGAGCCCAGGCAATAGTACGTACCGTTCGGATCGGACACCCAATCGCGCAGTGCCTCGTCGATGGCGGCGCGCAGGGTCTGATCCCCGCCGGTCACCGGCACCACGGTCGCACCGAGGAGTTGCATGCGTCCGACGTTGGGCGCCTGGCGTTCGACATCCACCGCGCCCATGTAGACCACGCAGGGCATACCCAACCGCGCGGCCGCCGCGGCACTCGCGACCCCGTGCTGCCCGGCACCGGTTTCAGCGATGATGCGCTTCGCGCCCAGGCGCTTTGCCAAAAGCGTTTGACCCACGGCGTTGTTGATCTTGTGTGCACCCGTGTGCGCGAGATCTTCGCGCTTGAGCCAGACCTGCGCTCCCCAGCGTTTGCTTAAGGTAGCAGCATAGGAGAGCGCGGTTGGGCGTCCCACCCACCCCTTCAGCTCGCGAGCGAACTCGCCCTGAAATTCCGCATCCTGCAAATACCGCTCAACTCCCGCTTGCAGCCGATCGAGCGCTGGCACCAAAGTCTCCGGAACATAGCGCCCGCCGAATTCTCCGTATCGCCCCCGTGCGTCGGGGAGGCCGGGCGCTTGGCCGGCGGTGCGCAGCGGCGAGCTCAAGCGTCGCGCTCCAGGCTGGCCGCGGCGGCGCGCGCCGCGCGGACGAACTCGCGAATTTTTGCCGGGTCCTTGACTCCCGGAACCTCTTCGACTCCGCTGCTCACGTCCACCCCGAACGGGCGTACCGCTTGAATTGCTTCGGCCACATTCTGAGCGGACAAGCCGCCTGCGAGAATCAGCTCTGTTTGCCGCGCGAGTTCCGCCGCACGCCCCCAATCCGCGAGCTCGCCGATGCCGCTCGACGGGCCTTCGAACAACATGCGCGCCGGCAACGGGTTCGGAGTCTTACGGCCGAAGCGCACGACCGGAAGCACTTTGATATGCGCCGGAATCTTGAGTTCGCGCAAATCTTCGACGTCCGTTTGGAAGTAATCCGGTTTGAGTATCCGGCATATCTCGTCGACTTTCATTTGCAGCGGGTGCTGCGCAACCGCGATGCGCAGGATACCGGGCGGTGCGAGCGCCGCCAGTTGCGCTGCCTGGCCGGGCGTCACCTGCCGCGGACTCGGGGCGAACACGAAACCGATCGCGTCGACTTTGGCCTCGGCGGCTGCTGCCACCGCATCCGCACCGGTGATGCCGCAGATCTTTATCCACATGGCTCGGAGTGTAGCCATTTAAGCTTGCACTGTCCGGGCCGCATCGAAAATTTCGTGCAGCAGCTGCGCCGGATCTTCGCGGGTCATCAGAGCGGTGCCGATCAAAGCTATGCGATAGCCGAGCTCCCGCATTCGCCGCGCATCGGCGCCCGAGGCGACGCCGCTTTCGGCCACCGCCGGCCAGCCGGCCGGCAGCAGCGGCGCAAGGTCCGCGAACCGTTCCTGCACCACTTCCAGCGTTTGCAGATCTCGGCAGTTCACGCCGATCAGTATCGGCTCCGTCCCGCGATGCGCGCTGCGTGAAGTCACGAGATCGCGCGCCAGGTGCAGGTCGGCCTCGTCGAACGCTTCCAGCAGCACGAACATGCCGTGCTCCGACGCCGCGTCCAGCAGCTCCGCGATTTGCCGTCGAGGCAGCATTCGCAGAATGACCAAGACGCCGCCCGCCCCGGCGGCGCGCGCCTCCAATATCTGGTAGGGATCGACCAGAAAGTCCTTGCGCATCGCCGGTACGCCGAGGGGCGCCAGCACCGCCGCGGCTTGGCGCAAATGCTCGAGCGATCCATCGAAGCGGGATGGTTCGGTCAGAACGGACACGGCTGCGGCGCCGCCGCGCGCATAGCCGGCGACGCGTCCCAACCAGTCCTGGTCTCGATGGCCGAGGAGACCTTGGGCCGGAGAGCGCAGTTTGAGTTCGGCAATGACGTCGAATCCCCCGGCCGACAAGCGCAACGGTGCGCCCGGCGCGGCGGCACGCGCCCGCTGTTCGAGGTGCTTGGCTGATTCATGCCGCAGCGCCTGCGCCACCCGCGCCGCGCTCGAACGTGCCATGTCGTCCAAAAAACCGCTCAACGTATGCTCCCGTTCAAGCGACCCTCCGATTCACCGTCCGTCCGCTGCGAAATGACGCAAGCCGCGCAGCCACGCCTCCGCCCGGCCGCTGTCCACGGTCGTTCGCGCGAGGTCGATCCCGGCTTGAATGGAAGGGGTGCGGCCGGCGATGAACAAGGCTAGACCGGATTGCAGCGTCAACGCGGCGCAGTGCGCGCCGCGATCGATGCCTGTGAATACGTCGAGCAGCGCCGCGAGGTTCGCAGCAGCGTCGCCGCCGGCCAATTCGCTCGAGGCACAGGGCGCCAACATGAATTCGCGGGGATCGATTTCGGAGCGGCGAATCTCACCGCGCGTGACATCGAACGCCAGAAAGGGTCCGACAGGTGTTGCTTCGTCCCAGCCCGCGGCGCCGTGCACGACCCAAGCGCGCTCGATGTCCATGCCCGCCAAGGTGCCGGCCATGAGCTCCGCTGTAGCTGCGTCGTAGGCGCCGATCAACCGGTAACGTGGCGCGGCGGGGTTGGTCAGCGGCCCCAGCAGGTTGAATACCGTGCGGATGCCGAGCGCTGCGCGGATTGGCGCGAGAGCCTTCATTGCCGGGTGAAAATAGGGCGCGAATAAGAACGTGAATCCAGTAGCCGCAAAACACTCTGCTGCGCGTGCCTCGTCCAGGGGCATTCTGAACCCCAGCGCTTCAATCAGATCGGCACTGCCGCTGCGGCTGGAGATGGAGCGATTCCCATGCTTGACGACGGGCAACCCGCAGGCGGCCGCCAGCAACGCCGCTCCGGTCGACAAGTTGAGGCTGCCGGATGAATCGCCCCCCGTGCCGACGATATCGATGGCATCGAGTCCCGACGGGAGCAGCGGCTTCAGTGCAAGGGCGCGCATGGCGTCGGCGAATCCGCGCACTTCGGCCGGTGTGACACCTTTCGCGCGCAATGCCGTCAACAGTGCGCCGGCCATCGCCGGCTCGAGCTCAGCGCTCGTCAGCGACCCGAGGAGCGCGGCAGCCTCCGCTTCGCTGAGATCGCGGCGTTGCACCAAGTGATCCAGGGTGGCGCGAGGAGTGGTCATGTTTCAAGTCTTGAGGAAATTTCCCATGAGGATCGGACCGTCCGGCGTGAGCACGCTCTCCGGGTGAAATTGCACGCCCTCGATCGGCAGCGATCTGTGCCGGACGCCCATGATTTCGCCTTCCGCGGTCCGCGCCGTGACTTCGAGCACGGCAGGGATGCTCTGTGCTTCCGCGATCAGCGAGTGATAGCGTCCAGCATCGAAATCTTGCGGCACGCCGGCAAAGAGTCCCTTGCCGTCATGCCGCACGGGAGAAACCTTGCCGTGCATCAAGCGCGCGGCACGCACCACTTTGCCGCCGAACACTTCCACCAAGGACTGATGACCCAGGCAAACGCCGAAAATGGGGATCCGTTCGGCGAATGCGCCGATCATTCGCATGGAGACGCCTGCGTCGCGCGGCGTACCGGGCCCTGGAGAGATGACCAGATGGGTAGGCCCGAGCGCCAGCGCCTCCTCCACCGTGATTGCATCGTTTCGATGCACGTCGACCTGGGCTCCCAACACCAAAAATGCTTGCACCAGGTTGTAAGTGAACGAATCATAGTTATCGATCAGCAATATCTTGGGCCGCATCCTAGAGACCCTCCGCGGCGAGCTCGAGCGCACGCCTGAGCACGGCACTCTTTGCCATCAATTCATCATATTCGGCTTGCGGCGAACTATCGGCGACGATACCGCCTCCGGCTTGGTAGCTGTACGAGTCGCCTCGAAAAACCAGGGTGCGAATCGTGATGGCCTGGTCCATGTCGCCGCGGCGGCCGAAGTAGCCCACTGTCCCGCCGTAAAGCTGGCGGGCCACCGGTTCGAGTTCGTCGATGATTTCCATCGCCCGCACCTTCGGAGCGCCAACCAAGGTACCGGCGGGAAAGGTGGCGGCAAAAAGGTCGAATGCATCCTGTCCCGCTCGAAGCCGGCCGTTGACGCCGCTGACGATGTGCATGATATGGCTATAGCGCTCGATCACACGGTACGGATCGACCACCACGGAGCCGGGGGCGGCGACCCTTCCCAGATCGTTGCGCGCCAGATCGACCAGCATCACATGCTCGGCGTTTTCCTTGGGATCCGCCTTGAGCTCGGCTTCGAGCGCGGCGTCGCGGGCGGTATCGGCGCCGCGCGGCCGGGAACCTGCGATCGGCCGCAACTGCACATACCCGCCGTGGCACTTGACCAACGCTTCCGGCGAAGAGCCGACCACGGTGATATCCCCCAGCTCGCAGAAATACATGTAGGGAGAGGGGTTGAGCAGACGCAGCGCTCGATACACCTCGAAGGGTTCGAGCGCGTGACGGCCCTCGAATCGCGATGCGAGCACCAGTTGATAGACGTCGCCCGAGGCAATGTACTCTTGCGCGCGCCGCACTCGGACCGCATGCGCCTCTTCCGTCAATGACGGCGTTGCGGGTGAAAACCGTCCGGGGGCGAGGATTGCGGGTACTGCGCCGCGCAAAGCCCTGACCACGTCGCGGCGCAGGGCTTGCCGATCACTCTCGCTGCCGTCATGCAGCAAGGCGACGCTGCGGGTCAAATGATCGAACACCAGCAAGGATCTCGGTGCGACATAATGCGCGTGCGGCGTCCCCGGGTCCTGATGGCGTCCCGGCACGCGCTCGAAATAGCGGACTGCATCGTATGCGGTGTAGCCGACCAGCCCGCCGAGCAACGGTACCCCCGGGACTTCGGGCAGGGGCTGCGGAGCCAGGCTCAGGGCGCCGCGCAGGGCGCTCAAGAGCTCGAATTTGGACTCCGGTCTTGCGGATCGCGCGCCCCCGATGGCGAGCCCCGCGGCGTCCAAACGGACCTCCAGGCAGTCGCCGAATCCGATGAAGGAATATCGGGCCAGGCGCTCTCCCCCCTCGACGCTTTCGAGCAAGAATCTCGGCCGAAAGGGCGCCAGCTTCAGATAGGCCGACACCGGCGTATCGAGATCGGCGGCGATATCAAAAGGCGGCTTCATGCATACCTGCAAATGTCACGGACAAAAAAAACCCACCACCGTCTTTGAGGCGGAGATGGGTTCTGGATACCGACGAATTAGTTTAAAACTTGACCAACCAGCGCCCACTCCTCAAGAAGGAGTCCGCCACCACCAAGCGTTGCGCAGGATGCGTACGGTCGCCATGCCCGGAGTATCGCCTTGCCAAGCGATCAGCGTCAAGCCCGGCTAGTCCTCAGGAAGCCTCGAGCTGCCGCTTGTATTTACGGGTCAACTCGACGAATCGAGGCGTGAGGCCGATATCCTCGTAGAGCGGATCGCCGTGATCGTCGCGCGAAATGACCTTGGGACCGCGCTCATAGGGCATGGCGGCCGCGATTTCATCGAGACCGGCACGCAACAGATCGCTGATGATCACTTCGATCGGCTGCCCGGGAAACAATTCCGCCAGGGCGTGCAATCGGGAGGCATCGTCCAGATCCAAGCGAATTGCGTATTCCTCGGCGGTGCGCGCCGGCGCCGCGTCTTTCTTCCAGCGATCGAGCAGGGGCTTGAATTTCACGACTACTCCGCCATACCAGGCTATAAGGGATATGCACATTATAGACCGCAGGCGTAGGCCCGCACCCGGCGTACCCCTAGAGGAAACCTCATGAACGAAGTGGTGAGCGGTGACGAACGGGGCTGGGCAATGGCCGCGCATCTCTGCGGACTGCTCTGGATCTTGGGCGGCGGCAGCTTGATTTTTCTGCCGTTCGGCGGCTTGGCGCTGTTCACGATTTTGGGTCCATTGATCATATTGCTCTCGAAAGGACAGTCCATGCCCTTCGTGGCCGCGCAAGCCAAGGAATCGCTGAATTTCCAGATCACCGTGTGGCTGCTCGGCTTGATCTTCGCCCTGCTGGCCATCGTGCTCATCGGCTTTGCCCTTCTTTGGATCTTGGGTGTCGTGAATCTCGTGTTGGTCATCATCGCGGCGATCCGGGTGAGCGACGGGGCGCCGTACCGCTATCCAATCTCGTTGCGCCTGGTGAAGTAGCAGCATCTTGGCGGCCCGTCCTTCGCCCCACATCGGGGACTCACCGCATGTGAGCCAGCCGCCGGCGGCAGAGGGCTTGCAGCGCAGCTTGTTCGGCGTATTCGCCTACAGCAGCCGCGCGCTCAACCTCGTCTGGACCACCAACAAAGGGCTCAGCATTGCGCTTGCCTTGCTCACTCTGGTGGCCGGCGTGCTGCCGGCGGCCGTCGCCTACGTCGGCGCCCAGATCGTCGATGCGGTTATCCACGCTGCCGATTTGCATCGACACGCCGGCGCGACGCTGTTCGCGCCGGTGGTGAAGTACGTGGGACTCGAGGCCGTGCTGGTTGCCGCCACGGCGATGGCGCAACGCGGCATCTCTCTTGCGCAATCGCTGCTGCGGGCGCAGCTCGGACAGCGCGTCAACGTCATGATCTTGGAGAAGGCGTTGACTCTGGACTTGACGCAATTCGAGGATTCCGAATTCTACGACAAACTGACGCGCGCGCGCCGTGAAGCCTCGAGCCGGCCGTTGAGCCTGGTCATGCGCACCTTCGGACTCTTGCAAAATGCGATCTCGCTGGTGTCCTTCGGCGGCTTGCTCGTGCGCTTCTCTCCCTGGGCCGTCGTGCTCTTGGTCGTGGCCGGACTGCCCGCATTCCTGGCGGAGGCAAGATTCTCCGGCGAGGCATTTCGACTGTTCCGCTGGCGCGCTCCTGAAGCGCGCATGCAAATCTATTTGGAATCGGTGTTGGCGCGCGAGGACAACGCCAAAGAGGTCAAATTGTTCGAGCTCGGACCCCGCTTGCTCGATCGCTACCGAGACATATTCACGCGCCTGTATCGCGAAGACCGCGATCTGACTTTGCGCCGCGATGCCTGGGGCTTTGGGTTGGGATTGGTCGGTACTGCCGCGCTATACGGGGGCTACGCATGGATCGCCGCGGAGACGGTGCTCGGCGCCATGACCGTGGGTCAGATGACCATGTATCTGATGTTGTTTCGCCAGGGCCAGACGGCTGTGAGCGCCGTCCTGTCGGCCGTCAGCGGCTTGTATGAGGACAACCTCTACCTGTCGAATCTCTACGAATACTTGGAGCAGCCCAGCGGCAGCTCGAGCGGCAATACGAAGCGCGGCCCGGATCCCGGCGACGGTATCCGCTTCGAGAACGTCGAGTTCATCTACCCGGGCGCCGCCACGGCCGCGCTGTCGGGCATCGATCTGCACGTTCGGCCGGGAGAGAGCCTGGCACTGGTGGGCCAGAACGGCTCGGGCAAGACCACCTTGATCAAGTTGCTGACCCGCCTTTATCAGCCGACGCAAGGGCGCATCCTCCTGGATGGGCTTGACCTCAAGGAATGGGACGAGAGCGCGCTGCGCCAGCGGATCGGGGTGATTTTTCAAGACTTCGCCCGGTATCAAATGCTGGTCGGCGAGAACATCGGCGCGGGCGACGTGCGCGCCTTCGACGACGAAGGACGCTGGCGCAGCGCCGCGGCCTTGGGGCTGGCCGCCGAATTCGTCGAGACCCTGCCCGCGGGTTATCACACGCAGCTCGGCAAATGGTTCAAGGACGGGCGAGAGCTTTCCGGCGGCCAGTGGCAGAAGATCGCGCTGGCCCGCGCGTTCATGCGCAATGAGGCGGATATTTTGGTGCTCGACGAGCCGACCGCCGCCATCGACGCAAGCGCCGAAGCGGAGGTGTTCGAACATTTCCGCGAGTTGACCCGCAACCGCATCGCCATCGTCATCTCACACCGGTTCTCGACGGTGCGGATGACCGACCAGATATTGGTGCTCGAGGAAGGCCGTATCGTCGAGCGCGGCAGCCATGAGTCGCTGATGGCCGCGGACGGCCGCTACGCGAAGCTATTCACGTTGCAGGCACGCGGGTATCGTTAGTGACCTGTACGTTTGAGCCCCTTGGAGTCTTGAAATGCCCTCGTTCGACGTCGTATCCGAAATCGACACCCATGAATTGACGAACGCCGTCGATCAGGCCGTCCGTGAGTTGGGACAGCGTTTCGATTTCAAAGGCACCGATGCGACCTTCGAACTGGAGGAGACCACGGTAACCCTGACCGCGCCGGCCGACTTTCAGCTGAAGCAAATGTTGGAAATCCTCAAGCTCAAGATGGCCAAACGAGGCATCGATGTCGCCTGTCTCGACGTGCAGGATCCCGAGATCAACTTGGCGAGGGCGAAGCAACTCGCAGTTTTGAAGCACGGAATCGACGCGGATGCGGGCAGGAAGGTGTCGCGGCTGCTCAAGGACTCGAAGCTCAAGGTGCAGGCGCAAATACAAGGCGACAAGGTACGAGTCACGGGCAAGAAACGCGATGACCTTCAGGAAGCCATCGCTCTCCTTCGCAAGGCTGAACTCGGCGTCCCGCTGCAGTTCAATAACTTCCGCGACTGACGACTCACCGCACGATGATGGTTCCGACCATGCGCGGGTGGATCGAACACGTAAATCGGTAGGTGCCGGGCTTGTCGAACTTGAACGAGAAGCTCTCGTTCGTGTCCATGGCCCCCGAGCGGAACTCCCCGGTGTCGCTGACGGCAGTGTGCGGTTCATCGTCGAGATTGGTCCAAGTCACCGTGGTGCCCGCGCTCACCGTCAGCGGCACCGGCGAGAACATGAAATCCTTCATTGTGATCCGGGTCGATGTCGGAGTTTGCGCGTGCGATGGCCTGCCGAAGGCAATGATGCACAATAGCGCAAGCAACCACAGCGTCCCCATGCCGACGGCCGCCAGCCACGACCGATAGGCCGCGCGGCTCATGATCGCGCGATCGTCGTGTCGTTGAGAACCAGCGAGCTCGGATGCTTCGCCACCGACACGCTGGTGACGCCGAGCATTGCGGCCAGCTGCTCCGCGGGCACCGTCAGAGGCCCCGGTCCCGCTCCGACGCCCGCAGCCGGTTGCGGGTAGGCGGTGGAGCGCGCTGTGTGAAACGTCATATTGCCTTCGACCTTCTGGACAATCTGATGAATGTGCCCGTTCAGCACGGTGACCGACCCGAAGCGGCGCAGGCGGTCCATGAGCAGCTCCGCATCGCCGGTTCCCCAGCCCCACGGTTCATAGATGGTCCATAGCGGCATGTGCGCAAAGACGACGATGGGCGTGCTCGCGGAACGTCCCTTCAGATCGGCTTCAACCCATGCGAGCTGATCCGACCCAAGCGTGCCGAGACCGCCCGGTTTGAACTGCAGGACATTGATCAAGGCGATGAAATGGACGCCGGAATAATCGAAGCTGTAGTACCCCTTGTTGGCAGAGGGCTTCCCGAAGCGATTGAAGTACTCCGTCACGGTCGCATCGGTCGTGTCATGCTCGCCCGGCACCGTATGCATCTCCCCGCTGCGCAACCTCGAAAACATCTGCTGGGCCAGGTCGAATTCGGCCGGTTTGGACAGGTGGGTGATGTCGCCCGTGTGGATGATGAGTCCGGGCTGCACGGGCATCCCGTTCACGAGGTCGATCGTTTGCGCCAGCGTCCCATTGACGTCGGGATTCGCGTCCTTGTTGAAGCCGATGTGAGTGTCGCTGATCTGGATGAACAGAGGTTTGCCCGATCGAGCTACCGCTTGCTTGTCCGCGGCCGCGTGGGCCAGATCGAAGGGCGTGAAGACGCCGCCGGACAATGCGAAGAGCGTTCCGGCACCTCCGTAGGCCATGCATTTCAGGGCGTTGCGGCGCGATTGCAGCAATTTGTCATCCGGCACGTTCGTCTCCTTGAGTGATTTGCCGGAGAGAAGACTTCGGATGCGGTGGTTTTATTCCCTGCCGTCGCGGGAGCCGAGATCCTGCAGCAGCCGGACGAGGCCAAGCAGCTCATCTCGGGCGGTATCCGAAACGGCGCAGTAATCGAGATCTCCGGACTTCCAACAGACGAGGTGATAGCCGTTGCGCGTTACGCTCGAGGGCAATGACCGCCCACCGGCGGCCCAACTGAAGACGTTGATCAAATGCGAACCGTGTTGATACACCACGACCGCCGAGCGTTGATGATCCAGATAGTCCGCGCGTCCCCCGATGAGCCGATAGCCTTGCGGCTCGAAGTCGGCAACGACCGGCGACACGTCCGCATGGCCTGCGAACCACGGCTTCACCGTGTGCTTGTCGGTGGACACCACATCGATGAGATGCGCCGGCATCAGCGAGCGCACGTGCGCGTTCACCAACTCGTCGAGCAACGGATTGACGAGCGGGGGCGCCAATAGAAAAAAAACAAGGCTGGCGGCCAAGGCGGTGCCGCCGGCTCCGCTCAGGGCACCGGCCCAGAAGGAACGCGGCCGCCGCATCGGCCACCCTGGGATGCGCCGTCCCGGCACGGACCGCCCGGGCATCAACGAGTGCCGTCCCACGGACTCCGGAACGTCGGGGTTTGCGCCGCTCTCCTGATCGAGGGCGCGCATCAGCTTGGCGCGAAGCGCGGGCGGAGTACGCGCGTAAGCTGAATCTCGGCGCAGCACGGTGCGCACTTGTTCGAGGTCCTGCAGCAAGGCGCGGCACTCTGCACAGTGCTCGAGGTGACCTTCGATATCCGCGGCGGAAACCGCGTCGACCTCGCCGTCGAAATAAGCCTGCACCCGCAGTGATTCAGCGCACCGCACGCGGTTCTCCTTCGACTTCCTTCAGCCATCGCGCCTTCAGTGCGGCCCGCGAGCGCGCCAGCCGGGACATCACCGTGCCGATGGGCACATTCGTAACCTGTGCTATTTGGCGGTAGTCCATTTCCTCTATTTCCCGCAGCATCAACACCGTACGGTGCTCTTCCGGCAACGCTGCGATCAACCGATCGAGCGTGCGCTGCTCGTCCCGAAGGATCGAGGCATCCTGGGGATCGGGCGTGGTCGCGGTCATGGCGTAGCCGTCTTGGGCATCGTGTTCTTCCGGCAGCGGCACGAAGCCACGGCGTTGGCGCTGCTTGAGCGCCGTTGAGTGGCAATTCTTCACGATGGCCAGCAACCACGCCTTCACATCTCCGCCGCGCAGGGCGTCGAACCCGCGATAAGCGCGCAAGATCGCCTCTTGCGCGACGTCGTCAGCGTCGCCGGGAGCATTCGACAGCCAACGGGCAAACCTGTACGCGGCGTCCATATGGGGCAAAACCTGCGCCTCGAACCGAGCGCGTCTCTCGTCCATGGATGTAAGACTCATGGCCGGCCTACTTTATTCCCTCGAGACGTTGGTGTCGTCATTGGCGGCGCCCCATGGCTCCTCACAGACGGAGGAAATAGGGTATCGCTATGAGCGTCACTCCTATGCCGAGCAGCAGAAATACGTTGGACACGAAGTAAGGGAATACCATCAGCGCGAGTCCGCACAGCAGCGGAACTGCCGCCCCTTGCTTGCGGCCATAGATGAAATATCCAAGCCCGATAGAGCCGAACAGCAACCCCCATAGCAGCACGGCCGTCATCGGGCCAGTATAGCCTTGGCCCAGCCGCCCGAAGGAGCCGTGAACGTGGATCCCGCACCCGGCCTTACTTCGGAGAGGCGCGTCCCGGCGCGGGCTCGATTCCCTTCGAGTAGATCACGGTGCCGTCGAGCTTGACGATGATGGCATCGATATCATCGATGCGATTGTAGATCTCCATGGCCTTTTCCGGCCCCAGCACGAATGCGGTCTTGGACAAGCCGTCGGTCCGCGTGGCATTGGGTCCAATGACCGTGGCGCTGCGCACCTTGCTCGCGGAGTGGCCGGTGTGCGGATCGATGATATGGTGATACCGCACCCCGTTTTCCTCGAAGTATCGCTCGTAATCGCCGGAGGTCGAAATCGCGGCGTCGACCAGAGGAATGCTGGTGATCACCGAACCTTCTCCCTTGCGCGGATCACGGATACCGACCATCCAGGGCTTACCGAATCGATCGCCGATGATGCGGCTGTCGCCGCCGGCGGAGACGTACGCCCGAGTGAAGCCGAAGGACTTCAGTACCTCGATGCCCCGGTCCACCGAATAGCCCTTGGCGATACCGCCGAGATCGATGCGCACGCCCGTTTGCGAATATTGTACGGTCTGATTCTTGGCATCGAGCAGCACGTGACGAAAGTTGACCGCGGGAAGCGCCTTGTCGATTTGCGCCTCATCGGGGTGGACGTGTTTGCGGAAGTCATACATGTAGCCGACGCTGGCGTAAGTGATGTCGAACGCACCGTCGGTGATGACCGAATACTCCTTGGCCGTGGTCAGCAGATCGAACAATTCCTTGCTGATCCGCATCGGACCTTGCGCCGCCTTGGCGTTGACCAGGGACACTTCGCTGGTCGGCTTGTAGGTGCTCATCGAGTCATCGATGTGCCGCATTTCCTCGAGCACCGCGTCGATCGCGCGCTCGGCCTTCGCCTCATCGTCCGCCCACAGCTCAACGGTGATCCGCGTCCCCATGATGCCGTCGGTGACGCGCCGCACCCAGTCCGCGTGGGCCGGCACCGCGAGGCACACGAGTGCCGCCAGATAAGCGGCGCGTTTCAGTCTCTGCGGCTTCATGGGTGTAGCCTAGCCGGTTCCGGGGGCGCCGGGAACGGAAGATCCCGCGACGGTATTCATCGCGCGGGGCGCGCAACACGCCACTGCGTGATCACCAAAGCGCTGCCCACCATGCCTCCTAAGTGGGCAAAATGGGCAACCCCAGCCGCAGTCCCGGTAACCCCAAGGTAGAGTTCGATACCTGCGTAGAGGGTCGCAAACAGCCACACCGGCATTGGAATGAGAAAATACACGGCGACTTTTCGCTTCGGAAACATGACGGCATAGGCGAGGATCAAACCGAAGACTCCGCCGGAAGCGCCGATCGTGGGCGCCGGCGGCGCGCCGAACAGCATCGGCACCAACAATTGCGTGAGCGCGGCGCTAACCACCGAGGCGAAATAGCAGACCAGCAGGCGGCGCGGCCCCACGTACTGCTCGATACCGGTGCCAAACACCCATAACCCCAGCATGTTGAACACCAGATGCGCGATGTTGTGGGTATCATGCAGGAACGCATAGGTAATGATCTGCCAGACCTCAAAATGCCACCGCGGGTCGATGGGCTGCAGAGGCCACAAGGCGAACAGCCCTTCCAGCACTTCCTGCGACAGGTTCTGCAGGAAGAACAGCGCCACGTTCGCGATGATCAGAATTTTGACGGCGGAAGATTTCATGTGTGGCCGGATATTCTACAGATCATGAAGACCAACTCCCCGTGAAAGCGGTATTTTTGGATTACGACACGGTGTCCGACGGCGATCTCGACCTCTCCGCCGTGAGCTCGTCCGTCGCCGAACTGGCTGTCTGCCGCAGAGACGATGCAAGGACCGCCGAACGCATTCGCGACGTGGATGTCGTCTTGTTGAATAAAGTCGAATTGTCGCGCGAGCTGCTGAAGGGGGCGTCCAATCTCAAGCTGGTCACCGTCGCGGCGACGGGCACCGACAATATCGATTTGGCCGCAGCGCGGGAGCTTGGGATCGCAGTGTGCAATGTGCGCGGCTACTGTACCTCGTCGGTGGTGCAACACGTGTGGGCGCTGATACTGAGTCTCACCCAGCATGTCTCGGAGTATGCGCGCCTGGTGGGAAATGGTTCGTGGACCGAGAATGAGGTGGCCACGGTGGTTTCGCACCCGACCCGGGAGCTCGCGGGACGCGTATTCGGCGTGGTCGGTTGGGGTGAATTGGGCCGCGGTGCGGCGCGGGTAGCCGAGGCCTTCGGCATGCGGGTAATCGTTGCCGGCCGCCGAGGCGACGGCCCGAGGGCCGATCGCGTGGAACTGGGGCGGCTGCTCGCTGTGTCGGACGTCGTTTCCCTGCATTGCCCTCTCAATGACTCGACCCGCGGCCTGCTCGGCGCACGCGAGCTTGCGCTCATGAAACCCGATGCGCTGCTGATCAACACGGCTCGAGGCGCATTGGTGGACGGCACCGCGCTTAGCATGGCGCTCAAAGCAGGCCGGTTGGGCGGCGCGGGAATCGACGTCTTCCCTCACGAACCACCGGAGCGCGACGACCCCTTGCTCGATCCGGGTATACCGAATTTGATCCTCACGCCGCATGTGGCGTGGGCGGCGCGGGAGGCCCGCCAGCGCTGCCTCGACGAGATGGCCGCGAATATCAGGGATTTTGCAGCGGGCGGACACCGCTCGCGGGTCGTCTGACGGCCCGCGGAACAGCGTCGCGCCATGCGCACTTCAACCCCGGGCTTGCCTTTTTTCCCTCTTGGCGGCCCGCTTTTCTTCCAATGTCTTGGCCGGTTTCTTCTTTTCTTCCTTCTTTCGATCCATACCCTTGCCCATGATTCACTCCTCGTTTGTTGACCAACGGAACATCATTTCTTCGCGTGACTCCGGCTCAACATCTTGCGCGCCAGCGGCCGGCCATCGGGACGTCGGGTTCCGGCGTGCCGCCCGGTCGAATCACGCGGAGGCTTCGGGGGCTTCTCGGCAACCCGGCTGATGCGAAGCTCGCGCCCCACCACGCGCACTCTCTGCAATTCCTTGAATATCTCTTTCGGCATGCCTTCCGGCAAGTCGACGAAGCTGTAGTCCTCCCGAATATCCACCCGGCCGATATGCACACTGTCGATCCCGGCCTCGTTGGCAATGGCGCCGACGATGTTTCCGGCCTTGATCCCATGTACGGACCCCACTTCGACGCGAAAAGTTTCCATTTGGCCCGCGGCGGATTTGGCGCGTGGCTTGCGTGACGAGAAGGCAGCGGCGTCGGCCGGCGCGTCGGACGGCCGCGCTCCGGAGGCGGTCGCAGGGCTCTCGAACGTTGGTGCGGCGTTGGGTGACCGCGCTCTGCCTGGTGCGGGCGCTTCCGGCCGCTCGGTTTTTGCCCCCGTCAGCAGCAATGGCGTCGTGCCCTGCGAAAGACTCGCGAGCGCCGCAGCGATTTCGATGAGCGGCAGACCGGTTTCGGCCTCCAATTGCTCCAACACGGACCGGAAGGCCGTCCCTTCTCCTTTGGCGACGGTTTCCGTAACACGCTGTTTGAACTTGCTGATTCGCAGCGAGTTGACCGCGTCGACCGTCGGCAGGTTCATCGGCTCGATGACCTGCCGGGTAGCGCGCTCGATGGCGCGCAGCATGTTGCGTTCACGGGGGGCGATGAATAGGATCGCCTCGCCCTTGCGCCCCGCCCGGCCCGTACGCCCGATGCGATGCACGTAGGATTCGGTGTCGTACGGCACGTCGTAGTTGACGACATGGCCAATGCGTTCGACGTCCAGTCCGCGCGCGGCCACATCGGTGGCAACCACGATGTCGATTTGGCCGGCTTTGAGCCGCGCAACCGTGCGCTCGCGTTGGGGCTGAGGGATGTCACCGTTGAGCGGAGCGGCGGCAAAGCCCCGTGCTTCGAGCTTTTCAGCCAGTTCCACCGTCGACTGCTTGGTGCGGGTGAACACCAGCATGCCATCGAAGGTTTCCGCTTCGAGTATCCGCGTCAGCGCGTCCAGTTTGTGCAAGCCGCTCACGATCCAGTAACGCTGCCGGATATTGGTCGCGGTGCTGGTCTTGCTCTTGATGGTGACTTCGACCGGCGAGCGCAGATGTTTCGACGCAATCCGCCGGATGGGAGCGGGGATCGTGGCGGAGAAGAGCGCCACCTGCCGCTGGGGCGGCGTCTGTTCGAGGATGCTCTCGACGGCGTCGACGAAACCCATGCGCAGCATTTCGTCGGCCTCGTCCAGGACCAAGAGCGTCAACCCCGAGAGCTTCAACGTGCCCCGGTTCATGTGATCGATGACGCGTCCAGGCGTGCCAACGACCACGTGCACGCCGCGCCGCAACGCATTGAGCTGGGGTTGGTAGCTTTGGCCGCCGTAAATCGGCAGTACGTGAAAGCCCTTGAGATGCGCGGCATACTTCAAGAACGCCTCAGCCACTTGCAAAGCGAGTTCGCGGGTGGGGACCAACACCAGAACCTGGGGCTCGTGCTTGGCCAGATCGATGCGCGTCAACGCGGGCAGCGCAAAAGCGGCGGTCTTGCCCGTGCCGGTCTGGGCCTGGCCCAGCATGTCGGCTCCCGAGAGCAGCACGGGAATGGTCGAGGCCTGGATCGGCGAGGGAGACTCGTAGCCGACGTCGGTCAGGGCCCTGAGCACCGGTTCAGACAGCGCAAGCTCGCGGAAGCTCGTCGCGCTCGAGGACTCGTCCGCGGGTACTGCATTCATGGAACATGCCTTGCGAAAAGAGCAGCAAGTCTAGCGGTTTGACCGGGTATTGCTACCATGTGCGGCATGGGACGCATATTCGAAGTTAGAAAACACGCCATGTTCGCGCGCTGGAATCGCATGGCCAAGCAATTCACGCGCATCGCCAAGGATATCGCTATTGCGGTTCACGCGGGGGGCCCCGACCCCTCGTCCAACCCGACACTCCGGCGTGTCCTGCAGAATGCGCGCGCCGTCAACATGCCGAAGGACAAGACGGACGCCGCGATTCGCCGCGCCTCGGGCAAGGAGGCGGCGAACTATCAGCAAATCATCTACGAAGGTTACGCACCGCACGGAGTCGCCCTGTTGGTGGAAACCGCGACCGACAACCCCACCCGCACGGTCGCCGGCGTGCGCAATATTTTCGCCAAGGGAGGCGGGAACCTCGGCGCCACCGGCAGTGTTAGCTTCTTGTTCAAGAAAATGGGGGTGTTCCGCTTGGACCCCGGCACCGTCAAAGATCAAGACGAGCTCGAACTGGATTTGATCGACTACGGCCTCGAAGAGATGGGCGACAGCACCGGCGACAAGGGCGAGCCGCAACTCGTGATACGCGGCGCGTTCAACGACTTCGGCAAACTGCAGGAGGCGCTGGAGAAGCGAGGCATCGCGCCGCTGTCCGCCGAGCACGAGTACATCTGCGCGGTGCCAGTGCAATTGCCCGAGCAGCAAGCAGCCGAAGTCTTGGGACTGATCGACAAGCTCGAGCAAGATGACGACGTGCAAAAGGTCTTCCACTCGTTGGCCTGAGCGCACGGCTTGCGCCTTAAGGATTGGGCTTCCACCTTAAGGATTGTTCATCCTGTCATCCTTGGGAAGCTCCTCGCGTTGCCTTATCTGAGGCTCAGAATCTATGCGAGGCAACCGTGAACAATCTACTTAAGCTATTGATTTCGTTCTGTTTATTGACTGTCGCGATGACCGGCTGCGTGGTCGCCCCGGCGGGCTATTATCACCGCGGATACTACTATGGACCCCGCGTCGCGGTGGTGGCGCCGGCACCGGTCGTGGTGGTGCGGCCGTAAGGTCATCCGACCTCAAGCGGTGCGAAGTGGTTTGGCGTTGTCACCGCTCGAGCGGGTGTGCAAACTTGGGTTATGCCGACCCGCCACCCGTTTCGCATCCTCAACGTCTTCACGCACAATCTGGAGGCGTTGAGCGGCAATCCGCTTTGCGTGTTCGAAAGCGGCGTTGATTTCGACACCAAGGTCATGCAGGCGCTGGCCCGCCAGTTCAATCTGTCCGAGACCACGTTCATTCTCCCTTCCTCGCAAGCGGACGCGAGAGTACGGATATTCACCCCGTCCTACGAGATGCCGTTCGCCGGACACCCGACGCTGGGAACGGCGCATGTCTGCCGGGCCCTGGGCTTGGGTGGCGAGTCGCTGCGCTTGGAAATGGGGGCGGGCGTGATCGCCGTGCGAGCACAGGGTGACCGATGGACATTGACCGCCCCGGCGCCGACCTGGCGCGAGGTCGACGAGCCGCGCTCTGCGTTGGCGCACGCGCTGCGAGTCGATGAGCGCGATATCGGCGAACGGCCACTCTGGGTGAAGGCGGGGAAGGAACAATTGGTGGTGCCGCTAACCTCGGTCGACGCCGTGCGCCGCGTGTCGCCGGAACCGCAGGCCCTGCAAAAAATTCGCAGCGAGGACGGCGTGAGCATGGCCTATGTCTTTGCGTTGCACGGCACCAGCAATGCGTTGGCGCGGTTTTTCTTTCCGCAGGGGCCTGCCATTCTCGAGGACCCGGCAACGGGCTCCGCGACCGCGAACTTCGGTGGATGGTGCCTGGCGATGCGGGTGGAGCTGCCGGTGGAGTTACAGATTTCGCAAGGCGAACTCGCCGGCCGCCCGTCCACGCTCCATCTGCGCGTGGATGCGGAACGCAACATCTTTGTCGGCGGCGATGTGGTTGAACTCGGCAGGGGCGCCGTCAATATCCCTTAGGACTTGTGGATCGGCTCGTGATTGATGACGGCATGGGCCCAGCGCACGACCGGCTGCAGGCGCGGCGACACCATGGAAAGGGCTTTCGCATAATCGACCCAGCACGCCTCATGGTGCTCCGGCATCCCTAGGTCCGGATTGACGGGCAGCCTCACATGAGTCTCCTTGCTCCGCGCGATGTAGTAACGGGAGATCTTACCTTTGTTGTAAGGACCTGTTTCCATGAATTCCAGACCCCAATCGAAAGACAGATCGTCCAGCGTCGTCTCCTCCCGAACTTCACGCAGCGCTGCGTCGATCGGCTCCTCGCCGGCCTCGACCAGGCCCTTCGGAAAATCCCAATTACGATAGGCGCGCAGCAACAGAAATTTGAGCTTGCGCTGTGTCAAGCTCACCACCACGACCCCTGAGGAGAGTCGGTGGGGTGGCGCCGCTGAGGACATCGTCATTTCTCCCTGAGCAAGGGCGGCCCGCCGCCGATCCCGGCGGTCATTAGACTACACCTATGCGACGGCGGACAGCGGCGTGCGCAGCGGCGTGCGCAGCGCCGTACGAAGCGGTGTGCGGATGAGATGATCGAAAGCACTCAGCGACGCCTTCGCCCCCTCTCCGACTGCGATGACGATTTGCTTGTAGGGCGTTACGGTGCAATCTCCGGCGGCGAAGACCCCCGGCGCCGATGTTTGGCCACGAGCATCGACCTCGACCTCGCCGCGCGGCGAGAGGTTGATCGTGCCCTTCAGCCAATCGGTATTCGGAATGAGACCGATCTGAACGAACACGCCGGCGAGATCCAGAGTGTGCAGCATGCCGCTCTGTCTATCCTTGTAGAGGAGTCCGCTGACACGCTCGCCGTCGCCGGTCACTTCGGTGGTTTGCGCGCCGGTAATGATGGTGACATTCGGGAGGCTCTTGAGCTTTGCGGTGAGGATGGCGTCAGCGCGCAGTTGCGCGTCATACTCCAGCAGCGACACGTGGCTGACGAGCCCGGCCAGATCGATCGCCGCTTCGACGCCCGAATTGCCGCCGCCGATCACGGCGACGCGCTTGCCCTTGAACAGGGGTCCGTCGCAATGCGGGCAGTATGCAACCCCGCGGTTGCGGTATTCGCGCTCGCCGGGCACGTTGATCTCCCGCCAGCGCGCGCCGGTCGCAATGACCACCGACCGCGCCTTCAGCGCTCCTCCGCCGGAGAATTTGACTTCGATCATGTCGCCCGGAATGAGCGCCTCTGCGCGCTGCAGATTCATGACGTCGACGTCGTAGGTGGTGACGTGCTGCTCGAGGCCGGACGCGAGTTTGTGGCCTTGAGTTTCCTTGATGGAAACGAAATTTTCGATGCCGACCGTATCCAGCAGCTGTCCGCCGAGGCGTTCGGCCGCGATACCGGTGCGAATGCCCTTGCGCGCCGCATAGATCGCGGCCGCAGCTCCGGCTGGCCCGCCGCCGATCACCAGTACATCGTAGGGCGCCTTCGCGCTCAAGCTCGCGCTTGCGCGCGCCGCGGAGCCTGCATCGAGCTTTGCAAGCATTTCGCCGATTTCCATCCGGCCTTGCCCGAAAGGCTGCCCGTTCAGAAACACCGCGGGCACCGCCATTACTTGGCGCCGTTCTACCTCGTCTTGAAATACCGCGCCGTCGATCATGGTGTGCCGCACGTTCGGATTGAGCACCGCCATCAGGTTCAACGCCTGCACCACCTCGGGACAGCTCTGGCAAGTCAGTGAAACGAATGTCTCAAACCGGTGCTCGCCCTTGAGATTCTGGATCTGTTCGACGACGGCGGGGTCAACCTTGGGCGGATGGCCGCCGACCTGCAGCAAGGCGAGCACGAGAGAGGTGAACTCATGGCCTAGCGGCAATCCCGCGAAACGCACCCGGGGCTCATCCCCGGGACGGTGCAAGGCAAACGAGGGCAGCATCTCGGGCCCGCCCTGGCGCACATCGACTTCGATCAAATCCGATACCGACTCGATGTCGGCGAGGAGCACGAGCATTTCGCGCGACTTTTCGCCGCCATCGACGAATGCGGCGATTTTCACCGTCTCCGAAATGCGCTCCAAGTAGCCCTTTAGCTGCGCCTTTACGTTGCTGTCGAGCATGACTGCCTCAGATCTTGCCGACCAAATCCAGCGACGGCGACAGTGTCATGGCGCCTGGGGTCCACTTCGCGGGGCACACTTCGCCCGGATGCGAGGCAACGTACTGCGCGGCCTTCACCTTGCGCAGCAACTCCTTTGCATCGCGACCGATGCCATTGTCGTGAATCTCCACGATCTTGATCAGGCCCTTGGGGTCGATCACGAAGGTGCCGCGCAGAGCGAGTCCTTCTTCCTCGATCAGCACACCGAAATTGCGGGCGAGCACTGCGGTCGGGTCGCCGACCAGCGGATACCGCACCTTGGCGATGGTGTCGGACGTGTCATGCCAGGCCTTGTGCGCGAAATGCGTGTCGGTGGATACGCCGTAGATTTCGACGCCGAGCTTCGTGAACTCGGCGTAGTGGTCGGCGAGGTCGCCGAGTTCGGTCGGGCATACAAAAGTGAAATCCGCGGGGTAGAACACCACGACTGACCACTTGCCTTTGAGGGTTTCGTTCGTTACCGGCACGAACTTGCCGTTGTGGAAGGCCGTGGCCTTGAAGGGTTTGATTTCGGTGTTGATCAGAGACATGAATAGATCCTCGGGTTGGAAACTGCTTGCAGCAGAGAATGGTAGCAACCGCCTGCCCATTGGAGAATTGGATAATAACGATTGTTTTGATAGACTATGTCTATTGCCAATGTCAGCTGAATTGGGGCGAGAGCATGAATCTCAAGGACTTGAAGTATCTGGTGGCGCTGGCCGACACGGGCCATTTCGGCAAGGCGGCCGAGAGAACGTTCGTGAGCCAACCTACCCTGTCGGCGCAGCTCAAGAAGC
>DATMNF010000084.1:0-24052 GCA_035569355.1 Steroidobacteraceae bacterium
CGCACGCTCGGGGTGCAGCAGCAGATCGCCAACGAGCCGAGCGACTTGTTGATCCTCTATGACAGTCGGCAGACCGCGAACCAAGTCATCGGATTGGCCTTCGACATAGCGAGAGCCAATACGGAAATACTCGCGAGGCAAGCGGAGCCCAAGGATGCCGGCGGCGCTTCGGCCGAGGCGAGATCCCTGCGTCAGTTGCAAGATAAATTCGCCGCGCAAGGCGCAATGGCGCAGGAAGAGCTGGATTCGGCCCGAGCGCAACTCGGGAAGGCGCGGCCGGCGCAAAAGATCGAACTGCAGGCAAAAATATCCGAATTGCAGGGTGAACTCGATCTCATCGATGCTCGGAGAAGTCTGCTCGCCGCGGTGGCGACATTCTCGAACCAAAGCGACGCTCACGGCTTCAGTGCAAATGCATTGAAGGCGCAGATCGACGCCATGGCGGTGACCGCACCTGCTTCGACAGGGGCGAGTCCGGCCTCTCCCAATCCGGCGTCGATAGCCGCCACATCGTCCAATGCCGCCTCTACGGGTTCCGCTGCGGGTGGGGCACCACAAGCGTCGGTTCAGCCGCCGGCGCTCACAGGCGCCAGCGGGATCGCTGCGGCTCGCTTCGGCATCTGGGACCTGGCGGCGAACGTGATACGGCTTTCCGAGAAGGCCGCCACCGTAGATGCGATCGACCAGCGCACCGCAGCTTTGCAAAAGAGGTTTGCGCAGATCCGTGCCCCGCTCGTAGACCAGCTGAAGGCATTGTCGGCACGCGGCGATGCGTTGGCGACGCAGGCGGACACGGCGCAGAGCACGGCTCTCAACCAGTATCGCGATCAACTCGAGGCCTTGTCCAACCAGTTCAAACAGGCCTCGGCGCTGCTCATTCCGTTGAGCAAGGAAGGCGTGCTGCTCGATCAGTACCGCCGCAATTTGGCGAATTGGCACGATGCCATCAAGAACCAATACCACAACGCGCTCAAAACGCTCGGCGTGCGGGTCGGCGTGCTCGTGGTGCTGCTCGCGATCGTGTTTGCCGCGGCGGAAGTCTGGCGGCGCGCGGTGACGCGCTATGTACAAGACCCGCGCCGCCGATATCAATTTCTGTTGCTGCGCCGGATTGCACTGTGGTCCTTGGTGGTCGTGATCGTCGGCTTCGCATTTGCCAGCGAGTTGGGTTCGGTCGTCACATTTGCCGGCCTCATCACCGCCGGTCTCGCGGTCGCCATGCAAAGCGTCCTCGTTTCCATCGTCGGCTACTTCTTCTTGATCGGAAAATACGGAATCCGGGTGGGCGACAGGGTGCAGATCGGAGACGTAGTCGGCGAGGTCATCGATCTAGGGTTGGTCAGGATGCATCTCATGGAACTCGGTGCTCACGGAATGTCGGGGCCGACGGGACGAGTCGTCGCATTCGCAAACTCGATCGTCTTTCAGGTGTCGACCGGGCTCTTCAAGCAAATCCACGGCGTCAACTTCGTCTGGCGCGAGATCGCTGTAAGTCTACCGGCGGGCATCGACTACGCTTTGGCCAAGGAGAAACTGTCCACGGCGGTGGCCGGGGTGTTGAAGGATTACAGCGATGAAATAATGCGCCAGAGCAAGGAAATCCAGAGAGCGACGGCGTCGAGCTCAGGCGCCGATGCGCAACCGCGGATTAGCTTGAGTTTTTCGGCGACGGGAGTCGACGCCCACGTCCGATATCCGGTTCATTTGCAGAATGCAGCGGAAATCGACGAGCGGGTGTCTCAATCCGTCTTTGCCGCGGCAGCCGCACTCGGCAGCGAATCAAGCCGCGCACGACCCGCCTAAGTCACTGATTCCCGATGCTATTCGATGCTATCCTTGCGCGCTTGCGCGGTTGACGGCGCATTTACGGTAACAAATCACCCATGATTTTGGTCATCGACGTGGGAAACACCCGCCTGAAGTGGGCTTGGCTCACGAGTACCGGACTGTCCGATCAACAGGCCGTGGTGCATCGTGATGCCAAGCGCGGCATCTGGACGGCTGCCCTGTTCGAGTCGGGACAGCACCCCACGCGGGTTCTCGTCTCAAACGTCGCCGGACCGACCATGGCGAGAACCCTGGCTCGCCTCACGAAACAGGTATTTCGCGTCAACATCGAGTTCGTGACGGCGGCGCCTGAATATCACGGCCTCACGAACGGCTATCTCGATCCTTCGCTATTGGGAGCGGACCGCTGGCTCGCCCTGATCGCAGCCTGGACCAAGGCGCGCTCGGCGATCTGCGTCGTGGATGCGGGGACTGCCGTGAAAGTCGATGGTGTGGACGCCAACGGCCAGCATCTCGGCGGGTTGATCGTGCCCGGCATTCACATGATGCGCGAGGCCTTGATGAGTAAAACCGGCGATATCGCCAAGGCGGCCATGCACAGCACTCCTTCCTTGGCGGGAGTCTTGTCCAACAACACCATCGGCGCGGTATCGCGCGGCGCCGTTTTTGCTTTGGCGGGAATGGCGGACCGAGCGGCCGAAGTGATCGAACAGAGCACGGGCGCCAAGCCCAGGTTGTTCATTACCGGCGGCGATGCCGGCATGATCACGGGCACGATGCGCGCGCGCGGCGAGATCGTTCCGGATCTGGTACTACAGGGATTGGCGGCGATCGCGGCGCAGCCGCGTTAGGCCGCGCCATGGCGCGATTGATCAAGGGTGCGTTCCGAGAAGGAGCGTCCGGGCGGACAACGCCATCACTTTCGCCGAGTTGATCATGTCCTCGATCACCACGTACTCATCCGGCTGATGCGCGAGATCGAGAATTCCCGGGCCATAGGCGATGCAGTCGCGCAATTTACCGACGCGATCGATGTGCTTCTGGTCGTAGGTTCCCGGCGAGCAGATGAATTCTGGGTCGCGGCCGAGCACCCGGCGAACCGCCGCAGCGGTGCTGCGCGCCACGGGGCCGTTGCGATCCGCCATCGTTGGCCGGACTTCGAATATGTCGCGAATGCTGTAGCGGAAGCCGGGACGATCGTTGACGAGTTGATCCAATAGTTCGAGGACCTCGCCCTTTACGCTCTCGATGCTCTCCTCGATGAGCAGCCGCCGGTCGATGACCATGCGGCAGGAATCGGGGACCACGGGAGCGGGGTATCCTTGCGACTCGGTTTGCCCGCCGTGGATCGAATTGATATTCAGAGTCGAATGACGCGCACCCGAGGGCACCACGGGCATATCCGTGCGGCGCGCCGCGAGTTTGGGATAAAGATCGCGCTCGAAGCGATCGAGTACGGCATTCATGTGGCGCACGGCGCAATCGCCGAGAAACGGCATCGAGCCGTGCGCCATCCGTCCAAGGGTCTCAATCTCGGCCCACCACACGCCGCGATGCCCGATGCAGATGCGATCGACATTGAGCGGTTCGGGGATGAGGACATGGTTCACGCGCGGCGACGAAAACCAACCGCGTTCCGCCAAGTAGTGCACTCCTCCGTAGCCGCCCGACTCTTCATCGACGGTACCCGAAATCTCGAGGGTTCCAGGCAAGTTCGCGGCCGAGTCGATCAGTGCTTCGACGGCGATGATGGATGCCGCGAGCCCCCCCTTCATGTCGCACGCGCCACGACCGTAGATCTTGCCGTCCGTCACTGCGGCGGCGAACGGGTCCGTAGTCCAGCCGCTCCCGGTTTGCACGACGTCGATGTGGCTGTTGAAATGCACGCACGGTCCGGGCGCTGCCCCTTCGCGCCGCGCAATGACGTTGATGCGAGGATAGCGCTCGCTGTCGCCGGGCGTGCCTGCGGCACGTACGTATTCGACGGCGAACCCGCGCGCCCGCATGCGTTCGCCGATGAATTCGGCACACGGTCGATAGACTTCTCCGGGCGGGTTCACGGTCGGAAAGCGAATCAATGAGCGAGCCAGTTCGACGAGTTCTTCGCGCCGCTCATCGACACTCTTGCACAGCATTTCCGCCGGGTCCGTTGACATGACGATCCACGCTCCTCGGTGCTAACCGCAATGCCGGGAGCGCGTCAGCTCGGCGCGCGCCGATGCCTGCTTCGCGAGCTGCGGCAAGCCCAGATTGGCATACACCGCGGCAAGCGCCGCATTGACCGGCACACCGTTCGGGTCGGCCATGCGCCTGCGCTCCAGCATTTGTTGAGCCGTCGTCGAACGGCCGAGTTTGACGGCGGTGTCCAGCAGGATCAGCTCGAAGAGATCGCGCTGCGCGTGACTGCCGCCGGCCTCCGCGATGCGCGGCACACACGAGACCAAATGGCGCCATGCCGCGGCATAATCGCCGCGAGCGTATGCATACAGTCCCTCGCAGCCGGGCAAGGCGACATCCCGCCATACCTCGCGTGTGAACGAGGGCGCGCAGTCGGCGGCATTGCGCACCGATTCCAAAAGCGTATCCGCTTCCGGGCAACCGGCCCGTGCCAGGCCATACAGGTATTGAAGCGTCAAAAATGGCAGCACCGTATCGCGAGCGCGCGCAACGAGATGTCGGCCGAGATCCTGCCAGCGCGGCCCGACATCGACACCGGCGAGTTCGAGCCTCGCCAGCAGCGATATCGCGCCGATTTGATCCTGCGAATATTCCTTGGCGATACCCCAGCAATGGCGGTCATAGAGCTCCAGAACCTTTTGATCGCGGCCCTGACTGAGATAGAACAGCGCCAAGTGCCACCAAATGTGCGTGAACATGAACGAGTTCAACTCGGTCCAGGTGTCGGCGGCCTGTTCGAGAAATCGGGCTCCCTCATCGATTTGCCCGCGCGTCAAGAGCACATGCGCGAGCGCATGCTGCGCCCACGGCTCCTTGCGTCGGATCTCGAGCGCGGCCCTCGCCTCCGCCTCGGCGCAGCTCAACAAATGGCATTGCTCGTATGCAAATGCCGCCATGCCATGCAGGTAGGGTACATCGGCGTTCGCGTTGGCCACCTTCAATGCCACCCGCAACATTTCCGGCGAATTGCCGCGGTTGAACTCGAGGTACTGATGCGTCTTGACGACGACGAGATCGCGAGGAAATTCATCCGATATCCGATCGCACAGGCGCAATGTGCGCGCCGCATCGTCGGCCGTCCAGGCCTTGAGCATGGCGGTGTTGAGTTGCTCGCGCCGCGTCGCATGCGCGGCGGCGCGCTCGGCGGCGGCCAGGTATTTTGCGGCGCGCTGCGCTCCCTCGGGCGCTTCGAGCAGCATCCACAGCAGCGCCGCATACGCATTGGCGAGGCACGACTCAGGATCCGCATCCGCGGCGGCAAGTATTCGCTCAGCGCGGGTTTCGTAAGCCAGGTAGCCCTCGATGAAATCATCGATGACGCGCAACGTGGCGTCGCTCTGCGCGCTCACCGGGTTGCTCAAATAATCGCGCTGCATGCATCGATGATACCGGAGAGAGGGGCGTGCGGTGCGCTGCTGCAATGACAATCTTGTAGAAATTACACGGCGAATCCCACCGTTTCTCTTCCCATGGCCGGCCGGGTAAACTAAACCTCTCCAACGGACGGATGCCCAGAGTTGCGCAATCTTACGCTTGTAATGTCCGCGCTGTTGCAGGCAGCCGGGACGGCGCTCGCCGCCGATACTTCGCCGCTTCCTCCGCCGGTGTACACCGTGTCGAGAAGCTTTCCGGTGGCGGGCAGCGGCGGCTGGGATTACTTGGCGCTCGACCCGAGCGGCGCGCGGCTGTTCATCAGCCGCGGCGATCGGGTGGACGTCATCGAAACGGTCAGCGGCAAGCTCGGCGGCAGCATTCCCAACACCCCGGGTGTGCACGGAATCGCCATCGCGCCGGCGCTGAAGCGCGGCTTCACCAGCAATGGCGGCGCCGACACGCTCACCGCATTCGAGCTCGACACGTTGCGCGTGATTCAACAAGTGCCGGTTTCCGGCAAGAAGCCGGATGCGATCCTGTACGAGCCGCGGCACAATCGCGTCTTTTCCGCCAACGGCGAATCGTCCAATCTCTCGGCCATCGACGCCGAGACCTTGCAGGTCGTCGCCACCATCGCGCTTCCCGGGCCGCCGGAATTCATGGCGACGGACGCTGCCGGCATGGTGTATGTCAACATCGAAACGGAACCCGGCAAGCTCGTCGCCGTCGACTCGAAGTCGCTTGCGGTGAAGGCGACCTGGCCCCTGCCGGGCTGCGAGAGCCCCACGGGCCTTGCGATCGACGTCATGCATCACCGGTTGTTCTCGGTCTGCAAGAACCAGATCATGGCCGTAACGGACTCCGTCTCGGGCAAGCAGGTTGCGCGCGTGGTGATCGGTAGAGGGCCGGATGCGGCAGCCTTCGACTCCGATCTGGGTCTCGCTTTCGCATCAAACGGCCTCGACGGGACATTGACGGTGATCCACCAGGACACACCGGACGATTACACCGTGCTTGCAACCGTAACGACTCAGGTCAGCGCCCGCACCATGGCGCTTGACGATGCAAGCCACAAAATCTATCTCGCCGCGGCGAAGTTGGGGCCGACACCGCCCGCCAGCGATGAGCAACCCCATCCGCGGCCGAGCATCGTCCCCGATAGCTTCGCCATCTTGATCGCGCAACCGAAATAATCCGGGGCACCAATGAACGATACTCCGGGCGAAACTCTACAAGTGGTTTGCGGGCATTGCGACTCGGTGGTGCGTCTGCCGAGAGCGCGCCTGACAGATGCGCCTCGCTGCCCCAAGTGCCATTTTCCGTTGTTGGAAGGCAAGCCGGTCGAACTGACCGAAGCCAATTTCGACCGGCATTTGACGCGAAACGACGTGCCCGTCGTCGTTGACTTCTGGGCTCCCTGGTGCGGCCCGTGCGTTGCCATGGCGCCCTTCTACGAGTCGACGGCACACCAGCTCGAGCCCAAATTGCGCTTCGCCAAATTGAACACCCAGGATGAACCCAAGCCGGCCGCGCGTTACAACATCCGCAGCATTCCCACCTTGATCGTATTCCGTGACGGCAAGGAAATCGCCCGCCAGTCGGGGGCGATGGATTCGGGTGCATTGACCCGCTGGTTGAACTCCGTCGTCGCTGGTTGACAGGCCCCTAGCGCGGCGCCTTGCGGAAAACCACCACGAAGCGGTCCGTCTTGCCGAGCGCGGGACCTTTGTAGCTGACCTGATCGCGCGTATCCTCCGGTCGTCTAAGCAGGTCGCTCTTGGCGGCGAGCTTGAGCCCATGCGACTCGAAATCCTTGATCGCGTAGCTCTCGTCGATGCGATGCAGACCCGATGCCGCGGCAGTGCCGCTTCCAGCCTTTGCCGAGTGGTCCACCAAGAGCAGGATTCCGCCGGGCTTGAGCGCGCGCGCGAGCTGATCCAGCACGCCGCTGGTATCGATCTTCGGCCAAAGGCCTTCGGAATCCGCCCCTGTCGGGTCCACCCAATACAAATCGTGGTACACCTTTATCAAGAAAACGGCGTCGAGACTCCCTTCCTTGAGATTCATGTGATTGAGATCGAGCGTCTGATGCTCGACGTTGGCGAGTCGATTCGGCGTCAAGCGCGCCTGCAACGGGCCCTCGCTCCAATGATCGAAGGCGGCATTGTTGATCATGAAGACCTTGCCCTTCGGTCCCACGACGTAGCTCGCAAGTTCGCTGTAGTAGCCGTCTCCTGCGAGCACATCTGCGATCTGCATGCCGGGCTTGATGCCGGAGAGACGCAGAATGTCGGCCGGATGATCCAACGCGTCGCGTTTCACATCCGCGGCGCTCCGTCCTGGGTGCGCGACGGCGGCATCGTATGGATCCGCGCTCGCCGGCACCGCCCCGAAGAGGCACGCGGCGCACAGAATCAGCGGCACGCGCCGAAAGTACCGAGCACGGAATTTGCGAGTCATGGCGTTTCCCCTGCCCCAGTTTAATTGTCGGCCTTGATCAGGAGCAATGCGATCAAGGTGACGATTGCAGCCGCCGACAGATAATAGCCGACATAGGCCACCCCGTAACGCGACGCCAGTAAGGTCGCGATGGGCGGTGCGAGCGAGGCCCCCAATATTCCGGCGAGATTGAAGGAAAGCGACGTGCCGGTGTAGCGCACCGGGGTCGGAAACAGCTTCGCCAGAGCACTGCCCAGCGGCCCATACGTCAGGCCGACCAGGGTAAAACCGAGCGCCAAGAACCACAATGCGCTCGCCGTGCTGTGGCCGGAGAACAGGGGCTCGAAAGCGAAGCCGAAGGCGATGACCAAGACCGTCGCAATCAGCAGCATGGAACGCTCGCTGATCCGATCGGCGACGATTGCGGAAAACGGGATTGCGATACCGAAGAACAACACGCCTACCATTTGCAGGATCAAGAACTGCTGGCGGCCGAACCGGAGCGCGCCGGTGGCCCAACCGAGCGCGAATACCGTCATCAGATAGAACACCACGAACGCCGTGATGGCTGCGAAAGTCCCCAGAATCAGCGCGCGAGGGTATCTGCCGACAACCACGAGGAAGGGCACGCGAACCCGCTCCCCGTGTGCGAGGCTGCGCCGGAACGCGGGGGTCTCGACGAGCTGCAGGCGTACGTAGAGTCCCAGCAAGACCAACACCGCACTTGCCAAGAACGGTACGCGCCAACCCCAACTGAACAACTGCGCCTCATTCAGGTTGTTGGTCATGAGCAGAAACACGCCCGTGGATAGCAAGAAGCCCAGCGGTGCGCCCAGTTGCGGGAAGCATCCGTACCAGGCCTGTTTGCCGGGCGGTGCGTTTTCCGTCGCCAGCAGGACTGCGCCGCCCCATTCGCCGCCCAAACCCACGCCCTGCCCTATTCTGCACAGCGCCAGAAGTCCCGCCGCCATCGCGCCGATGGACGCATAGGTCGGCAGCAGGCCGATGCACACGGTCGAGATGCCCATGGTCAGCAGTGCGGTGACCAGGGTTGCCTTGCGGCCGATGCGATCGCCAAAGTGCCCGAACAATGCCGATCCGATCGGACGCGCGAAAAACGCCAGCGCGAACGTCGCCAGCGACTGCAGCAGCGCCGTCGTTGGATCGCCTTTAGGGAAGAAAAGCCTGGGAAACACCAGAACTGCGGCGGTGGCGTAAATATAAAAGTCGAAGAATTCGATCGTCGTACCGACGAGGCTTGCAAAAAGCACGCGGCGCGTTTGCAGCGCGTCGGGCAAGGGCGGCGAGTCGGGCAACGAGGCGAACTCCAGCGGACCGATGGGCAGCGATAGTAGCAGCGGCGCGTTGATAGCGACATAGCAGGGCGACCTGCTGCAAACTGCGTCTGTGCGCGGTGTCGGGTCCGATAGCGCCCTGATTTGACCTACCTGGAGATTTGCTGATGCACATCAAGCCAAAGGATTTTCGAGTGCCGGAAGGGGCTCGAGTCAACCTGAAGAAGTGGCCGACGCGAATCGATCCCGTGTACCGGACGGACGACGAATACCAAGATCTGCTGCGCAAGCACGTCAAGAATCTCAGTTCGCAACAGGAATTGCTCTACGCTTCGAACAGTTACGCCGTGTTGCTGATTTTTCAGGCCATGGATGCGGCGGGGAAAGATGGCGCGATACAGCATGTGATGTCGGGAGTCAACCCGCAGGGTTGCCAGGTGTTCAGTTTCAAGCACCCCAGCGCGGCCGAACTGAAGCACGATTTTCTTTGGCGCACCACGCGCGAGCTACCCGAGCGCGGACGGATCGGTATATTCAACCGGTCCTACTACGAGGAAGTGCTGATCGTCCGAGTGCATCCGGCGATCCTGCGCGCCGAAGGCCTGACCGGCAGGCCTTCGGATCAAAAGGCCGTCTGGCACGACCGGTATCGCTCCATCGTGGAATTGGAGAGGCACTTGGACCGCAACGGGACGCGGATCATCAAGTTCTTCCTGCACCTGTCCAAAGAAGAGCAGCGCAAGCGATTCATCGACCGCATCGATCGGCCGGAGAAGAACTGGAAATTCAGCCTCGCGGATATCGAGGAGCGAAAATACTGGAAGGACTACATGGACGCCTACGAGAAAGCCTTGAGCGCAACCAGCACGCACAACGCACCCTGGTACGTGGTTCCCGCCGACGATAAGCTCAACGCTCGCCTGATCGTGTCCCGGATCGTGCTCGACACGATCGAAGCCCTCGAGTTGAGCTACCCCAAAATAAACGCAGCACGCCGGCGCGAACTCGGCGCGCTGCGCCGCAAATTGGCCAAATGAGCTCATCGATGGACGGATGAAGCATCGCTCAACCGCCTCGCTCAACCGCCCCCCTTGCTCACGGCTTGCGCACGCCGGTGACGATGAGGATCACTCCGGCCGCGATCGCGGCTCCCCCGACCCACGGCGAGATCGCGTGCTCCTGCGCAACTTTCGCTTCGACATCCCCGATCTTGAACACGCTCTTCTCGCTTGAATACGAGGGTGCCTTGATGAGAACGAAGAGGCCTGCGGCAATCAGGATGGCGCCAAAAATCTGCAGGATTCGCATGTCATACCCCTTGAAAGATTCACGGAACGGATCGCAATTGTAGTCGCATCGGCGCTAGCCGAGGCTCGGCGGACCGGCAACGGTGGTGAAGGTCGCGGTTACCGCCAATATCAATCCAGCCAAAACCATTTCGAGGCGGATGGATGCGCGCAAACTTCGCGCACTATCCGGATCGCCTGCCAGCAAGCGCGGCGTCAATCTCAGCTTGTTGAATGCCGCCGCGCACAAAAGACATGCAACCAGCGCCAGCTTGAGCATCACGTAGCGGCCGTACGCGCTGCTCCACAGTGCCGTGAAGTCGCCGAGCAGCATCCATAACAGCGCCGCGCCCGCGCCCACCAGCGCGGCGACTGCATAGACCGCCGCGGCACCAAACCGCGCCGCGGTAGCGCCAATTCGCGGCAGATCGCCGTCCCGAGCGACGATGAGCAAGGGCGCCAATGCACCAAGCCAGCCGGCGGCCGCCACGAGATGTACACTGACCAGCAAAATGGGCAGCACATCCGGGTCGAGCGAACGCGCGTGGCCGGTCCATGCAAATGATGTTGCGGCCGTTGCGGCGCCCAGGCATGCCCACCAGGTGGGACGACCCGACGAACCCCCGAGCACGGCCAGCAAAAGACCGAGCGCGCGAACAGCGATTGCGAGCCCTGGGCCGGCTTGCAGCACCATCTGCACCAGAACTCCGTCCGCCATTCCGGCCGCCCCGCCGCGCATCGATCCTGCAGACACCAAAACTTGCGCGGCGCCGGCGAACACCGACAGCGCGGCCAGGGCCACGGTGAAGCGCCGAATTCTCAAGATATCCTCCCTTGCAACGAGCGCACCGCACACCCCAAGAAAAAAAACCGCGCCCGCGGCGCCGAGTGTGGCGGCATAGGTGATGGCTTTGACGGCAATCAACGCCGCGTCCCAGATGCTCAGGGACATGAGCGGTCGCTCAGCGGGGCGGCCCCACGATGGAGAATGAGAAGGTTCCCTTCGTTATATGGCCGTCGGCAGGCGACAAGGCGCTCCACTGCACTTGGTACGTGCCGACTGCGAGCACCGGCAGCGAGACCGTGATCTCGCGCGCGGCGGGCGCGCTTCGATCGACGGCCACAGGAATCACCATACCGCCCACTGTCAACGTCAAGATCGCGAGGCGCGCGTTCTCGTTGAAATTCAGCGTCAACGACTTCGGTGCAGCCTGAAGTTGCGCGTCTGCGGGCGGACTGGTGCCGAGCAACCTGGCATGTCCGAAGGCTGGGCCGATGACGACCATTGCCGCGACGACGGCCACGAGCCTGGCCTTTCGCATGATTCACCTCCCAACATTTGCGGCTCACGCGGAATACTCAGACAGGCTCCTAGCCTATCTCAAGACCTGCGGCGCGCGTGTAATATTCCGCTCAGAATGGTATGTTTTGTTCCGACATGAAGCTGACCCGAACCCTGCGCGTCGCATTTGCGTGGCTCTCCCTGGTCCTGCCGCTGCAAGGGTTTGCGGCGGCGCCGTGCGGACTTTCGGATCCAATGAGCGCCGCCGGCGCGGCTGTCTCGCCGGCCACCCAACATCACTGCGCACCCGCATCCAGCACATCCCATCACCCCAGCTGCGGCACTTGCTGCTGCGGTGTGGCGATCGCACCGCTGCCCGGCGCGTTTATCGCGCCCCTTCCGACGCCCTCTGAAATTTTCAACGCCGTATTCTCGTCCCCGCCCGAGGGCGTACTCGACCGACTCGATCGCCCCCCACGTCGGCTCGCCTGACATAGGCGGCTCGGCCGTCGCTCCCGTTCGGCAATCGTAACCGCAGCCCGAGTCTGGGCGTGAGGATGACATGGACATTCCAGCAACGAGGACTCTTGCAGCACTCTGCGCCGCGCTCGCGCTCGCCGGCTGCGCCACCTTTTCGAACGACGGCGGCTTTGACCCCGTGGCGAAGGAATCGCGCGCGCTCCTCAACAAAGAAGTGCGCTGGCCAAGGACAGAGGCAGAAAAAGCCAAAGGCGACGCTCAAGTCGCGGAACTGCTGCAACAGTCGATCCTTGCAGAGGACGCCGTGCAAATTGCACTGCTCAACAACCGCTCGCTGCAGGCAGCGTTCGAGGAACTCGGAATCTCCGAAGCCGACCTGGTGCAGTCCGGCCGCCTGCCCAACCCGGCGTTCACGCTGCGCCACGCGGGCTCGGCGGCTCAATACGACATCGAAGAAACGCTCAGTTTCAACATGTTGTCGCTGTTCGCGGAGCCCTTCGCCCATGAGATCGAGAAGCGCCGTTTTGCGCAAGCGCAAAGCGCCGTCGTCATCGCCGTGGTGCAGCTGGCGAACGAGACGCGACAGGCCTATTTTGCGTCGGTCGCGGCCCGCGAGTCGGTGCACTATCTGGAGCAGGTGAAGTCTGCGGCCGAAGCTGGCGCCGAGCTGGCGCGGCGCATGGTGGCGGCCGGCAATTGGAATCTTCTCGACCAAGCCCGAGAGCAAAGCTTCTATACCGACGCCGAGCAGCGCTTTGCGCGCGGGCGGCTGGAGGAAGACTCGACGCGCGAGAAATTGCTGCGGTTGATGGGACTACCGGGTGCGCAACCGGCTCTTCGGCTCGCGGAAACGCTCCCCGAGCTGCCGCAAAGCATCGAGGGTCTACCCGATGTCGAGCAGGCGGCGATGCAGAGCCGTATGGACCTGCGGCTGCAACGCATGCGGATCGATGAGCTCGCTCATCGTTTGGGCCTCACTCGGGCGACCCGTTTCGTGAATGTGCTGGAGGCGGGCCCGACGCGCGTGCTGCAAGGCGCGAGGTCGATGCCCTACGAGCACGGCTACGAAGTGCGGCTGGAGGTGCCGATATTCGACGGTGGCGGCCCTCGCATGAGAAGAGCCGAAGCTCTCTACTCGCAGGCGGTCGACCGTTTCGCACAGGCGGCCGTCGATGCGCGCTCGCAAATACGACAGGCCTATTCGGCCTACGAAGCGGCCTTCGATATTGCGAAGCGTCAACGCGACGAGGTGGTGCCGGCGCGCAAGCTCGTGGCCTCACAGAATCTGCTGCGATACAACGCGTCGCTCGTCAGTATCTTCGATTTGTTGGCCGATGCGCGCGCTCAAATCGCGAGCGTCGATGACTACATTCAAAGCGTTCGAGATTTCTGGATGGCCAAGTCGGAACTCGACACCGCCCTCCTTGGCAATCCTGCACTTTAGCCGTCAAAGGAACCACAGATGTTCACCCGAAGAAGTTTTTTCAGCGGCGCCGGCCTCGCGGTGGCAGCCACCGCGGTCGGCAAGGGTGCGCTCGCGGCGCTCCCGGAAATAGTTTCGACCGATTCGCCCAACATGCACAAACCGATGGTCCCGCCCAACGGCCGTCCTTACCATCCGGTTGCGACCTTGAATGGCTGGAGCCTGCCTTGGCGAATGCGTCAGGGTGTGAAGGAGTTTCACTTGGTGGCGGAACCGGTCATACGCGAGATCGCGCCCGGCATGAAGGCGCATCTCTGGGGGTATAACGGGCAATCGCCGGGTCCGACGATTGAAGTGGTCGAGGGAGATCGGATCCGCATTTTCGTCACCAATCGCTTGCCCGAACACACCAGTATTCACTGGCATGGTCAGCGCTTGCCGAACGGCATGGATGGCGTTTCGGGACTCAATCAGCCGTCGATCAAGCCGGGCCAGACCTACGTCTATGAGTTCGCAGCCCAGCGCGCGGGCACGTTCATGTACCACCCGCACGCCGATGAAACGATGCAGATGGCGATGGGGATGATGGGATCTTGGATAACGCATGCAAAGGACCCCGCCTTCATGCGCGTGGACCGCGACTACGTGTTCCTGTTGAACGCCTACGACATCAGTCCAGGCAGCTATACCCCCAAAGTCAGCACCATGGTGGATTTCAATCTATGGACCTTCAACAGCCGCGCATTCCCCGGCACCGATCCGATGGTGGCGCGCCTCGGAGAGCGCGTGCGGATCCGCGTCGGAAATCTCACGATGACCAACCACCCCATCCACCTGCATGGTCATGAATTCGTCGTCGCGGGCACCGACGGCGGATGGACCTCACCGGGTTCGCGTTGGCCGGAGGTGACAACGGACATCGCCGTCGGGCAGATGCGTGCGATCGAGTTCACCGCCGCAGCGGCCGGCGACTGGGCGTTTCACTGCCACAAGAGTCATCATACGATGAACGCCATGAGCCACGCCGTCCCGACGACTCTCGGCGTCGAACAAGCGGACCTCGCGAAGCAGATCACCGCGCTCGTACCGGATTACATGACCATGCACGATTCCGGCTCGATGGGGGACATGCAAATGAACATGCCGCTGCCCGAGAATACTCTGCCGATGATGGCCGGTACCGGTCCGCACGGCGGAATCGACATGGGGGGCATGTTCACCGTGGTGAAGATCCGGCCCGATCTGGCTCGCAACGATTACCGAGATCCGGGTTGGTACAGCGCACCCGCCGGCAGCGTCGCCTACCCGTGGGAAGGCGAGGCGCCTGCGGTGGAGCGCGGCGGCTAGGAGCCTGTCTTTGAGTATTGCGCGTGGCCTGACCTGTGGCAGATTTGCTTTCAGGCCAGGCGGAGTGCATCGAGCGCGCTCAGTGCCTGCGCAGATGCGACGCGGCGAGGAACGCCCGCACCGGTTCGCCCAGCAGTTCGTGGATCGCGATATGAGCCCGCTGCAGCGCGCGGACACTCGGCACATAGCTTAGAATTCCAGGGTCTCGCTCGGCGAGTATCCCCACCGGCGCCGGCACCACCTCAATGCCGGCGGCGGTGAATTCACGCACGGAGCGTCTCATGTGCGTGGCGTGTGTGACCAGTACGACGCGATTCACGCCTTCGGGCTGGAGCAATCGAACGGAGTTGCGCGCGTTTTCAAAGGTGTCGTATGCACTACCATCGACCCAGTGCGCGTCAATGCCGAAATTGCGCTCGAGCGTAGCCTGCATCGCGGCGGCCTCGATCTGAAGGCCCGTCACCAGAATCGGGAGGCCCGTTTTTCGCGCGATGTACGCGCCATAGCTCAGCCTCTCGAGCAGCAGCGACTCGGCAGCAGGGCCGCCATACTCGGGCGCAAAGGCCCGCTGGCCGCCGCCGCCCAAGATGACGATCGCCTGTGCGCGGGCGGTGTCTTGCAACTCCAACGGCGGGTATTGCTCGGCCAGCCGCGTCATGGCGTCGGAGACCACGGGTGTCGAGAGCAGCCACAGGGAGCCGAGGCCGAGTATCAGGCAGGTACGCGCGAGCAACGGACGGCGCCCGATGAGCAATACGCCGAGCGCGGCCAGCAACAACGGAGCGGCGGGGAGCATGAGGCCGCTCAGCAGCGTTTTGAAATACAGGAGCATCAGCATCGCATGTCGCCCCTAGGAAGCTTCGATGGCCTTGCGCGGCCCGCAAACGCCGCCGACGCCCCTTTCCCCGCCAACCCGCTCAGGACCGGGTAAGGCCACGCGGAATACTCAGACAGGCTCCTGGCGCCGGTCGAGGCGGTCCCGGCAATAGATGAACAGACAGTTTCCCGCGATGCTCGCGGCGAACAGGGCGAGCGAGGCAGGGGTGACCTCGAGCACCTTGTGCAAGCCGAGCCAGCTCGCGGGGGCATCGAGCCAGTGGATGAACGCCGCGAGCCGGCTCGTATCGGCGTCTTTGACGCAGCACCGAAGCAGCCCAACGCGCAGCCCTTCAACCATGCCGATGTGTGTCCACTCGCCATCGCGAAACCAGCGGTAGACTTGAGCGCCCACGAGATACAAGAATGCGAGCAGACAGCCGTAGCCGATCCCGGCACCGATTCCGCAGGCGAACCGCAGCGCTGCGTGCGGAGCTTTCATGGCGAGGCGCCGGGAATCGACGGACAGCCCTTGACCTCGAGGCGCACGATGTGTCCGGCCTCCCCCTGCAAATCGGCGGGATTCAATAAGCTGTCGGTCGGCTTCAAATCGATGTCGATCCAGTAGACGTTGCCGGTGCGCTTGCGGTCGGCGATTCCCGGATTGAAACCCAGCGCCTGCGCCTGCGCAACTCGCGCCTGTGCGCGCTTCGGTTCACTGAAGAGGCCGAGAGAGATCACGGAGCCATCGTTGGGGCCGGGCATTTCCAGCGCGTCGTCGACGCCGCCCGCCTTGAGCTTGGCCAATATTTGATCCCCGGCGGCACGCGACGGGGGCAGCGGCAGATAGACCCAAACCCCCGCCCAGACGTCGCCATCGGCGACGCGCTGCCTCGGATCGTAGCCGCCGCCGCGCAGAGTCGCTGCGGCGTGGGCAGCTTCGGAAACGTCGCGGAACGGACCGACGGTGATACAACGTTTCACGTTGGTCAAGAGCTGAGGTCTCGCGCTCTCGCCGGCCTCGGCGCGCTGGGTATCCGTACCGCCGCCGTCGGTCGCCATGCCGCTGCTGCCCGCGGCGGCCCTGTCGCCGCCCGCGCTCCCCGCACCGGGGCTCGCCGGGCGCAGAGCCCCAGCCGACTCGGACGCTAACTTCAAGACTGCGGGAGATGATTGCGCCGGCGCCTGCGCAGTGTTGGCGATGCCGCGTGACCACAAAAAGTAGCCGACGTTGGCCAGGACCAGACACGCTACAATGCTCTTCAAAAGCGTCAAGTGTCACCCTCGATCACGCGCAAACTAGCCTCGCCCGACACGAATCGTTGCACCCCGTCCCCGGTATCGAGCAGCAAAGCGCCTTCCTGATCCACGCCGCGCGCGGTGCCGGAAATGGCCGCATTCGCGAGGACGACCCGCACCGGCCGACCGCGCAAAGCATCGAGTGCCGACCATTCGTCCCGAAACGCGGCGAAGCCTCCGTGCTCGAATTGTGCCAGCATACTCAAAACCTCGTCCAAGATGGCGCCGGCAACCAAATTGCGCGACGGCGCCGCGGTGCAGGCGTCCGCCGCCGCCGCGACGCGCCCACCCTGCGCCTCGATCTCGCGGCGCGCCGCCGGCGTCAGAGCTACATTCAGCCCCAAGCCGATCACGACGTGCGCAGGGCCGCCGGCCTCGGCACGCAGTTCGATCAACACGCCGCCGATCTTGCGGTCCTGGAACCATATGTCGTTCGGCCACTTGAGCGATATGCCCCGCGCTCCTGCGCGCGCCAGGCCCCGCGATGCCGCCACCCCAACTGCCAAGCTCAGGGCCGGCAACGTGCGCACGCCATCGCCGAAGGTCCAGGCGACCGACACCGCAATGCCGCTGCCGAACGGTGCAATCCAGCGCCGACCCCGGCGACCGCGTCCCGAATGCTGGATTTCGCTCAAGCAAATGTCGGCGCGGCCCGGCGGGGGCGGGACGGCGGCCAAAAGACGGGTGTTGGTCGAATCGACCTCGAACTTCAGCTCGAGCGTGCGCACCCGCGCCAGGCGCTGCGGACCAAGCTCAACGCCGATGCGCTGCGCGTCCAGCAACTCCACCGGGCGCGACAACCGGTAACCGCGCCGCGGCAGCGCTTGCACCTGCAACCCAAAGGCTCGCAAACGCTCGACGCCTTTCCAAACGGCCGCCCGGCTCACGTTGAGTTCCTTCGCCAGCCACTCGCCGGAACGCAGCTGGCCATCCGCCAGCAATACCAGCAGCAACGGAGGATCCGGGCTTCCGGTTCCTAGGCGGCTCGCGATCGAAACAGCCATAGCCGCCGCACGCGATTCTCTTGACCCGCGACCATGCGCGCGATGTTGCCGCGATGGGTGTAGACGATGAATAACGTCACTGCGGCGCAAAAGCCGAGCAGCGGAAGATTGCCCGGCTCGAGGACATAAACAGCGATCACGAGAGCGACGCCCGAGAGCATGGTGGCGAGACCGACATATCCGGTCAGCAACACCACGACGAACCAGCTCGCGACCAAGGGCACGAGCAGGCGCAGGTCCAAAGCCGCGACCACACCCACCACGGTCGCTGCCCCTTTTCCGCCGCGAAAGCTGAACCAAACAGGATAGACGTGCCCCACGATCACGGCGAATCCGCAGGCGAGGGTCAGCCACTCGCGCGGCAGGCCGGGATCGATACCGACAGCCGGAAACGCGACGGCCGGCAGCCAGCGCACTGCCACTACGCCTTTGGCGATATCGATGATGAGCACCAGGAATCCAAAGAGCTTGCCTTGCGTGCGCAGGGCATTGGTGGCGCCCGCGTTTCCGCTGCCCATGCTGCGAATGTCGATCCCGCGCAAACGGCCCAGAATCAAGCTGCCGAGCAGCGTCCCGAGCAGGTATGCGATCAGCATCTTGACGCCGAGTTCGAGCATCCGGCGATTATGACATCAGATGCGGCACAGGAGCCTGTCTGAGCATTCCGCGTGGTCGCGCGGAATACTCAGACAGGCCCCTAGCGCTTCGGAAGGTGCAATTCCGCCAACATGCAGCGTACACCTCCCCCGCCGATGCGTTCGATGGTGGGAATCTCGGCGGGAATCACGTCCGCGTGCGATTCGAGCATGCGCCGCTGCGCCAAACCAAGGCTGCGCAGCGCCGTCATCGACATTGCAACGATCGGGCCGCCCGGGGACGCGAGCTCCAATAGATTTGCCGCGAACTCCAGCATCTGCCGCTGCGTGATGTCGATGATATCGTGCCCTGCCGCCCGCAGCCTGCTGAACACCGCCTCGCGGTGCAGCGGCTGCGCGATGGCCTCGCCGCATACCACGGCGAAGCGGCTGCCGATCGACATGACTACGTTGGTGTGATACACGGGCTGCGACCCGACGCCCTGGGCCTCGAACGCCACGAGCTCGTAGTCCAGCAGCTGGGCAAATTCCCCGAGCACGTCGAGATCGGTGCGCGGCGACAAGCTCGCATATGCCACGCGATGCGCGCGATCCAGAACCAGGCTGCCGGTTCCCTCGAGAAACTTTCCCTCGGCTTCGCGATGCGAGAGATCGACCGTGCGGCTCACGTGGAAGCGGCCCCTGCGCACCACTTGCTCGAGAATGTCCTCGCGCCGCTCGCAACGCCGGTTGTGCGCCAGCATCGGATAAAGCGCCACTGTGCCGTCGAAGTGAAAGCTCACCCAGTTGTTGGGGAAAATTGCGTCGGGCTTCACCGGCTCCGGCGTGTCGGCGGCAATCAGCACTTCGACTCCGGCGCGCTCGAGCGCCGCCGCCAGGCCGTCGAATTCGCCGAGCACCTGCGCCTGCGTTGCGGACTCGCCGCTCGAGAGCGGCGTTTGCTGAAATGCATTGCTGGCGGCGGTCTCGGGATTGAACCCGAAACTCGCCGGCCGCACCATGAGCACCGACCTAGCGCTTTGCGGCTCCTGGATGGATTCGGCGGGCTCCGGCATGGCAATGCACTATATCAGGCGCCCTTGTTGACAGACCTCCTCACTTTCATCAAGGTTAGACGGCTGGATCCGCTGTAAATACGGTCCGAATTGCTCCGATCCGGCAAATCTGTGCTTTAAGCCTTAGGGCTGATGTTGGGGGGAGCCTTGCCGGTTTCGATTGCCAATTCGTTGCTCATTCTCTCGCTCGCCCTCGTCATGGCCGAGGTGCGCGGCGCCCAAGCGCCCGCCTCCGACACGCCGCCGGCCACGTATCCGTTCAGTTTCGAGACTCTGCTGGAGGACGCAAAGCGCCGAGCCGCGGTTCCTTACGCGCCGCAGCGCAATCGTCTTCCGGCCGGCCTTGACAAATTGAGCCCCGAGCAGTATCGCAGCATCCGTTTCAACCCGGAGGCCGGAATTTGGCGCGAGGCGAACCTGCCATTTCGCCTCGAACTCTTGCGGGCCGGCTACAATCTGCAGACCGCCGTCACGGTGTCCACCGTGGAGAACGGCACGGCGCAGGACGCGGTGACGACGCCGGCGATGTTCCAACAGGAGTCCTCGCTGCCCGCGCAACTGGGCAAGGTGTCGCTGCCGCTGTCCGGCTTTCGGATTCGCAGCCGCGTCAATTCGCCCAAGGTCTGGGACGAATTTCTGGTGTTCCAAGGCGCAAGCTATTACCGGGCCGTCGCAAAGAACCTTCTCTACGGCCTGTCGGCACGAGGCCTGGCGATCAACACCGCCGAACCGTCGGGCGAGGAGTTCCCCGCCTTCACGCATTTCTGGATCGAGCGGCCGGAACCGCATGCGAGCGCAATCGTCATTTACGCCTTGCTCGAAAGCGAGTCGACGACCGGCGCGTATCGCTTCACCGTGAAACCGGGCGTCGAGACGCTGACGGACGTCGACCTGACGCTTTTCCCGCGCACGGAATTGCGTGTCGCCGGGATTGCGCCGCTCACGTCGATGTTCCTGTTTGACGAGACCAACCGCGGGCGCCTCGATGACTATCGGCCGGAAGTGCACGATTCGGACGGGTTGCAGATCGAGTCGCAATCCGGCGAACACATATTTCGCCAGCTGGCAAATCCGCTCAAGCTGCAGGTGTCCACCTTCACGACGCAGCAGCCGCACGGCTTCGGATTGGTGCAGCGCTCCCGGGAGCAAAGCGATTTTCAGGATTTGGACGCCCAATATGAGCGGCGGCCGAGCGCCTGGATCGAACCCCAGGGCGACTGGGGCCCAGGCTCGGTCGAGCTCGTCGAAATTCCGTCGGGACGCGAGACAAACGACAATGTCGTTGCCTTTTGGCGTCCTGCGCAATCCTTGCCGGCGGGGCGCCCGGCGCACTTCGCCTACCGTCTCACCTGGAGTGCGGAACCCCCGCTCCCGAAGGGCCTGGGAAAGACCATCGCCACCCGCTCGGGCGCGAGTCTGGACGGCAAGCGGCGGGTCTTTTTGTTGGATTTCGTCGGCGCGGGGGAGAAAGTCGACGGTTTGCGCCTCGACCTCTTCGCATCCGCCGGTAGAATCTCGAATTCCACGGTCATGGCGAACAACGCATTGCACGGACTGCGCGCAAGCTTCGAGATGGACCCGCGCGACGCCGAGTTGATTGAACTGCGATTGCGGATCATGCGCGGCGATCGCCCGATAACGGAAACATGGCTATATCGATGGACCCCCAGCTGAACCCCGCCGCCGCGTTCGAGCCACGCGTCGCCTCGGGCGGGATGCCGCCGGAGAGCCGTTTGGACATGCGGCCGCAGGACTTGAGCTATCGGCCGGCGGCGCGCGAGCGGCATCGAGCGGGCGCCGCGGTTCTGTACGCGCGCTTCATCCTCTTGACCATCACCGTCGGCGTCACGACCTATGGCGTGTATCAAATGCTGCAGGTCGTGCGGTTCGCGAGCATGACCCTGCTGCAAGGCTTGATGATTTTTTTCTTTGCGATTTCCCTGGGCTGGATCGCGTTCGCGGCAGGCTCGGTGGTGGCCGGCGCTTCGAAGCGGCGCGACCCCAGGCCGAAGCCGGAGGCGGGCGCTTCGCTCACGGCACTCGTGATGCCCATCTACAACGAAGATCCGGTGCGCACCACGGCGGGACTGCAAGCCATGGCGGAAGCTCTCGCGCGCCTCGACGCGCAGCGCAATTTCGAGATCGTGATTCTTTCCGATTCGACGAACGCCGATGCTTGGATACGCGAAACCTTGGCGGTGCATCAGTTGCGCAATTCGCTCAAGTCCGTCATGCCGGTGTGGTATCGGCGGCGCTGGAAGAATATTGCACGCAAGTCCGGCAATATCGAAGACTTCGTGACCCGCTGGGGCGGCCGCTACGACCATATGATCGTTCTCGACGCCGACAGCTTGATCGATGCATCGACTCTGCAGCGGCTGGTGCAAACCATGCGCGGCGACCCGGACCTCGGGATATTGCAGACTGCTCCGCAGCTGATCGGCGCGACGACGTTTTTCGGCCGCCTGCAGCAATTCGCGGCCTGCGCATATGGACCCGTCGTCGTGCGGGGCTTGAGCGCGTGGTCCGGCAACAGCGGCAACTATTGGGGACACAACGCCATCATTCGCGTCGCCGCGTTCGCGCAAAACTGCGGCTTGCCGGAACTCGCAGGCCGCAAACCGTTCGGCGGCCACGTCCTGTCGCACGATTTCGTCGAGGCAGCGCTCATGCGGCGCGGCGGCTGGAAGGTGCGCATGGCGACCGATTGCGGCGGCTCCTGGGAAGAATCCCCTCCGTCGCTGATCGATGTCGCCGTTCGCGACCGCCGCTGGGCTCAGGGCAATCTGCAGCACATGAAAATCATCGGCTCCTCGGGATTGAGCTTCATCAGCCGGATGCATCTCGGCGTCGGCATCATGAGCTACCTATCCTCGCCGCTGTGGCTGGTAATGCTCGGCATCGGCTTTGCACTCGCGGTGCAGTCGCACCTGATCCGTCCCGAGTATTTCAATCACGACTTTCAGCTGTTCCCGACTTGGCCGCGGTTCGATGTGCAGCTCATGGTGACCCTGTTCTGGTTCAGCATGGTGATACTGTTGGTTCCGAAGATGCTGGGTCTGATGTACGCCTTGTGGTCGAGGCGCATTCGCCGCGGCGGCGGCGGCGTCATCGGCGTCGCCGCAAGCTTCTTGTTGGAAGTCATTCTCTCCGCCTTGTATGCGCCGATACTCATGCTGATCCAAAGCCGGCATGTCTTCGAGGTGTTCATGGGTCGCGATTCCGGCTGGAAACCGCAGCGGCGCGAAGGCGGGGGCACCAGCTGGGCCGATGCATGGCACTACCACAAGCGGCACATGTTGCTGAGTTGCGTCACCGCGGTCATCGTGTGGTTTCTGTCGCCGCCGCTGCTCGCGTGGTTGTCGCCGGCGCTGCTGGGACTGTTCTTGGCGGTGCCCTTGTCGCGCGCCAGCGGCAGTCAACGCTTGGGCGGAATCCTGTCGCGGTTGGCATTGCTGCGCACCCCGGAGGAGACCGAAACGCCGGCCCTGGTGATGCGCCGTGGCGAATTGGTGCGTCAGGCAGGCCCGATGCCGGAGGACGGCCTTCGTCACTTGGCGCGCCATCGCGAAGCGCGTCTCGCGCACATCAACGGCAATTTGGCGAGACCGGCGGATCCGCGCGGTCATCCCGACCCATACACTTTCACAGCGGAGCAGAAGCTCAAGGATGCCCGCTCGCTGGATGAGGCACTCGCGTGGCTGACGCCCATCGAACGCGTTGAGGTCGCCGGCGACGCTAGATTGCTCAATCAGCTCGCTCTGCTGCCCGATGCCGAGCATCCCTTATTCTTGATTTAAAGGACCCTGAGAATGACGGTTCGACGACGCACACTACTCCAATCGGCCTTGGCGCTGGCGGCCGGCAAATGGGCCTATCCCGAATTTGCGGCCGCCGCATCCCCGCCCGCCGGCGCGCCGGCCGCGGGCGCGCCCGCCAGCCCTTCGCCGCCCGCCGCGGCGCCGGCCGGAGCCGCTCCGAGCCAGCCGTTCGAATATGCCTGGCTCAAGGGCCAAGCTCGCAAGCTCGCCGGCAGTGCGTTTCAAGCCTCGCAGGACACGCTGCCGCCGGCGATGGCGAAGCTCAGCTACGATCAATTCCAATCGTTGCGCTTTCGCTCGGATCACGCTCTTTGGGCCAACTTGGGGCTCGCGTTTCGACTGCAGTTCTTTCACGTCGGCCGGAGTTTTACCGAGCCGGTGCGCCTCTATGAAATCGTTGACGGCCAGTCGCACGAAATCGTCTATGACCCGGCGATGTTCGAATTCGACAAGGCCGGCATCGATCCGAAATTGATGCACGAACACGTGGGTTTTGCCGGCTTTCGCGTGCAGTTCGTGACCAACTGGAAGGCCGACGTCGCCGCTTTTCTGGGAGCCAGCTACTTTCG